>NZ_JBDNGD010000465.1:0-5037 GCF_041689495.1 Halomonas sp. | reverse complement strand
CTGGACTGACCCGTCCATCCTGTTCCCGAGCCGGCAGGTAGTTTATGCTGATCTAAATATTGCAACGCAACAATCGACGTTGCATAGATAGGCTGCGGACATTGTATAGATGAAAATCATCATCCTCGGCGCCGGCCAGGTGGGTGGCACGCTGGCCGAACACCTGGCCCGCGAAGAGAACGACATCACCGTGGTCGACACCGACGGCGAGCGACTGCGCGAGCTGCATACCCGACTCGACATCCGCACCGTGGTCGGGCCGGGCTCCTACCCGATGGTATTGCGCCAGGCCGGCTGCGAAGACGCCGACATGCTGATCGCGGTAACCAGCGGCGACGAAGTCAACATGATCGCCTGCCAGGTCGCCCATACGCTGTTCCGCACCCCCACCAAGATCGCCCGGGTGCGCGCCACCGCTTACCTGACACGCAAGGGGCTGTTCGCCCACGAAGCCGTCCCCATCGACGTGCTGATCAGCCCCGAGCAGGTGGTCACCGACCACATTCGCCGACTGATCGAACATCCCGGCTCGCTACAGGTCCTGGAGTTCGCCGGCGGCCTGGTCCAGCTGGTCGCGGTCAAGGCGGTCTTCGGCGGTCCCCTGGTGGGCCAGGACCTGGGGTTCCTGCGCCGTCACATGCCCAACGTCGATACCCGGGTCGCCGCCATCTACCGCCGCGATCGCCCCATCATTCCCCGCGGCGACACCGTGATCGAAGCCGACGACGAGGTCTTCTTCATCGCCGCCCGCCGCGATATCCGCGCGGTGATGAGCGAGTTGCACCGGGTCGAGCGCGACTTCCGCCGGGTGGTGATCGCCGGCGGTGGCAACATCGGCGAGCGTCTGGCCGAGCACCTCGAACACAGCCACCAGGTCAAGATCATCGAGCGCAGTGTCGAACGCTGTACCCTGCTCTCGGAGCGGCTCGACCGCACCGTGGTGCTCCACGGCAGCGCCACCAACAAGCGCCTGCTGGAAGAAGAGAACATCGAGGATTGCGACATCTTCTGTGCGCTGACCAACGACGACGAGGTCAACATCATGTCGTCGATGCTCGCCAAGCGCATGGGTGCCAAGAAGGTGCTGACCTTGATCAACAACGCCGCCTACGTGGACCTGGTACAGGGCGGCGAGATCGATATCGCCATCTCTCCCCAGCAGGCCACCATCGGCAGCCTGCTGACCCATGTGCGTCGCGGCGACATCGTCAACGTCCACTCCCTGCGACGCGGGGCCACCGAGGCCATCGAGGCCATCGCCCATGGCGATACCCAGTCCTCCAAGGTCGTCGGCCGCGCCATCGGTGATATCGACCTCCCCAAGGGCACCACCATCGGTGCCATGGTGCGTGGCAAGGAGGTGCTGATCGCCCATGACGACGTGGTGGTGGAATCCGGCGATCACGTGATCCTCTTCGTGATCGACAAGCGCCGTATCCGTGACGTGGAGCGGCTCTTCCAGGTCGGGCTGACCTTTTTCTGATGACCACAGGACATGTTTTGACGGGTCATGATGTGATGGAGGGGGTTGCCCAATGAGCCTGCGCATGATCCTGCGCATCCTGGGCCTGCTGTTGATGCTGTTCAGCCTGACCCTGATGCCTCCGATCCTGATTTCACTGTGGTTCGCCGATGGCCTCTGGGAGGCCTTCGTTGTCGCCATCTCTATCACCGTGGCCACCGGTGCTGCCATGTACCTGCCCAATCGCGGCGCCCGCAAGGAACTGCGTACCCGCGACGGCTTCCTTATCGCCGTGCTGTTCTGGAGCGTACTCGGCCTGTTCGGCTCGCTGCCCTTCTTGTTGGCCGATGTCTCGGCACTGACGATCACCGATGCGGTCTTCGAGTCCTTCTCGGGGCTGACCACGACAGGCGCAACGGTGATCACCGGCATCGAATTCCTGCCGGAATCGATACGCTACTATCGTCAGCAGCTCCAGTGGTTGGGCGGCATGGGGATCGTGGTGCTGGCCGTGGCGATCCTGCCGACCCTGGGGGTAGGCGGCATGGCACTTTACCGTACCGAGATCCCGGGGCCGCTCAAGGACTCCAAGCTCACGCCACGCATCACCGAGACGGCCAAGGCCCTCTGGTACATCTACGCGAGCCTGACCGTGACCTGCTTTCTCGCCTACCTGGCCGCCGGGATGAACTGGTTCGATGCCCTGGGACACAGCTTCTCCACGGTCGCCCTGGGAGGCTTCTCGACCTATGACGCCAGTATCGGCCACTTCGACAGTGCGACGATCGAGCTGATCGGTGTCGGCTTCATGATCGTCTCGGCGATGAGCTTCAGCCTGCACTTTGCCGCCTGGCGGGAAAAGCGCCTGTCCCAGTACCTTGTAGACCCGGAAGCACGCTTCCTGCTGCTGTTCCTGGCCGGCCTGACGGTGATCACCGTCATCTCGCTGTGGCTCACCGGCCATTACGGCATCGAAATGGGACTCCGCCACGGCCTGTTCGAGGTGGTCTCCATCGCCACCACCTCGGGCTATGCCGTGGCCGACTTCTCCCACTGGCCGGGTGCCCTGCCCTTCCTGCTGTTCGTTGCCGCCTTCGTGGGGGGGTGCTCAGGCTCCACCGGCGGCGGGATGAAGGTGATTCGTATCATCCTGATCCTCAAGCAGGGCATGCGCGAGGTGATGCGCCTGATCCATCCCAATGCGATCATCGCGGTGAAGGTCGGCAAGGTGAGTGTGCCCGACGGCATCGCCCAGGCGGTATGGGGATTCTTCTCGGTCTATGTGATGTTCTTCTTCCTGATGCTGGTCGGCGTCATGGCGACCGGGGTCGACCAGGTCACCGCCTGGTCATCGGTCGCCTCCGCCCTGAACAACCTCGGCCCGGCGCTGGGCAATGCCTCCTCCCATTACGGCGACCTGCCGGAACTGGCCAAGTGGATCCTGGTCATGGCCATGCTGCTGGGCCGCCTGGAGATCTTCACGGTACTGGTGTTGTTCACGCCTGCCTTCTGGCGGCGTTGAGCCGGTTTGGCCCGCCGGCAGCCTTCATGGATAATCAGTCCCTCACTTTCACGAACCGAGCACCCATGACCGATTCCCAGGATCCCGTGATCACCCCCCACCATGAGGCTGCCACCAGTGGCCCACGCCGTGTCATCCAGGCCGGCGAGACCCGCTATACCCTGCTTGGTACCGCCCATGTCTCCGCCGAGAGCGCCGCGGACGTGCGGGCAATGATCCGCTCGGGGGACTACGATGCCGTGGCCATCGAACTGTGCAGCTCCCGCCATCAGAGCCTCGAGAATCCCGATGCCATGGCCAGCCAGGATCTCTTCGAGATTTTCCGCCAGGGCAAGGCGGGGCTGGTGGCCGCCAGCCTCGCGCTGGGTGCCTTCCAGCAGCGCCTGGCCGAACAGTCGGGCATCGAGCCCGGCGCCGAGATGCGCGCCGCCCTGGAGGAATCGCGCCACCGCAAGCTGCCGCTGATGCTGATCGACAGGGACGTGGGCATCACGTTGAAGCGCATCTACCACAACGTGCCCTGGTGGCAACGCTTCGGGCTCTTCTCGGGACTGCTGGGTAGCGTCCTTTCCCGTCAGGAAGTCTCGGCGGCGGAGATTGAGCGTCTCAAGGAAGGCGATGTGCTGGAGTCCACCTTCAGCGAGTTCGCCGCCGAATCGGAGACGCTCTATACCCCCCTGATCACCGAGCGTGATCGCTACATGGTCCTGCGGCTGGCGGAGGATGCCCCTCCGGGGCGCTACCGCCACGTCCTGGTGGTGATCGGTGCCGGCCACATGAAGGGCATGGCCGAGCACCTGGAAGGCCCCCAGCCCCGAAGCCCCGTGGTGGAACGTGAGGCGCTGGAGGCCACGCCGCCTCCCTCGAAGCTGTGGAAGGCTCTGCCCTGGCTGGTCACTGCCCTGGTACTGACCGGATTCGCCATCGGCTTCTCGCGCAACACCGAGCTGGGCTGGCAACTGGTCATCGAGTGGTTCCTGATCAACGGCGTCCTCTCGGCCGCGGCGACTCTGGCAGCCCTGGCGCATCCGCTGACGGTCGTGGCCACCTTCTTCGCCGCACCACTGACCTCACTCAATCCGACCATCGGGGCCGGCTTCGTGGCCGCCGGTGTGGAACTCTACCTGCGCAAGCCAAAGGTGCGGGACTTCTCGTCCCTGCGCCACGATGTCACCGAGCTCAAGGGCTGGTGGCGCAACCGGGTGTCGCGGACACTGCTGGTGTTCATCATGGCCACCCTTGGCTCCGCCGCCGGCACCTGGATCGCCGGCTTCCGCATCGCCGGCGCGCTGTTCGGCGGCTGATCAGGCCTCTCTTTCATCCTCCCGGCGCGCCAGCAGGCGCCGCATTGCCGCCGTCGGGGCGTCGAGCTTCTCGAACTTCCGGCTGGCGGCGTAGCTGTCATTGAAGGCATCGAAATAGTCGTCCAGGACCCCGGCGGCCCGGTGATCACCACTCTGGCGCAGCAACTCGGCCGCCACCTCGGCGGTACAGAGATGCGAGGCCGAAGCCGGCTTGCGCAAGCGATAGCGGGTCTGGCGCTCGGTGACCAGCGGCAGGACCGGAAAGGCGTCGAGATAGGGACTCTTGCGGAAGATACGCCGGCACTGGCGCCAGGTACCGTCGAGCAGAAGCAGGACGGGGATGCGGCCGTCCGCCTTGGCCCGGGTCACGGCCTCGACGCCCACTACCCGGTCGGCGTAGTCCGGCTGGTCATCGGGGAAGACCACGAAGGGCGAGTAGCGCGACTCATCGAGCAGCGCCAGCAATCGCGGGTCCGGCACCGTGCGGTACCAGGTGAAGACCTCGGTGTCCGGCAGCACATCGCGGATCAGCCGCCCGGTGTTGGTAGGCTTGTGGTGCTCCATGGGATGGGTCAACAACCATACCCGGGCCTCGCTCTCGGCACTGGTCCGGTAGGGGCATAGACAGTTGAGTGCCGGCAGGTCGCACTCCGGACAGCGCTCCACGAAGCTGCCGCGACCCTTGAACTCGCGCCGCGGCGGCCGAGGATAACCGGTCGCGGGGTCCTGGGAGAGACCAGCTTCGGGGT
>NZ_JBDNGD010000464.1:0-2464 GCF_041689495.1 Halomonas sp. | reverse complement strand
TCTGTTCGGCGACTTCAACGGCCTGCCGGAAGACGCCGACAAGACCGAGTTCTACCAGCACGAAGGCAAGTGGCAGAACCGCATGATCCTCGGCGACAGCCTGCAAGTCATGGCCAGCCTGGCCGAGCGCGAGGGCCTGCGCGGCAAGGTGCAGTGCATCTATCTCGATCCACCCTATGGGATCAAATTCAACTCCAACTTCCAGTGGTCCACCACCAGCCGTGACGTCAAGGATGGCAAAGCCGACCACATCACCCGTGAGCCAGAACAGGTTAAAGCCTTTCGCGATACTTGGCGGGACGGCATTCACTCCTACCTCTCTTATCTGCGTGACCGGCTGACCGTAGCACACGAATTACTAGACGACTCTGGATCTATTTTCGTACAAATAGGCGATGAAAATGTTCACCGTATCCGAGCAGTAATGGACGAAGTTTTTGGCGAAGACTGCTTTGTTACTGAAATCCTTGTAAAGAAAAAAGGAAGTCAAAAATCATCATTAATGGACCCGATCAATGATTTCATCCTCTGGTACTCAAAAAAACCAAGGTCAGAAGGAATAACAAAATTCCACCCCCTTTATGAGGAAAGAAGCATTGATGGCGAGACAGTAAATGAATTTTCTCGCATAGAACATCCTAATGGAAACAAATATAATCTAAAGAAATACCATGATGAAGAAGGGGAAAATATAGATTTCCGAGCAACTCCCAGGAGAATCGCACAAGAGTTCCCCAACGGAAGGCTTTTCCGACCTTGGCCCATAACAAATGGAGGGGAGCGAAAAAATCAAATGAAGCCCATCTCCCTAGATGGTGACCCAGTATCACCGCCAAAAGGGCGATGCTGGAGCCACACATCCATTCAGCCTGAACAAGGGTTGAGCGGGATGGATAGAAATCTAGTTGCCGACCGCCTTGTCCGCAGCAAGACATCGTTAGACTTTAAAAGATATCTAGATGACTTCCCATACAAATCCATTTCAAATTGGTGGGATGGGTTCGGCGGTGCATCTGATCAAGTATACGTTGTACAAACCAACGAGCGCATTGTTGAAAGATGCCTACTAATGGCAACGGACCCTGGAGACTTGGTTTTAGACCCTACTTGCGGCTCTGGGACCACTGCAACTGCAGCCGAAAAATGGGGCCGTCGTTGGATTACAATCGACACCTCTCGTGTAGCGTTAGCACTCACTCGTGCGCGTATTATGGGCACGCTTTATCCCTATTACATGCTAACTGATAGCCCGGCGGGACAAAAAAAAGAGGCAGAGATAACTCACCATGCGCCTTCTATCACCCGAACTAAAGGTAGTATTAGGCACGGATTTGTCTATCGGCGATGCTCATATATCACTTCTGGCCTAATAGCCAACAACACCGAGATCGATGTGATCTGGGACCGGTTCCGGGAGACACTGGAACCACTTCGCGAGCAGATCAACGAGGCCCTGGCGGCCAACTGGGAAGAATGGGAAATTCCCCGAGAGCCGGGTGAGGAGTGGCCAGAAGAGGCCAAGAAGCTACACGCCAAGTGGTGGGATCAGCGCATCGCCCGCCAGCAGGAGATCGACGCCTCCATCACCGCCAAGGCCGACCACGAATTCCTCTACGACAAGCCCTACCCGGACAATAAGAAGGTCCGCGTCGCCGGGCCCTTCACCGTCGAGAGCCTCTCGCCCCACCGAGTGCTGGGCGTTGATGAAAACGACGAACTGATCGACCCCGCGGTTGCCGAGGGCGACGGTGCCTACGGTGAAGAGCGCGACTTCACGCAGATCATTCTGGAAAATCTCAAGACCGCCGGAGTCCAGCAGGCCCACAAGGACGACCGGATCACCTTCACGGCCCTTACCCCCTGGCCGGGCGATCTGGTCTGCGCCGAGGGGCGATTTCTTGAGGGTAAAGGGCTTGAAGGTAAAGAGCTTGAAAGCGACGAGGCATCCGGCAAGGAAAAACGCGCCGCCATCTTCATCGGTCCCGAGTTCGGCACCGTCTCCCGACCGGACCTGGTGGCCGCCGCCCGCGAAGCCGGCGACGCTGACTTCGATGTGCTGATTGCCTGCGCCTTCAACTACGACGCCCACTCCAGCGAGTTCGACAAGCTCGGCCGCATTCCCGTGCTCAAGGCGCGCATGAATGCCGACCTGCACATGGCCGACGACCTCAAGAACACCGGCAAGGGCAACCTCTTCGTCATCTTCGGCGAACCGGATATCGATATCCTCGATGCCGCTGGCCCGAATGGAACAGGCCATGGTGAGCCCGGGCAGATACGGGTCAAGGTCAACGGCGTGGATGTCTTCCACCCCAATACCGGTGAAGTCCGCTCCGACAGCGCCGACGGCATCGCCTGCTGGTTCATCGACACCGACTACAACGAGGAAAGCTTCTTCGTTCGCCAGGCCTACTTCCTCGGCGCCAACGACCCCTACAAGTCGCTGAAGACCACCCTCAAGGCG
>NZ_JBDNGD010000463.1:0-5882 GCF_041689495.1 Halomonas sp. | reverse complement strand
TCATCGGGTAGGTCATGGAGAGCTTGAGCTGCTTGTCCGGCCCGATGATGAACACCGAGCGCACGGTGGCGCTGTCGGCCGGGGTGCGCCCGTCCGGCAGGTAGGCCTCGGCCGGCAGCATGTCGAACAGCTTGGCGACCTTGAGGTCCTCGTCGGCGATGATCGGGAAGCCGACATCGCAGCTGGCATAGCTTGCGATGTCATTGATCCACTTCTTGTGGTCTTCCACGCCGTCCACGGAGATGCCGATCACCTTGGTGCCGCGCTTCTTCCACTCCTCGCTGAGCCTTGCGACGGCGCCGAACTCGGTGGTGCAGACCGGGGTGAAGTCCTTCGGGTGCGAGAACAGGATGGTCCAGCTGTCGCCGATCCACTCATGGAAGCGGATCGGGCCCTGGCTGGTATCGGCCTCGAAGTCGGGTACAACGTCATTGATGCGCAGTGACATGGTGCAACTCCCTTTCTTTCGGGTGGGTGAAGCTGCCGGCACGAGTCCTGCCATGCAGGCAGTGAAAGCTGTCCGGAGGGTTCCGACATTGTCGGGTCTGTCGGCCGTCTCGACAATGGCCAAGCGCGGCCTTCCTAATTCTTTGATGTTTTAACTTCAGACGATACTAAAATAATGGCCGCCGGCGGGGCTAGTCAGGGGACGGGCTGTCGCACTCTCGTCGGGTTCATTCGCCGCTGCTGTCGAGTACCCGGAGGGCGAGGCGCCCCTCGCCCAGCCGTGCCTCGAGCGCCTGGCCGGGGGCGGTGTCGGCCGCCCGGCGGACGACCCGGCCCCGTTCGTCCTCGAGGATCGCGTAGCCTCGGCCGAGTACCCCCAGCGGGCTGACGGCCTGGAGTTCCCGTGCCAGACCCGAGAGGCGGTCACGGTGTCGGTCGAGTCCGCGTTGCATCGCGGGTAACAGTCGCTCGGATGACCGAGCCAGTCGCCGCTTGGCCTCATCCAGTTGACGCTCGGGTGGGTGAGCGGCCAGCCGCCGGGCGAGAAGTCCGGCGCGGCCTCGTTCCGTTGCCAGTCGTGCCTCGATGGCGCGCGCCAGCCGGGCCTCCAGCTGGGTCAAGCTCAACCGCTGGCGCTCGAGGGCCTCGCGGGGGTGTCTCAAGCGGATGCGCAGATGATCCAGTCGCTGAGCCTCGCGCTCCAGGCGTGCGCCCTGGAGGTGTCGCAGGCGGCTTTCCAGTGAGGCCAGTCGTGCGGCCAGGTCGCGACGGTCGGGCACCAGTTGCTCGGCTGCCGCCGAGGGCGTGGGTGCCCGGACATCGGCGGCGAAGTCGGCCAGCGTCACGTCCACCTCGTGGCCCACCGCCGACATCACCGGCAGTCGCGAATGGAAGACCGCCCGGGCCAGGTGCTCGTCGTTGAAGGCCCAGAGGTCTTCCAGGCTGCCCCCGCCGCGGGTAATCAGGATGGCGTCACGGGCCGGGTCCAGCGGCTGCTGACGGTTGAGCATGCCGAGCGCCGAGATCAGCGCCGGCGCGGCCTCGCGGCCCTGCACCGGGACCGGGATCAGCGTCACCTGCACCAGGGGCCAGCGCGCGGAGAGGACCGCCAGCACATCGCGGATCGCCGCCCCGGTGGGCGAGGTCAGCACCAGCAGATGGCGGGGCGGGTAGGGCAGGGGCCTGGCGTTGGCGAACACCCCCTCGGCATCGAGGCGGGCCTTGAGCCGCTCGAAGGCGGCCAGAAGGTCGCCCAGCCCGGCGGCCTGAACGGCCTCGACGATCAGCTGGTAATCGCCACGGGGCTCGAAGATCGACAGCCGGCCCCGCACCCTGACGAGATCGCCATCGCGCATGGGCGAGGCCACGAAGCGTGCTCGTGTGCGAAAGAGGGCGCAGCGCAACTGGGCGTTGTCGTCCTTGAGGGTGAAGTAGACATGCCCCGAGCCGGGACGCGAGACGCCGGAGAGCTCGCCCTCCACCCAGAGCTCGCCGATATCCCGCTCCAGCGCCTGGCGGGCGCGGCGGTTCACGTCACTGACGGAGAGGGCAGGGCTGGGCGCTGAGGTGTCGCTGGGGGACATGACACGGGTCTCGGCAGGGTGACGTGCCTAGCCTACCATGGCTGGACGAGCCCCGAATGGATGACGTCGACCCCCTCGGCCCGTTATAATAGGGGATTAACTTCACTCCCTCCTCCACAACTTCACTGGGTGTTACCGCATATGCTACGTATGGCCCAAGAAGCTCTTACGTTCGATGACGTATTACTCGTCCCCGGGTTTTCCGAGGTCCTGCCCAATGACGTCAATCTCCGGACCCGCCTGACTCGGGATCTCTTTCTGAACATCCCGCTCGTCTCCGCCGCCATGGATACCGTCACCGAGGCTCGCCTGGCCATTGCCATGGCCCAGGAAGGGGGCATCGGCATCATCCACAAGAGCATGACCATCGCCCAGCAGGCCTACGAGGTGCGCAAGGTCAAGAAGCACGAGAGCGTGATCGTCAAGGATCCGGTCACCGTGGGGCCCAAGGCCAAGCTGGCCGACCTGCTGGCCATGGCCGAGGAGCACGGCTTCTCCGGTTTCCCGGTGGTGGAAGGGGAGGCTCTGGTGGGCCTGGTGACCCAGCGCGACATGCGCTTCCAGCCCAACCACGGCGACAGCGTCTACGACATCATGACCCCCGGCGAGAAGCTCGTCACCGTGCAGGTGGGCACCAGCCTGGACATCATCAAGGGCAAGATGCAGGAGCACCGCATCGAGAAGATGCTGGTGGTGGATGACGAGTTCCGCCTGCGCGGCCTGGTCACCTTCCAGGACATCGAGAAGGCCCGCACCTTCCCCTACGCCGCCAAGGACGACGACGGCCGCCTGCTGGTCGGCGCAGCCGTGGGCACCGGCCCAGAGACGCCCGACCGCGTGGCCGCCCTGGCCGAGGCCGGCGTCGACGTGGTGGTGGTCGACACTGCCCATGGCCACTCCAGCGGCGTGATCGAGCGCGTTCGCTGGGTGAAGGAACACTTCCCGCAGATCCAGGTCATCGGCGGCAACATCGCCACTGCCGAGGCCGCGAAGGCCCTGGCCGAGGCCGGGGCCGATGCGGTCAAGGTCGGCATCGGCCCGGGTTCCATCTGCACCACCCGCGTGGTGACCGGCGTGGGTTTGCCGCAGATCACCGCCGTATCCAACGTCGCCGCGGCCCTGGTGCCCTACGACATCCCGCTGATCGCCGACGGTGGCATACGCTTCTCCGGCGACATGGCCAAGGCCGTGGCCGCCGGTGCCAGCAGCGTGATGGCCGGTGGCCTGCTGGCCGGCACCGAGGAGGCCCCGGGCGAGATCGAGCTCTACCAGGGCCGCACCTACAAGGCCTACCGCGGCATGGGCTCCATGGGCGCCATGTCCCAGACCCATGGCTCCAGCGACCGCTACTTCCAGGACAAGAGTGAGGGCGCCGAGAAGCTGGTGCCGGAAGGCATCGAGGGTCGCGTGCCCTACAAGGGCATGATGAGCGCCATCGTCCACCAGCTGATGGGCGGCCTGCGTGCCTCCATGGGTTACACCGGCTGCCGCGACATCCAGGAGATGCGCACCAAGCCGGAGTTCGTGAAGATCACCGGGGCCGGCTTCAACGAGTCCCACGTTCACGACGTGCAGATCACCAAGGAAGCCCCCAACTACCGGGCAAGCTAACGTTCGCACGAGAGGGTAGAAAGAAGAGATAAGAGGGAAGATGAGACGTGAAGAGACGGGACAGGGCCGCCTCTTCCTTCTTCACTCTTCCTTCTTCATTCCTAGTAGACGGTGATTCGAGCCGCAGCGCTCGAGTCCACAAAGGCGGTGGCCATTTCATGCAAGACATTCACGCCCACAAGATCCTGATCCTTGACTTCGGCTCCCAGTACACCCAGTTGATTGCCCGCCGCGTGCGCGAGATCGGCGTCTACTCCGAGGTCCGCGCCTTCGATATCACCGAGGACGAGATCCGCGAGTACGCCGCCAACGGCATCATCCTCGCCGGCGGGCCGGAGTCGGTCACCGAGCTGGACTCGCCCCGCGCGCCGGCGTGCGTGTTCGAGATGGGCCTGCCGGTGCTGGGCATCTGCTACGGCATGCAGACCATGGCCGAGCAGCTCGGCGGCGCCGTGGAGGGCTCCCGGGTCCACGAGTTCGGCTACGCGCAGATCCGCATCGATGAAGAGACGGCGCTGTTCCGGAACATCTCGGACCACATCGACCACGAGACCGGCAGGAATCTCCTCGATGTGTGGATGAGCCACGGCGACAAGGTTTCCCGGCTACCGAGCAAATTCACCGTCACCGCCTCCACCCCGAGCTGCCCCATCGCCGCCATGGCCTGGGAGGAGAAGGCGTTCTACGGGGTGCAGTTCCATCCAGAGGTGACCCACACCCTGCAGGGCCTGCGTATTCTCGAGCATTTCGTGCTGGGCGTCTGTGGCGCCGAGCGGCTGTGGACTCCGGCCCAGATCATCGAGGACCAGATCGCCCGGGTCCGCGACCAGGTGGGTGACCGCCATGTGCTGCTGGGACTCTCTGGCGGGGTCGACTCCTCGGTGGTGGCCGCACTCCTGCACAAGGCCATCGGCGACCAGCTGACCTGCGTCTTCGTCGACAATGGCCTGCTGCGCAAGGCCGAGGGCGACCAGGTGATGGAGACCTTCGCCCGCCACATGGGTGTCAAGGTGATCCGCGTGGATGCCGAGGATCTGTTTCTCTCCAGGCTCAAGGACGAGGCCGACCCTGAGCTCAAGCGCAAGATCATCGGCAACACCTTCATCGACATCTTCGATGATGAGGCCGGCAAGATCGAAGGCGTGGACTTCCTGGCCCAAGGCACCATCTACCCGGACGTGATCGAATCCGCCGCCGCCAAGACCGGCAAGGCCCACGTGATCAAGTCGCACCACAACGTCGGCGGCCTGCCCGAGACCATGAAGCTCTCCCTGGTCGAGCCGCTGCGCGAGTTGTTCAAGGACGAGGTGCGCAAGCTCGGCGTCGAGCTCGGCCTGCCCTACGACATGGTCTACCGTCATCCCTTCCCGGGGCCGGGCCTGGGTGTGCGCATCCTCGGCAAGGTGAAGAAGGAATACGCCGACATCCTGCGCGAGGCGGACGCCATCTTCATCGAGGAGCTGCACAACGCCGACTGGTACCACAAGACCAGCCAGGCCTTCGCCGTCTTCCTGCCGGTGCGCTCGGTCGGCGTGGTCGGCGACGCCCGCCGCTACGAGTGGGTCATCGCTCTGCGCGCCGTGGAGACCATCGACTTCATGACCGCCCGCTGGGCGCACCTGCCCTATGAGCTGCTGGAGAAGGTCTCCAACCGCATCATCAACGAGATCACCGGCGTCTCCCGCGTCACCTATGACGTGAGCAGCAAGCCCCCCGCGACGATTGAGTGGGAGTGAGGTAGTGACACCTGACCGACTATGTGTACTTAGAAAGCCTACCTATCGCTGGGTCCTAGGCGATCTGTCGTACCTTCTGGGACGATTGAGGGACAGACTCTCATTTCCCATCAAAGGTCTGAAGCTTACAGCTAGAGGTTCGGAGCCTTCCGCCCGAGGAAAATGACTATCGTCTACAAGGAGCCCCAATTCATGAAGACAGCACCATATCCTATTATCCGCCCCGAAAAGACAGGCGAGGTTGAAGCCATCAAGACCGCCGTCACCGTGCCGTCGGGGGCCAGCACGCACTCAGCGTAGCGGGTGGCGGCGATGGGGTCGCCCATGTCGTGGCGGAGGTTGATGCCAGGCTTTAGCCATGGCTCGCCGCCCAACGCTGTGCCAGCTTCCGGCAGTTGTTCAGCAGGCGCTGTTGCAGCCTCTCCAACAGCGTCTGTTCAGCGCCGGTATGGGTCTCTGCACTCAGGGTGGCGAGGGTGCTGTCGATGGCATCCGGCATGCGTTC
>NZ_JBDNGD010000462.1:0-1047 GCF_041689495.1 Halomonas sp. | reverse complement strand
GCGCCTGATACCGGCAGCGCGTCGCGCTGCATCGCGAGCTGAAGCTCCCTCCCACAAGGTCAAGGGCAGCTCCAGTTGCTCACCGGGCGATGGCGCCGCGCAGCGTTAAGCACTGAACAGGTTTTCGTGGGAGGCCGGCTCCGCCGGGCGCCTGGAAATGCGCAATTAACTGTCCGCTCGGCCCTGACGCTCTTGGGCGCTTGGCGCTTTTCCTTGTTCCTTGTTCCTTGTTCCTTGTTCAAGGTAGCCAGAGTCACCCATGCGCCTGACAGACGCCGATCGACACACCATCCAGCGCATAGTCGTCGAAGAACTTGGCCCTAGCGCCAGCGTAAGGTTATTCGGGTCGCGGCTGGACGACGCCGCGCGAGGTGGCGATATCGACTTGCTCGTTGAGCTCACCGAGCCCGTGGAGCACCCCGCCCAGCTCTCCGCCCGGCTCAGCGTACTCATCATGCGAGCCATGGAGGGGCGCAAAACCGATATATTGCTGAGCGCTCCCAATCTTAGTGAGTTCCCCATCCACAGGCTGGCTCGCCAGCAGGGAATGCGCTTATGAACGACGATGGCATTGAACGCCTGAAGTTCCTGCACTGGGTGGTCGACAAGGAGATCCAGCACCTCCGTTATTCGTCGCGAAATGTCTTCGGCACCCCTTTCACGGAGCAAAAGGCCGCCGCCCTGAGTGAAGATGAAGCGCTTGCCGAAAAGGTGGAGGCGTATGCCAGCCGCTTCTGTCGCCTGCAGGACACCGTGGGTGATAAGCTGCTTCCGCACTGGTTGAGGATGCTCGAGGAAAAGACCGGCGCCGTGATTGACAATCTGGACAGGGCGGAAAAGCTTGGCGCTCTGGACTCTGCGGACAAATGGCTCGAGATACGCCAGATCCGCAACCAGATGATTCATGAATATATTGAATCTCCCCAGATCCTTGCCGATGCGCTGAATGCGACCTTCGATTACCAGGATCAATTGGTCGCCTTCGCCAACGCCATGTTCAGCGATGCCAAGAGGCGCGGGCTTCTGCAGTAGACACACCCAAGGGCG
>NZ_JBDNGD010000461.1:0-2663 GCF_041689495.1 Halomonas sp. | reverse complement strand
GTCCTATCGACTCCCGGTGCAGGGCCAGGACATGATGGCCGATGGCGGTGAACATGCGTTTTACCTGGTGGTACTTGCCTTCATGGAGCGTCAGCACGACCTCGGTCGGTGTGCGCATGGAAAGCTCGGCAGGCCGCGTACGCTTTTCTTCGCCATCCAGCTGTATTCCGGCGGCAAAATCCGCAACGGCGCGATCCAGAGCCTCACCGCTCAAGGGCTCAGCCAGGCTGACCCGATACACCTTGCCACAACTCCTCTTGGGTGATGTGACCCGATGCGACCATTGGCCGTCGTCGGTCAGCAGGATCAGGCCGGTGGTATCGACGTCGAGCCGTCCTACTGTCTGCAGGCACTCGACATGGGGCAGGTTAATAAGCCCTCTGACCAGCGGATAGCGTCCACGCCGAGCACTGCATTCGACGTCACACGGCTTGTTGAGCATCACGTAGCGCAGCCCGACCAGTACAAGAGGCAAACCCTTCCACTTGACTCGACTGTCCTGGTCGACCTGGGTGACGGGATTTCTGATCACCTCGCCATCTACCTCCACCTCCTCGCGATGCAGCGCCTTCTTGGCGAGACTGCGCGAGAGCTCGGTCGTCTCGGACAGAAAACGATCCAGGCGCATCAGTACCCCACTCCATCGGTCAGCGAGAAGTGATCGGCATCGCGCCAGGCGGGAAATTTCTCGCGAAAGGCCTGCAGATCCTCCAGCGACAAGTGCCCCGTCCGGACGAAGGGGATATCCGGGGCTTCGTCGATCAACGCCTCGCCCTTGGCATCGACAAGCATGGAATCGCCGGCGTAGGCCAGGCCCTTGGCATCCTCGCCGACCCGGTTCACGCCGATGACCGGACAGAGGTTCTCGATGGCCCGAGCCTGAAGAAGAATGCGCCAGGGATGGCGTCGCGGCGCCGGCCAGTTCGCCACGCAAAGCAGGAGGTCGTATTCGAAGTGCTCGCCCGGGTCGGGGTGCTGCCGCAGCCAGACCGGGAAGCGCAGGTCGTAGCAGACGCTAAGCAAGACGCGGAATCCCTTGATTTCCATGATCACCCGCTCGTGACCCATGGCATAGCGTTCGTGTTCGCCGGCCATGCGGAAGAGATGGCGCTTGTCGTAGGTGACCCGGCTGCCGTCGGGTCTTGCCCAGACCAGACGATTGAAATAGTCACCATCCTCCACCACGGCCACACTGCCGGTGACGACGCAGCCACGCCGGAGGGCCTGTGTCTGCAACCAGGCCACCGTGGCACTCTCATCCATGGGTTCGGCCATGTCCCGCGAATTCATGGTGAAGCCGGTGGAGAACATTTCCGGCAGCACGATCAGGTCGGTATCCTGGCTTCCCAGATCGCCCAGGGTCTCTTCCAGCATCCGGCAGTTGGCAGTGGGGTCTTCCCAGCGCAGATCGCACTGCACCAGGGTAGTTCGCAGTTCGCTCATGTGGGGCTCCGCTCTGGTGAATCCTTGCCGTCCAGACTACTCCAGGCAGGTCGAAACGTCAGCCGTCACAGCATGATCAATCACCGTATGATCCATCAGGAGATGGCAAGAATTCCGATAGGCTGCTAAGTTGGTACCTTTGCCCGACGAGGCCTGCATGTCCGCCCTCCCCCCTTCTGATCCCGACACGACGAAGGGCGTCGCCTTCGGTCTGGCCGCCTACCTGATGTGGGGCTGCTTTCCGTTGTTCTTTGCCCTCTTCGAGGGCGTGCCGGCACTGGAAATATTGATCCACCGTGTCATCTGGTCCTGCCTCTTCCTGGTGGGACTGGTCACTTTCCTGGGTCGCTGGACACCGGTCCGCCATGCCCTGATGAACCCCTCACGCCTGGGCAGGGTGCTGGGCTGTGCCCTCTTGATCGCGATCAACTGGGGAGTCTATATCTATGCCGTGGAAAGCCGCCAGGTCCTCCAGGCAAGCCTGGGCTATTTCCTTACTCCCCTAGTCAATGTCGGGCTGGGCATGCTGGTACTCAAGGAGGTCATGCACCGCCTACAGGCACTCGCCGTTGGACTGGCAACCCTCGCCATCGGCGTACAGCTGGTGATGCTCGGCGAGTTGCCCTGGATCAGCCTGACCCTGGCGCTGAGCTTCGGCACCTATGGCCTGCTGCGCAAGCAGGTGCCTCTGGACGGCCTCTCGGGGCTCTTCGTCGAGACCCTGCTGTTGATGCCTCTGGGCCTGATGGCCCTGGGCTGGCTCACCCAGGCCGAGCTCTCCCACTTCCTCGACGATGGACGCACCACCACCCTGCTGGTCGCCAGCGGGGTGATCACTGCCCTGCCACTGCTGGCCTTCGCCGGTGCGGCACGGCGGCTGAGGCTGGCCACCCTGGGCTTCCTGATGTACATCAACCCCTCTCTACAGTTCTTCATCGCCCTACTGGTCTTCCGGGAGCCGCTGAGCATGGCTCAACTCGGCAGTTTCCTGCTGATCTGGCTGGGCCTGGCGCTCTATTCCTGGTCAGCATGGCAATCAAGACCCCGTGCCCTCTCCCCGTAACTCTGTAGGCATTCTGTAACTAGCGTCTTTCCGTTACTGTCTAGGCTGCACACATTCGGCTACCATCATGCGATGGCCCAAGTACCTGATAACGCAACTTTCCCACAAAATCGAAACCTGCCTCCATGCAATCCACGCCACGGGGCTGATGCCACGT
>NZ_JBDNGD010000460.1:0-17940 GCF_041689495.1 Halomonas sp. | reverse complement strand
GGCGCACCGGACATCGCCGAGGGCACCCCGGTCCAGGCCCGGCACAGCGAGAAGCAATTGGCCCTCTACGGGGTGGAGATGGAATTCAGAGAGGCCATCACCTCGCGTTGGTGGATGACCCTGATCGCCGGGTTGATCGCCATGCTCGGCACGACCCTCGCCCTGCTGCCCAGCTTCCGTTCCATTCGTCAAGGAGACCGCTCATGAACGGCACTCACGCCATGCTCACCCACTTCCCGGTGGGCTTCTGGGCCCTTGCTACCCTGATGATCCTGGTCGGCGCTTTCCTCTCCGGCCGACTGGCCGAGATCAGTCGCGCCGCTCTGCTGCCGGTGCTGGTACTGAGCCTGCTCGGCGGCCTGGCC
Source organism: Halomonas sp. (assembly GCF_041689495.1). Taxonomy (GTDB): domain Bacteria; phylum Pseudomonadota; class Gammaproteobacteria; order Pseudomonadales; family Halomonadaceae; genus Halomonas. The sequence continues at coordinate 17,575 of NZ_JBDNGD010000460.1, read as the reverse complement.
GCCATCATCATCGGGCTTCTTGTCTGGCCCATGGAGGCCAACCTGGCCAGCCCGCTGACGCGCAACCATATCCTGATGGCCTTCTGGTCCCTGGGTATCTTCTCCATGATCACCGTGCTGGTATGGAAAGCTGGCGATGCCGCCTTCGAGGGTAATCGTCGCTGGGCTCTGGTGATCCTGGCCCTGACCGGTGGCCTGATGTTCTCCTCCGCCGGCACCCTGGGGGGCCACCTGGCGGGCGCCTCAACGGCCTTCTCGGATGTCCTCGGCCTGATGGGTTGGGATGTCTACACCACCTTCTACAGTCCTCTCTGGGCCATCGCCGTCATGGTGATCATCGGGATCGCCCTGGGTGCGCTCGGCCTCATGAACCAGCGCAAGACCGGCTGACACCTCGGCCGGCTCCCACGGAAAGGCGAAAGGCCCCGCATCAGCGGGGCCTTCTTCATGGGCGGCGGGCGAGCCCGGCCTATTCGAAGCTGAAGCGCGGCGCCGGGGCCCCCGGCAGCAGGGCCGCACAGGTGCGTACCTTTTCCAGCAGTGCGCCATGGGTCGGTGCTAGCAGATTGACGTGGGCCAGCTTGCGGCCCAGGCGCTCGCTCTTGCCGTAGCGGTGCAGATGGGCATCGGGAATCGCCAGGATCTCGGCCGCATCCCCCTCGCGACCAATCACGTTGACCATGCAGGTGGGCAGGCGTGCGGCGGTGTCGCCCAGCGGCAGACCCTGAATGGCGCGCAGGTGGTTCTCGAACTGGCTGGTCACCGCTCCGTCGAGGCTCCAGTGGCCGGAGTTGTGTACCCGCGGGGCCATCTCGTTGGCCAGCAGACTGCCGTCCCGGGTCTGGAACAGCTCCAGGGCGAGCACGCCGACATAGTCGAGGGCATCGAGCAGCAGGCGTATATAGCCATCGGCGGTCTGCTGGACGCTGTCGTCCAGGTCGGGCATGGGGGCGATGGAATAGCGCAGGATGCCGTCCACGTGGACATTCTCGGCCATGGGATAGAACACCACCTGGCCGTCGCGGCCGCGCACGGCGATGATCGATACCTCGCGCAGGAAGTCGACGAAGGTCTCGACGATCAGTCTGGGGTGGCCGATGGCGCGCCAGGCGTCTGCTGCCTGGGCCGGGTCGCGGATCACCGCCTGACCCTTGCCGTCGTAGCCCTCGGTGACCGACTTGGCCACCACCGGGCAACCCAGCTCGCGGGCCGCGGCTTCGAGCTCCTCGGCGCTCTCCACCAGGCGATAGGCGGGTGTGGGAATGCCCAGGCGGTCGAACAACGCCTTCTCCTCGGCGCGGTTCTGGCAGACGCGGATCGCCTCACTGGAGGGATAGACCGGCCTGACCTCCTCGATGGCCTGGACCAGCGAGACCGGCAGGTGCTCGAACTCGTAGGTCACCAGGTCGACCTTCTCCAGGAAGGCCTCGAGGTGCTTGCTGTCGGTGTCGATGATCACGTCCCCGATGCCGGCGCTGGGGTGCCCGGTGGTATCGAGGAAGGTGAAGCGGTTGGCCAGCGTATAGCCGGCCAGGGCCAGCATGCGGCCCAGTTGGCCGGCCCCCAGAACGCCGATGTTCATGGTTCACTCCTCATTCGGATGCCGGACGTGGGTCGGGGTTGTCGAGCACGGCTTGGGTCTGGTCGGCGCGGAAGGCCTCCACGGCGCGGCGTATTCCGGGATCCTGGAGGCCGATGATCTGAGCGGCCAGCAGGCCCGCGTTGGTGGCACCGGCCTTGCCGATGGCGAGCGTCCCCACCGCGACACCACCGGGCATCTGCACGATGGAAAGCAGCGAGTCCAGCCCCTTGAGCGCCCTGGACTCCACCGGCACGCCGAGCACCGGAAGCGCCGTCTGGGAAGCCACCATGCCCGGCAGATGGGCCGCCCCGCCGGCGCCGGCGATGATCACCTGCAGGCCGCGCCCAGCGGCCTCCCTGGCATAGTCAAACAGCAGGTCGGGTGTGCGGTGGGCCGAGACCACCCGCGTCTCGCAGGGCACGCCCAGCCGCTCGAGCATCGCCACGGCGTGCTCCATGACCGGCCAATCGGACTTAGACCCCATGATCACGCCGACCTTCGGCGATTGTTCAGACTGCATGGATACTCCTCGGCAACTGCCTGCGTGCGGGAAGGAAAGCCGAACATTCTAACGGCGCCCGCAGGCGTCGTCATCCATAACACCCGACTAGGCGAGCCAGAGTCCGACACCCAGCAGCGCCAGTGTCGCCAGCAGAGTGGCCACATTGACACCCAGCAGCCTGAGAAGCAGTTCCGGCGCCTCCAGAGCCTCGGGAAGCCGCCGAACGATCCAGAGCGCGGCGGGCAATGTCAGCCAGGCCAGCCAGACGCCAGCCGGCAAGGCGCCGCTGACCTGACCCAGTGCGATCAACGCATAGGCACCCAGCAGCAATGCCACCACTATCCTCGAGGCCCCGTGGAGACCCAGCACGATAGGCAGATGACGCCGACCGATCCATCGGTCGGCCTCCACGTCGGGGAACTGATTGAGCAACAGCAGTTCGCTGACCAGCAACAGCGACACCCCCGAGACGATCAGCGACGCCACGTCGATCCGCCCGCCCAGGGCCACCAGGGTCCCCAGCACCATCACCGGGCCGAAGCCCAGCCCCGGTGCCAGCAGACACAGCCAGGGCAAGCGGGTGATCCAGCGAGTATAGGCCACTACCAGGCCCACACCGCTCAGGCCGATGACCAGCATCGGCCAGCCACGCAACGACAGGAAATAGGCCCCGATCGCTGCGACACCCGTCAGGGTCAGCAGGGCGGCAACCCGCACGAGGGGTGCGGCCGAGGGCGTCTCGGGCAGTGCCCCGCTGCCCCCGGAAAAGGGCGTACGACGGGTGATCAGATCGAGCCCCGAGCGAAAGTCCTCGTATTCGTTGAGCAGGTTCACGGCCGCATGGGCGAGCAAACCACCGATCAGCACCAGCACGATGTCGAGGGCAGGAAGATTCACCGCCTGGAGGGCCACCAGGCCCAGTCCCAGCAGCACGCAGAGGGGGGCCAGCACCAGGAAGTTGGGGCGAGTGGCTCTTGCGATGGCAATGGTCGACATGACGCCCCCTTTTCAGCAAGGAAATCACTATCAGGGTCTTGTCGCTAGCTGCCAAGACGCTGCCCTGGCTTCCGGGGAATCGCTCGGATCTCGATGCGAGCGACACCCTCTCGAGTTGATGACCGGGAACCTCCCGAGGCCCGGTCAGCGAATCGACTCTGAGCACACACGAGTGCCCGACCTCAGCCGGCACCGGCAGCGGCCGACTCACGTCGGCTGATCAGCCAGTTGCCGGCCAGGATCAGCACCATCACCGCCGCTCCGCCGACTTCTGCCAGCAGGCTGGGATAGAAGACCCCGACGATCGCCGGCAGCAGCAGCACGCGCATCGGCCACGCCATGCGCGTGAACAGGTACCCCTCCAGGGCAGCGGCGAAGGCACCCAGGGCCAGGAGGCCGGTGAAGGCGGTCCACACCAGCAGCGGCAGCGGGCCACCCACGATGATCTCCGGGTTGTAGACCATGAACAGCGGTATCAGGTAGAGGCCCTTGGCGAACTTCCAGGCCTGGAAGCCGGTTTCCATCGGCTTGCTGCCGGAGATGGCCGCCCCGGCGAAGGCCGCCAGGGCGATGGGAGGCGTGACATTGGAGTCCTGGGAATACCAGAACACCACCAGGTGAGCGATCAACAGCGGCACCCCGAACTCGGCGGTCAGCGCCGGGCCCACCAGCACGATCAGCACGATATAGCTGGCCGTCACCGGCAGGCCCATGCCCAGCACCAGGCTGGCCAGCAGCACCATCACCAGCGCCAGCAGCAGGTTGCCGCCGGAGAAGGCCATCATCATCGAGGAGAACTTCAGGCCCAGGCCCGTCAGTCCCACCACGCCGACGATGACACCGGCCACGGCGCAGGCCATGGAGACCGCCACGGCATTACGGGCACCCAGCTCCAGGCCGCCGACCAGCTTGACCAGACCGCTCTTTACCGCCTCTCGCAGAGTATCGCCGGTCACCCGCTGGCCCTTGCGAGGTGCGATGAACAGGAACCACACGACGAAGCGCAGCACCGCCACTGCCAGCATGGTGAGGATGGCGTAGTAGCCCACCCGCATCGGCGACATGTTCATCACCAGCAGCCACACCAGCACCGCCAGCGGCAGCAAGAAGTGCCAGCCGGCGCCCATGACATCGCGCATCTGCGGCAGTTCGCTCCTCGCCATGCCCTGCATGCCCTGCTTGAGAGCGATGATATGCACGAAGAGGTAGACGGTGCCGAAATACATGATCGCCGGCAGGATGCTGACCTTGACCACCTCGAGGTAGGGCATTCGGGTGTACTCGGCGATCAGGAAGGCGCCGGCGCCCATCAGCGGCGGCATGATCTGCCCGCCGGTGGAGGCCGCCGCCTCGATGCCGCCGGCCTGGGCCGGCTTGAAGCCCAGGCGCTTCATCAAGGGGATGGTGAAGGCCCCGGTGGTCACCACGTTGGCCATGGCGCTGCCCGAGATCGAGCCCATGCCGGCGGAGGCGATCACCGCCGCCTTGGCCGGCCCGCCGCGCTGTCGCCCGGTGGCGGCATAGGCCAGCTCGATGAAGAACTTGCCGGCACCGGTGATTTCCAGGAAGGCGCCGAACAGCACGAAGATGAAGATATAGGTCGCCGCAACTCCCAGGGGCAGGCCGAAGATCCCCTCCTGGCCCAGGTAGAGCTGGCCCACCAGGCGGTCCAGGTTGTAACCGCGGTGCTCGAGGATGCCCGGCAGGAACTGGCTCAGCCAGGGCAGCTCGCCCCTCGGCCCGGCGAAGGCGTAGAGGATGGCGACCATGCCGATGATGGTCATCCCCAGCCCCACCGAACGGCGTGCGGCCTCCAGCACGGTCAGGGTAGCGATGCCGCCGACCATGATGTCGGTCTGGCTCCAGAAGCCGGCGCGATCAATGATCTCGTCGAGGTAGAGCACCAGATAGCCGCCGGTGATCAGAGCACCACCGAGGAACAGCAGGTCGATCAGACCGCTGATCGGGCCACGCGCGCGGTTGGGCCCGAGCAGCGGATACATCAGGAAGGCCAGCATCATGATCAGCATCAAGTGGATGCTGCGCAGGTAGAAGAGCCCCAGCGGCTGGATACCGGCTGAGTAGAGCTGGAACAGCGACAGCCCTACCGCCACGAGGGTGATCAGCCACAGCACCGGGCGGGGATGCTTCGCCTGGCTGCCGGGGATGACGGGGGAGATGCCCGAATCGCTCATCGTGGTCCTCTCACAGGATTGTCTGCAAGGGTGTCGTTCATTCGGGGGGGCCGGAAGGCAGGGCCAGCCTGATCGTCACCCGCTCGTTGGCCGCCAGGCGGCTCAGGCTGGTGCGGGTATCATCGATCACCAGGCGATGGTCGACGCGCATCGCCCCCACCCGAAGCAGATAGGCGTTGCCCGGCACGGGTTCGTCAATATCCTCGATCCAGTAGCCGCCCTCGCCATCGGAGACCTGACGACCGCGCCCGGGAATGTGGTCCAGTCCCGCGGCGAAGTCGGGCAGGTGGCTGCGCACCAGCACCATACGCCCCTCCCGGTTGCGGTAGCAGTCCAGCACCGGGAAGCCCTCGACCGAGTGGTTCCACTCCAGGCACCAGCCCTCGCCTTCGGGCATGGGCAGGCTCACCAGGCGCTCGCCACCGGCGTCCAGTACCTCCAGCAGGGCCTCGTCGGCGGCGGCCGCCTGATCAACAACCATCAGGGCCGCAAAAAGCAGCGAGGCGGGCAGCAAGGCCGCTTTCAGGCGTGAGAATCGCATTGACCGTCAGGGACGCTGATGATCGGCGATCTCGGCACCGACTTCCTCATAGTAGCGCAGGGCGCCCGGATGGAAGGCAATCGGCGTGGAATTGACGCTGAAATCGACGGTCGTGTCGTTGGCCGCCGGATGGATGGCGATCAGTTCATCGGTATGCTCGAAGAGGATACGAGTGATCTGGTAGGCCAGTTCCTCATCCATCTCGCTGCTCACCGCCAGGACGTTGGGGATGCTGATGGTCTGCACCGCTTCGTCCATGCCATCGTAGAGAGCGGCACGCAGTTCATAGGCCGCAAACACGGACTCGGCTTCCTTGGCCTTGGCGACCTCCTCGTCAGTCAGGCCGACCAGGCGGATGTCGCGCGTCGTGGCCAGGTTCATGATCGAGCTGGTGGGCGGACCCACACTCCAGAAGCCGGCCTCGATGTCGCCGTCGCGGATCGCATCGGCTGTCTCGTTGAAGTTCAGGCGACGCGCGTCGATATCCTCATAGGTGATGCCGTTGGCCTCGAGCAGGGTCTGGGCGTTGACCTCGGTACCGCTGCCCGGGGCGCCCACGGAGACCGCCTTGCCCTTGAGGTCGGAGAGCGACTCGATGCCGGAATCGGCCAGGGTCACGATCTGCACGGCGTTGGGATAGATCGAGGCCAGCGCGCGGATGTTCTCCAGCTGGCGCCCCTCGAAGTCACCGGTACCGCTGTAGGCCTGATAGACGGTGTCGGCCAGGGCCAGGGCCAGGTCGGAATCACCCCGCCAGACCAGCCCCATGTTCTCCACAGAGGCCCCCGTCACCTCGGCGACCGCACTGGCGCCTTCGATCTCGTTATTGATCAGCTCGGCCAGGCCACCACCGTAGGGATAGTAGGTCCCGCCCGTACCGCCCGTGGCGATGGAGATCTGTTGTGCGACGGCCAGCGGGGCCGTGACGATCAATGATGCCGCGACGGCATACTTGAAGACTTGCATGGCATTCCTCTCATCCTGCTTGGCAGGTTATTGTCGGATTCATATCGGGCGTCCAGGAACAGATGACGCCTGGAAGCAGCCTAGCATGCACCTTCCGTGGGACGCCAATACAGGGTTTTCTACGTTTATCGTCACTCTCGCCGAAACGTCTGGTCGACATCACCTCAAACCGACCATAAAAAAATAAAAAAATCTGCTCGATTCCCTTGGCAAGATGCTGTGAAAGGCACCATGCTATGCAGGTCGAAACGGCTTATTGGAGCATCATGAGTACGGCACATCATAACGCCCAAGCGGAATTCAAAGACCCTCCGCGAAGAAGCCCTGACCTCGATGTCAGGGACCTGGAACAACGCACACGCCTGATGCGTATCATCACTCGATTGATCGCTGCCTCGGAGCTCGGCAGTCGCGACATCGCTCGCCGCGCCGGCCTGCCAATGCAGAAGATCAGCGACCTGCTCGCCGGACGGCTCGAGCATCTCAGTGTCGATGAACTGCGCCTGTTGTATCACTCAATCGATCCGCAGGGCACGCCACACTAGCCCCACCGTCATGATCCCGCGACTCCCCCCCTGCCGATTCCGCGGCAGGGGTGGCCTTCGTATGTCAGCCGGATCCAGTCAATCGGCGTCCGTTGACAGAGCGTCCGTTGACAGATAGTGCACGCTGAACAGCCGGTCCGTGTCTGTCCAGACCGCCGCGGGGCGATAGCCGGCCCTCTCGGCGAGCGCCTGGAAGCCTTCCAGGCGATACTTGCAGGAATTCTCGGTATGCAGCGTCTCGCCCCGTGAGAAGGCGAAGCGACGCGAATCGATGCCGATGACCTGCGCGCACTGGCTGACCAGATGCATCTCGATGCGCGACGCCGCCTCGTTGAAGAAGGCCAGATGACGGAAGTTGCCTACCTCCACCTCGGCTCCCAGTTCCCGTTGCATCCGCTCCAGCAGGTTCAGGTTGAACGCCGCCGTCACGCCGGCGGCGTCGTCGTAGGCCGCCTCGAGGACGCCACGATCCTTGACCAGGTCGACACCGATGAGCACACCACTGCCCGGAGGCATCGCCCGCCGCAGACGGCTGAGGAAGACCTCGGCTTCCTGCGGCTCGAAGTTGCCGATGCTCGAACCGGGGAAGAAGGCCACCACCCGCCTGCCCTCGACGCCCGCCGGCAAGCACAGCCTTTGCGAGAAATCGGCCCAGGCGGCATGGACCTCGAGCCAGGGATAGTCGGCCGCCAGGAGACGGGTGCTCTGCAGCAGGAAATCCCGCGAGATATCCACGCCCAGGTAGCGGCTGGGACGCATCGCCTCCAGCAGCAGCCTGACCTTGCGGCTGGCGCCACTGCCCAGTTCCACCAGCAGGGATTCCGGCCCGACGATGGCCGCGATTTCCTCGGCAGCCGCGGCAAGGATGCCCTCCTCGGTGCGGGTCAGGTAATACTCGGGCTGGCGACAGATGGCCTCGAAGAGCTGCGAGCCCCGTTGGTCGTAGAAGTATTTCGGCGACAACGCCTTGGGCCGGGCGCTCAGGCCTGCCATCACGTCGTCGAGAAAGGACGCACTCGCTTCGTCAACATGCTGATCGTGAAAGCGCACGGCCTGGGTCATGACGTATCCTCGTGACGTATTCTCGTGACGTATTCTCGTGAACAACGCTGAGCATGAGCCTTCAATCTAGAGAGAGTCTTCCCATGCAGCAACCGGTGTTACGGGATATCGTGCTTGTCGGCGGCGGCCACACTCATGTCGGCGTCCTCAAGCGCTTCGCCATGAAGCCCGAACCCGGCGTCAGGCTCACCCTGATCTGCCGCGACACGCATACGCCTTATTCGGGCATGCTGCCGGGCTATATCGCCGGGCATTACACCTACGACGAGGTGCATATCGACCTGCGCCGCCTGGCGGAATACGCCGGTGCGCGTTTCTTCGGCGATGAAGCCGTCGGCATCGACCACGATGGACAGCGGGTGCTCTGCCGCTCGCGGCCCCCGGTGCCCTACGACTGGCTGTCGATCAATATCGGCTCGACACCCCGGGTCGATGCCGTCGAGGGCGCCGGCGACCATGCCGTGCCGGTCAAGCCGATCCACCGCTTCAATGATCGCTGGCAGACCTTGCTGGAACGCATCAAGCACCACCCGGGCAGGACCCGTGTAGCAGTGGTCGGCGGCGGAGCCGGTGGCGTCGAGCTGCTGCTGGCCATGCAGTATCGGCTGCGTCGGGAACGGGTCGCCCAAGGGCGAGACCCGGATGAGCTGGCCTTCGCCCTCTTCACCCGCGGCGAGACGATCCTGCCCACCCACAATGCCCGGGTGCAGGCGCACTTCCTGGCGGCGCTTCAGGCACGCAATGTCGAGCTCCACACCGCCACCGATATCGTCGCCGTCGAGGCGGGCCGGCTGCAAAGCGCCGAAGGCGGCTGGCACGAGGCCGAAGAGATCGTCTGGGTGACCAACGCCGGTGGCGCCGCCTGGCTGCGTGATACCCGCCTGGAACTCGACGACGACGGCTTCATCCGGGTGAACGACACTCTCCAGTCATTCAGCGATCCCCGGGTCTTCGCCGCCGGCGATATCGCCAACCAGGTCTCCCACCCGCGCGAGAAGGCCGGCGTCTTCGCCGTGCGCCAGGGGCGCCCCCTGGCCGACAACCTGCGCGCCGCCGTGACCGGCCGGCCGCTGACAGCCTACCACCCCCAGGCGACGTGGCTGGCGCTGATCAGCACCGGCGACAGGCATGCGGTGGCGTCGCGCGGCGCGCTCTATCTTGCCGGCGACTGGGTGTGGCGCTGGAAGGACGTCATCGATCGGCGCTTCATGTCGAAATTCAACGACCTGCCGCCGATGCAAGACGGCCCCATGAAACCGGCCAGGGCCAGCCGAGTCCCCCTCGACGAGGCCGAGAACGACCAGGCGATCTCGGCGATCGCCATGCGCTGCGGCGGCTGCGGCGCCAAGGTCGGCGCCTCGGTACTCTCGCGGGCCATCGGGGAACTGGTGCCGGTGGAGCGCGACGATGTGCTGATCGGCCTGCACGCCCCCGACGACGCCGCGGTGGTCAGGGTGCCGCCGGGCAAGGCCATGGTGCACACCGTGGACTTCTTCCGCGCCTTCATCGACGACCCCTATGTCTTCGGCAGGATCGCCGCCAACCATGCCCTGGGCGACATCTTCGCCATGGGCGCCGAGGCCCAGACCGCCACGGCCATCGCCACGGTGCCCCAGGGCCTGGAAGCCAAGGTGGAAGACACGGTCCGTCAGATGATGGCCGGCGCCGTCGAGATGCTCAACGAGGCCGGCTGCGCCCTGGTCGGTGGCCATACCGGTGAGGGACAGGAGCTGGCGCTGGGCTTCGCCATCAATGGCCTGGTCGACGAGAATATGGAAGAGGTGCTGCGCAAGGGCGGCATGCGACCTGGCGAGGTACTGGTACTGACCAAGCCCATCGGTACCGGCACGCTGTTCGCTGCCCATGCCCGGCTGGCGGCCCGCGGGCGCTGGATCGACGCCGCACTGGACAGCATGTGCCAGTCGAACCGCCAGGCCGCGACCTGCCTGAGGGAACACGGTGCCAGCGCCTGCACGGATGTCACCGGCTTCGGGCTGCTGGGCCACCTGGTGGAAATGACCCGCCCTTCCGGCGTGGATGCCGAGCTCGACCTGTCGGCCCTGCCGATCCTCGAGGGCGCCGAGGACACCGTCGCCGCCGGCATCCTCAGCTCCCTGCAGCCCGCCAACGTGCGACTGCGCCGCGCCTTGCAGGACCAGCAGGCATGGGTCGATCATCCGCGCTATCCGCTGATCTTCGACCCACAGACCGCCGGCGGCCTGCTGGCCAGTCTCCCCGCCGAGCGTGCCGAGGCTTGCCTGGCCGACTTGAGGGCACTGGGCCACGCCCAGACACGGATCATCGGTCGCGTGCATCCCGAAGGGGACGCCCTGGCACCCATACGCCTCATCGCCTCGTCGTGATCTTGCAGGCTTCCAGCACTCGCGCCAGCGCCTCGCGCTCGGCCTCCGGGCGACAGCGTGGCGCCAGGGCATTCACCCGCTGGCGCAGGTCGTCGAGAAAAGCCGGAGATCGCTCTGCTTGCAACAGCAGGGACCTCAGTGCCCCGGTATCGCCCACCGGGAAGACGCCAGGATAGTCGTCGCCCAGCAGGCCGCGATTGCCGGGAATCTCCGAGGCAATCACCGGCAGGCCGGCCACGCAGGCTTCGCTGACCACATTGGCGCCGCCTTCCATGTGTGAGCTGATCACCATCAGCCGCGCGCGGGCCATCCACTGGCGCACCCGCCAGTGGGCCAGGTCGCCGAGCCATTGGTAGCGGGGATTGCGGGCCATCTCCTCCCTGGCAGCACGGGCCCAGCCATCGCTGTGGGCGCCACCCAGCTGGATGACCCTCAGCCGCGATTCCTCCGGAAGGTCCCGAACCGCCAGGGCGGCCCGCAGGGAATCCTTTTCCTCGCGCAGGTGGCCGACCACCAGCACATCGAAATACCGTCGACCCGGACCCGGCGCGCCTGGTGGCAGCGGAAGCGCCGACTGCACCACGATGTGCAGGCGAGCATGGAAGCGCTTCGGGAGGTCGTCCTTGACTCGATCATGTAGCCCGATCAGCGCATCGGCGCGGCGAAGGCTATCCATGACGGTCTCGACATGGCTATGCTGGAATCGGTAGAGATCGGTACCGGTCAATGCCAGTATCAGGGGATGCTCGGGGAACGCCTCGCGGAAGTCACGGATCGAATCATGACTCCGCCAGGCATGCAGGGCGATCATCAGATCGACATCCCTTGCCGACGCGGCCAGCTCGGAGAAGTGCTGCGTCACCCGGACCCGGCAGCCCAGCTCACCCAGGAACCTCGCCCATCGCGTCGCCGTGGCGCGGTTCCCGGCACGCGACTGCCGGCCTGCCGGGGTGATCAATGCAATCTTCGGTGCCACACCCTTCGATGCCACATCCACTCCTCATGAGGTCGTCATGCCAGAGACACCGCCGACACCCCGTCAGGACAGCGAAGACCTGGTGCGCATGCTCGATGACGCCCGCACGCGCAGCCTAGCGCTGACCCTGGACCTCGATGCCTCACGCTGGCTCGGCCCGCAACTGGCCATCGTCAACCCGCCCCTCTGGGAACTCGGCCACCTGGGCTTCTTCCACGACCATTTCGCCCTGCGAGAACTCTACGGTCTCCCCGAGTATCGCCTGGCCGGCGCCGAACGTCTCTACGACTCCAGCCGTATCCCCCACGACGACCGCTGGTCCCTGCCCCTGCCCGGCATCGAGGAGACCCTGGCCTACCTGGACCGCGTCCGCGGGGCCATGCTGGAACGCCTGCCCGATGGCATGGCCAGTGCCGCCCAGAGCTACGTCTACCAGCTCACCACCCTGCACGAGGACATGCACGGCGAGGCCTTCCTGTATACCCGCCAGACGCTGGCCGATCCGGCGCCGGAGCTGGGGCCGGCACCACCGACCCCCGGTCCCGAGGGTCCCTGGCCGGGTGAGGTCTCGATTCCCGGCGGGCGCCACTGGCTCGGCTCCGATGACAGGGTGGCCTTTCGCTTCGACAACGAGAAGCCGCCCATGGAGGTCGAGGTCGCCCCCTTCACCATCGCCCTGGCCCCCGTGACCAACGCCGAATTTGCCGAGTTCGTCGCCGATGGTGGCTACCAGCGTCGCGAGCTGTGGAGCGAGGCGGGCTGGCAATGGCGCGAGCAGCAGGGCCTGGAGGCACCTCTCTACTGGCAGGGTGATGGCCGGGGTGGCTGGCGGGTTCGCCATTTCGACCGCTGGCGTGCCCTGGCCCCCCATCAACCGGTGGTGCATGTCAGTTATCACGAGGCCGAGGCCTGGTGCCGCTGGGCCGGTCGCCGGCTTCCCGGCGAGGCCGAGTGGGAGGTCGCCGCCAGCCGGATGCCGGACGAGACCGGCAACGCCCTCGCGCCCGGCAAGCGTCTCCATCCCTGGGGTGACTCGCCCGCGACGCCACGGCACGCCAACCTCGACGGCCAGCGGCTCGGCCCGGCGGATGTTGCCGCCTTCCCCGCGGGTGACAGCGCCTTTGGCTGCCGGCAGATGCTCGGCAACGTCTGGGAGTGGACGGCCTCGACGTTCGGGCCCTTTCCCGGCTTCCAGGCCGAGCTCTACCGCGACTACTCGGCGCCCTGGTTCCGGGAAGGCCGCCATGTGCTGCGCGGTGGCGCCTGGGCCACCCGGGCCCGGCTGGTCCACACCGGTTACCGCAACTTCTTCACCCCGGAACGCAACGACATCCTCGCCGGCTTTCGTACCTGTGCCCTCTGAATGGGTAGAATCCTCATGATCCTCGGCAAGATGGCATCATGTCCCTCTCCACTCACCAACGGAACGCATCCATGCTCAGATACCTGTCGCTGACCCTCGCCCTCCTCCTGGCCTCACCCCTTGCGGCGGCGCAGACCCTGGTCTTCACCGCCATCCCCGACGAGGACGAGACCCGCCTGCAACAGCGCTTCCAGGCCGTGGCCGACTACCTCGCCGGGGAACTCGACGTCGAGGTGCGTTTCATTCCCGTCACCTCCTACGCCGCCTCGGTCACCGCCTTCCGCAACAATCAGGTGCAGTTGGCCTGGTTCGGCGGCTTCACCGGCGTCCAGGCACGCCAGCTGGTACCCGGCTCCCGCGCCATTGCCCAGGGCGTGGAGGACCCCGACTACAGGAGCTACTTCATCGCCAACCAGGCCACGGGGCTCGAGTACCATGACGGGGACACGGCCCCCGAGGGACTGCGCGGACTGACCTTCAGCTTCGGTTCCCAGAGTTCCACGTCCGGGCGGCTGATGCCGGAATACCTCCTGCGCCAGGATCTCGGCGACTCACCCGACGAACTGTTCGCCCGGGTCGGCTACAGCGGCAACCACAGCCGCACCGTCTCGGTGGTCGAGTCCGGCGCCTACCAGGCCGGCGTGCTCAGCTACACGGCGTGGGAGAACGAGGTGGAAAGCGGCAACGTCGACCTCGACAGCGTGCAGGTGATCTGGGAATCGCCCCCCTACCCCGACTACCAGTGGACGGTCCGCGGCGATGTCGATGAACGCTTCGGCGACGGCTTCACCGAACGCCTGACCCGGGCCCTGCTCGACATGGACGACCCCGAGCTGCTGGCCAGCTTCCCGCGTTCGGGGTTCATCCCCGCCGACAACGAGGACTACCGGGAAATCCAGGAAGTGGCGCAATCCCTGGGCCTGCTGGACGAATGACCCGCCTGGCGTTGCAGAATGCCGTGGCCGACTACGGCGAGGGGCGCGTGCTCGGCCCCCTGAGCCTGGCACTGGCGCCCGGCGAGCGCGTCGCCCTGGTCGGGCGGAGCGGTGCCGGCAAGTCGACGCTACTGTCGGTGATGTACGACCAGTGGCGCGACCGGGGCGCCGCCCTGATGCCTCAGGAGCTCGGCCTCGTGCCCACCCTCTCGGTATTTCACAACGTCTACATGGGACGACTCGACCGGCATCCCTGGTGGCGCAACCTGCTGACCCTGATGCGTCCCCGGCGTCGTGACGTGGAGGAGATAAGCGCCCTGCTCGAAAGGCTGGGTATCGACGACAAGCGCTGGGCACCCAGCGGCGAGCTCTCCGGCGGCCAGCGCCAGCGGGTCGCCGCGGCGCGCGTCATCCACCAGGGGGGCGGCCTGCTGCTCGCCGACGAGCCGGTCTCGGCCCTGGACGGCCCGCTGTCCGAGGTCATCCTGACCGCCCTGACCGAGGCCTACCCCACGGTGGTGCTGGCCATGCACGATGTCGAGCTGGCACTGCACTACTGCACCCGGGTGATCGGCATCCGGGATGGCAGCATCGCCGTCGACGAGCCCAGCCAGCGCCTGTCCGCCCACGACCTCCTGACGCTCTACTGACGCCATGGGCATGCCCTCGACCGCCACCCGTCGCGTTTCCCTGGGGCTGGTCCTGGTGGCCGCGGTCTGCCTGCTGTTCGGCGACTTCGAGATCAGCACCCACGACCCCTGGCAGGCTCTCGGCCGTCTTTTCATGGGGCTGATCCAGCCCGACTTGTCCCGCGTGGACTTCCTCGGCGAGGCCCTGATGCGCACGGTGGCCTTCGCCTTCGTCGGCGTCGGCGTGGGTGCCGCCGCGGGGATGCTGCTGGCGCTGTTGTTCCGACATCTCTGGGTGCGCACCTTCTGCGCCTTCATCCGTGCCATCCACGAGCTGTTCTGGGCGCTGATCTTCCTGCAGAGTTTCGGCCTGCACCCGATAACCGGGGTGCTGGCCATCGCCATCCCCTATGCGGGCACCTTCGCCAAGGTCTACGCCGAGATCCTCGACGAGAGCGACCCGCAACCGGGGCGCACCCTGCCGAAATCGACCGGGCGGCTCTCGGCGCTGGTCTACACCCGCATCAGCCTGGCCTGGCCGCACCTGGTCAGCTATACGGCCTACCGCCTGGAGTGCGGCCTGCGCTCCAGTGCGGTGATCGGCTTCGTCGGCATGCCCACCCTGGGCTTCCATCTCGCGGGCGCCTCCGCCCAGGGCCACTATGGTACCGTCGGCGCCCTGCTACTGCTGTTCTACGCGCTCATCGCCACGCTACGGCTCTGGGTGCGGCCACGGCTGCTGCCGATATATCTCGCGGTCTCACCCTTCCTGCTGGGCACCGGCCTGCCGATCATGTGGAGCAATGTCACGCGCTTCTTCACCCGTGACATCGTGCCCGCCCCGCTACGCAACGGCGAGGGACTGGAAGGCCTCTGGCCCTGGCTCGGCGACCTCCTTCTTGACCAGGCCCTGCCGGGCATCTGGAACACCCTGCTGCTGACCCAGATCGCCCTGGTCGTCACCGGTATCCTGGCGATGCTGCTCTTTCCGCTGATCTCTCACCATTTCACGGGGCGTCACTTCACCGGCCGGGTGCGCGGCACCCTGGGCCACGGGCTACTGGTGGTGATGCGCTCCACCCCGGAGTACCTGCTGGCCTTCATCCTGCTGCAGCTGTGGGGCCCCTCGATGCTGCCGGCGGTCGTCGCCCTGGCGCTGCACAACGCCGCCATCATCGCTCACCTGGTCGGACGCCGCAGCAACGAGATCACGCTGCGCCAGGACGCCCCCGGCGGCATCGACCGCTACGCCTTCGAGGTGGCGCCACGGGTCTATGGCCCCTTCCTGGCACTGCTGTTCTACCGCTGGGAGATCATCATGCGCGAGACCGCCATCCTCGGCATCCTCGGCATCGCCACCCTGGGCTTCCATGTCGACAGCGCCATCCAGGAGATCCGCTTCGACCGCGCCATGGTGCTCATCGTGATCACCGCCCTTCTCAACATCGGCGTGGACATCCTCGCCCGTCACCTCCGCGCCCGACTCCGGCTGCGCCATACGGCGAGTTGCGAGCCCTGAGCCCATCTGACTGACATCGGAGATCATCAGCCCCGGGCAGGCCTATCCCGTGGCGATCATGCGCCGGCGCAGGAAGGCGATCTGGGTCTGCAGGGAGAGGTCCTTGGGACAGACATCCTGGCAGCCGAGCAGGGTCATGCAGCCGAAGACCCCGTCGTCGTCGCCGATGAGCTCGAAATAGTCCTCATCGGTGCGATCGTCCCGGGGGTCTAGGCGAAAGCGGGCCATCTTGTTGAGACCCACGGCGCCGATGAAATCCTCGCGCATCAGGGCGGTCCCACAGGCGGCCACGCAGCAGCCGCATTCGATGCATCGGTCGAGCTCGTAGATCTCCTCGGCAAGCGTCGGCTCCATGGGGTCCTCGAGTCGATCCAGATCCCTGTCTTCCCGGCCATGGACCCAGGTTTCCAGGCGTTCGCTCATGCCCCGCATCCAGCGGCCGGTATCCACCGAGAGGTCACCGATCAGCTTGAACGCCGGCAGGGGCGCCAGGGTGATCTCCTCGCCGAGGGTCTGGGTCAGGGTCCGGCAGGCCAGCCCGGGGCGTCCATCGATCAGCATGCCGCAGCTGCCGCAGATCCCTGCCCGGCAGACGAAATCGAACTGCAGGGACGGCTCGTACTCGTCGCGAATGGCGTTCAAGGCAATGAAGAGCGTCATCCCCGGCGCCTCATCCAGCTCGTAGGTCGCCATATGCAGATGGCTGTCCGGGTCCCGGGGATTGTGGCGCAGGATATGAAAGGTCAACCGACGCCCTGGCGGCGCCGAGGGTAATTCAGTGTTCATGGGTGTCCTCCTCCAGCCGCTGGTTGGGGCCGCGATACCTGGGCGGCAGCAGATCATCGAAGGGCATCATAGCCTGCTGAAGCTCGACACGATCCGCATCGGGATGGTCCGCCTGGATACGCTCGATCTCGGCCAGGCGTTGCGGAGTATCGGGATGCTCGAGGTGATTGCGGACACCATAGCCGCGAAATCCCGGTGGCGTCTCCATGGCCATCACGTCGATGGCTTCGTAGTCCAGGCGCGGTAGGCCAGCGGCCTCGTCGGGCCAGGTGGCCAGGGTCCGGTTCAGCCAGTCCCGGTCATTGCGCTGCGGATAGTCCTCGCGGAAATGGGCACCGCGGCTTTCCGTGCGCTCACGCGCGCCCAAGGCAACACAGATGGCCACCTTGAGCATCTTCGGCAGACGATAGGCCGCCACCAGCTCCGGGTTGGTGCCGGCCGCCCGCGATGCCACACCGATATGGCGGCTCTTCGCCAGGAGCTGCTCGAGCTCATCCACGGCCTCGGCGAGTTCATCACCGGTGCGGAAGATGCCCACCTTGTCGATCATGATCTCCTCCATGCGCTTGCGGATGGCCACGACACTCTCGGTGCCTGGCGTCTTCATCAGGTCAT
>NZ_JBDNGD010000459.1:0-1699 GCF_041689495.1 Halomonas sp. | reverse complement strand
GCCGAGGTCATTGCATCGAGCATCTGTGACGAACCCCTGCCCCTGGCGCAGCCCCTGGTGGATCATCTGCATCCCGGGAGGCGCATCATCAGGGATCTTATCCGGGCCAATAAATAGCCTCTTAGTAAAATGGCATGAATCCGATTGCAGGCTAAATGGTGGGAGGCCGCTTCAGCGGGCGAGCTTTTTCCGTTGAAACCTCGCCCGGCATAGCCGGCCTCCCACGAAGGTCAACACCTCGTTTTCCCGGTTAATCCCTCGTTGAGGCGTCGAACCGCCGGCACAGCCAACCTTCCACAAGGCAGCTACACGCTGATTGGCGATCTTCCATTAGTCCGGCCTTACCCCTCTTCTTCATCGTCGGCAAGGTCGCGGCCGAAGGCGCGCCACCGGGCCAGGGTCATCACCTCGGTGGTCTCGGTCTGGAGGTCATGGGCGATGATCAAGTCGCTGCACTCGAGTTGGCGCCTGAGTTGCCCCACCCAACCATGCATGCCATCACCCGTGTCGGTAGTGTCATACCCCTGGCGGGTGACGAAGGCCTCCAGCAGCGCGTCCAGGGTCTCCTCCGGCAACATCCGATAGGGGATCTCGATGAAACGACCGTCATTCATCCCGGCTGCTCCTGGCCAGCGTCCTTGTCAGCCTCTTCCCAGCGCACCAGACGGGCCAGGAAATCGGCCTCGTCGATGACCTCGACCCCCAACTGCTCGGCCTTCTCACGCTTGCTGCCGGCGGCCTCGCCGGCTACTACGCAGGCGGTTTTCTTCGATACGCTGCCCGCCACCTTGGCGCCCAGCGCCTGGAGGCGCGCCTTGCCCTCGTCTCGCGTCAGGGTCTCCAGGCTGCCGGTGAGGACCCATGTCTGGCCGTCCAATGGCTGGGGTCGGTCGCCAATCGCCTGCTCTTCCCAGGTCAGGCCGCAGGCGATCAGCGCCTCGATGGTCTCGCGATTATGGGATTGACAAAAAAAGGTATGCACATGGGCCGCGACCACCGGCCCCACGTCCTCCGCAGATTCCAGGTCCTCGACCTCGGCGCTCATCAGCGCCTCGAGAGTACCGAAATGACGTGCCAGATTGGCGGCGGTGGCCTCGCCCACCTCGCGGATACCCAAGGCGAAGATGAAGCGTGCCAGCGTGGTGTTCTTGGCCTTTTCCAGCGCCGCGACCAGGTTATCTGAAGACTTCTGCGCCATGCGCGGCAATTCGGCGAGAGGCTCGACCTTCAGGCGGAACAGGTCGGCCGGGGTGGTGACCCAATCGCGATCGACGAGCTGGTCGATCACTTTCTCCCCGAGACCGTCGATGTCCAGGGCGCGTCGTGACGCGAAGTGCTTGAGCGCCTCCTTGCGCTGGGCGGCACAGAAGAGCCCTCCCGAACAGCGGGCCACGACCTCACCGTCCAGTCGTTCGATCTGGGAGTCACAGACCGGACAACGGTCGGGAAAGACGATCTCGGCAGCGTCATCGGGTCGCTCTTCCTTCAGCACCCGCACCACCTGGGGAATGACATCACCGGCACGGCGTATGGCCACGGTATCGCCGATCATCACGCCTAGCCGTGCGATCTCATCGGCATTATGCAGCGTGGCATTCGACACGGTGACACCGGCCACCGACACCGGCTCGAGGCGAGCCACCGGGGTGATGGCGCCGGTGCGCCCCACCTGGAACTCCACACCGTTGAGCCGGGTGGT
>NZ_JBDNGD010000458.1:0-3621 GCF_041689495.1 Halomonas sp. | reverse complement strand
TTTTCCTTGGTATTTAGAGCGGACAGCGGGACTCATAATCCCTTGGTCGCTGGTTCGAGTCCAACTGGGCCCACCAATGAAATCAGGTGGTTACGTAACCAAGGCTAGCTTTCCATCAATGTTTGGTTGCGGTTTGGTTGTTGATCCGCGGCAACTTTGCCACCACGCTTTCCCACCTTGCCGGATCTGCATGAGCATAGCGGCTCGTCACTGTCAGCGACGAATGGCCGAGCAGATCCCTGATGTTTGTCAGCGCTTCACCCTTGCTGGCCAGCAGCGAGGCGTAGCAGTGCCGCAAATCGTGAAAGCGGATATCAGGGCGACCAATCTTCTCCCCGGCTTTCTCGAATGCGCCACGCACCCTGTCACCAGTCGTATCGAACGGCAAGCCTGCCACTATGAGGTAGAGCTTCTTCCGTCAAGGGGATGACCCTTGGTTTCCTGAAGTGACCCCCTCCAGAGCTGCCCAGGCTATAGTGTAGCGTTCAGCGAGGCGACGGGCGGCGTGAGAGCTGAGAAGATGGCGAAATAAAGCACAAACATGTGTGCCACCATGAGGCTGGCACGGGCTCACTTCAGCCCTTGGAAAAGCCGCGGGTTGTAGAGCTGATCGCGGGTTTGCACGAGGCACAACCTCTGAAGGTCGGGATGGTTCGGGTTCACAACGGCAATCTGGTCAATACCGCAGGCCGCAGCGCTGGGCGCCAGCAACACCAGGTGCTTCCCTGCGACCAGGAAGTCAGTGCCTATGGCCTGGGTCGACGCCGGATAAGGAAAGCGATCCCAGTCTTCGGGGAGTGAGTTCGGATCCACTGTGTCGATCGCATCGGTTTCGACCTCGTAGGTGCCCATCACAAAATCTCGCGGGACCTGGCGTGGTGCTGGTATGTAGTGCCCCATCTCCAGAAGGGCCACCGATGCGCTTGTGCCGAAGTACAACGCCGGGTGGCCGGGTTCATTCCAGCGGCCGCCATCATGGTAGCTCCCGCCCAACCCCGATAGGTTATCGATAAACCGTTTGGGGGCAACACGAAACAGTGTCAGCCGCATTAGCTGAACTCACCGAAGCTGATCTTGCGCAATGCCTGCCGCACCATGGCGCGACCGGCAAAGGTGTCAAAGAGGTCAACCGGGCGTGAGCCCGACAATGCCGGCACCGGCGTATGCAGCCAGTCCTCGGCAATCTCACGGTCGCCAAACACCTTCTCCGCCTCGATATAGAGCTTGAGCGTGTCGAGCAGCTCCTCGCTCTGGGCTCGGCCAAGAGATTTACGCTTGTAGAAGCGGTGCAGGTTGCCCGAGTCCGTTTCCAGGAGTCGCACGAACACCTTCCGGTCATCAGGCATGGCGGATACCGCCTTTTTGAGGATGCGTCCAGACACCCCCTCCCTGACGGTCCTGATGAATACCTCCTGGTCTGTGTAGACGTCCCGAGGCAGCCCCACCTCGGCCATCATCTCACTGCCACCATTGGTCTTGGTCTGGTCTAAGAGCTCCATTGTTTCCTCCCGGCAATATTAGGCGGCACCCTCTCCGATCGGCGTGCCGTGTATCGCACCCTACAGTCATTTTACCTCACTTTGAGGTTGATGGCACGTCATATAAATGAGGGCCAGAGGGCTTCGTCACGAGGGTCGACAGTCAGACCGCCGGGCCGGCCAGGAGCTCGAGGCAGAGACCCCGCAACCGCCCCAATCCATGAACGCAACATCAGCGGCGGTGGCCATGCCAGTGCACAACCCCCGCCTTCAACTGAATCAAGTGAAAGGCAATGCACTGCGCCCGGCGAAAGCGGCAGAGGATCCCATTTCCTCTTCTATTCTCAGACATTCGTTCCACTTCGCCATCCGCTCGGATCGCGCGAAGGATCCGACCTTGAGCTGACCGGCATTCCAGCCGACGGCCAGATGCGCGATTGTCAGATCCTCGGTCTCACCAGATCTTGCGGAAACGATAGTGCCGTAGCCGGCCTCGCTGGCAACCCGCAAGGCCTCTTTGGCCTCGGTGACGCTTCCGGCCTGATTGAGTTTAATCAGGACCGCGTTCGCGCTATGCGCATCAATCGAGGCCCGAACCCGGCCCGCGTTGGTCACGAAGAAATCGTCACCGATGACCTGGCAGATCTTTCCATGCTGGGCGGTGAAGGCGATGAAACCTTCCGTGTCGTCCTCAGCCACCGGATCCTCGATCGAGAGGATCGGGTAGTCGCGTAGCCATCCTGCCAGCAGGTCGAGCATGCCTGAGGTATCCAGCTTGCGATCATCCAGGGTCAGTTGGTAGTTGTCTCTGCTTCCGAATTCGCTTGCCGCTACGTCCAGGGAGATACCGACATCAGTGCCGGGCTTGAAACCGGCATCTTCGATGGCGTGAACCAGGGCATCGAGCGCCTCCTCGTTGGTTTTGAAGGCGGGCCAGAAACCCCCTTCGTCGGCCACCCCCTGAAGGCGTCCGGTCTGCTTCATGAACAGGCCGGCGGCTCGATAGATCTCTGCCGTCCAGTCAAGCGCTTCGGCGAAACTGGCAGCGGCGGGCGCCATCACCATGAAATCCTGGATATCCACGCGCCGCGCGGCATGGGCCCCGCCGCCGAAAATCTGGATCTCGGGCAGCGGCATGCGTACAGGATTACCTGCCGCCAGGTATCGCCATAACGGCAGTTTCTCGGCCGCGGCGCGGGCATGCAGAACAGCCATCGAGGTGGCAACGATCGCATTACCGCCGAGCCGTGCCTTATTGGGGGTTCCATCGCACTCGATCATTGCCTTGTCAATGGCCCACTGGGCGTCGGCATCCATGCCAATCAGACAATCACGGATATCCTTGTTCACCGAGCCGACGGCGCGGGTAACGTCGTAGCCGCCGAAGGTATCACCACCATCGCGTAGATCTACGGCCTCGCCAGTGCCGGTCGAGGCCCCCGCCGGTGCAATGGCACGACCCTTCACGCCAGGTGCCAGGGTCACTTCGACTTCGACGGTCGGGCGGCCGCGGGAATCCCAGACACGGCGTCCCTTCACATCAGTGATTTCTGTGTCAGTCATGATCCGCCATTTCCTTTTTCCAATGATCGACAATCTCTTCTAGCAACTGGGCCGGGCGCCCGACCAGCCTGATTGCAAACGCCCGAACGCGGATCTTGTCTTGATCACGTGTCAGATACTCGACAGGTGATTTCCCATCGATTCGCGCCAGCGTCAGAGCCGGAATAAGTGCCGCGATCCGAGTTTCGATATCCGTGCGTGGCTCCCAGTCCACTGCCTCCAGGTAGGCGGTGCTCATGGTCTCGAAGGCCCCTATGAAGGCCGGTTTGAAACGGGGAGCGTGGACGCTTTTCAGGATCAGGTGATTGAGGCAAAAGGCCATGTCGAAGCTGGGGTCGCCATACCAGGCGCATTCTGCGTCAAGGATCATGGGGCCGTCCGGTCCGACCAGAATGTTCTTCGGGCTGATATCGCCATGGACGAGTGCCTTCTTGGTCGCACCGACAGTGCGGGACAGACCGAATAGAGGGGCCGCAAGGTCCGGGTGTTCGCGCGCTGTCGCTTCGAGATAAGGTTCCAGCCTCAGGGCATGGAAGGTCGCATCGTTATCGAATGTTGACGCGATGTCCGCTCGGCCCGC
>NZ_JBDNGD010000457.1:0-12942 GCF_041689495.1 Halomonas sp. | reverse complement strand
CGGGCGCGGCAGTCCAGGACGCGTGGCGGTCGGGGCCCCTCCAGGGCCTCGGCCAGTTCGACGGCGGAGATCAGGGGAGATGTCATGTCGGGACTCCTGCGAGCAGTTCAATGGGGGCGAGGCGGGCGATCAGGCGTCGCCGGCCGGCATGATCGAAATGAACCTCGATGACCGGATTGGCCGGATCACCTTCCACCAGACTGACCTCGCCCTCGCCGAAGACAGCATGCCGCAGGCGCTGGCCGACCCGTAAGCTACCCTTGGGCATGCTGCCCTCGGCAATCCCCTCGGGGGCGGCCGACGTGACGGGCAAGGCGCTGCCAAGGGCCGAGAGGTAGCGGCCGACCAGGTCGGGAAAGGAGACCGCCAAGGGTGGGGTATAGGCATCATCCTGGCTGCCGGCAAGACGCGCGCTGACGATCCGGCAGTCCTCCCAGGCCGTCTCGGCGATGAAACGACTGGGACGATGGCTACCCCCGTCATGGACGATCACCAGCTGTTCCCGGGCACGGGTGATGGCCACATAGAAGAGTCTCCTTTCCTCCTCGAGGCGTTGCTCTGACAGGGGATTGTCGCGGCTGTAGTGGGGGAAGTCCTCCTCGTTGGCCCCGGCCAGCAGTACCAGCGGCCATTCCAGCCCCTTGGCGCCATGCACGGTGGTGATCAGCACCCCGTCGGCGCGGTTCTCCACCGGCCGGCGCAACAGTTCGATGAAGGCCGCGGTGTCGGTTCCCAGCTCGACGGCCTCCTCGATCAGCACATCGAGCAGACGGACATCCTCCTCGCCCTTGTCCCGACGGGCGGCGGCCCGTTTCAGAACCTTCTCTGCCTCCACGGCCTCGACCACGTGCTGGAGCAGCCGGGAGGGCGACCAGGCCGCAAGTCTTGGCAGTTCACACAGCAGCGCCCAACGCCGCTTGAGCGTGCGGCGCTGGAAGGGCTTGATCCCGATGAGCACGGCATCATGTCGCTCCGGCCAATGCTGGGTCTCGGCCAGCCGCTCGGCCAGGGCGGTGAGGCGTTCACGGGCAACGAAGGAGGTGGGCTGGGACAGTAGCAGCTGCAACTGTTTCGGGTCCAAGAGCCGACCGGCATCCAGGGCCAGCTGGAGATAGCCCGCCAGGGCCTGAACCAGCGGCAGGCGGAAGACGAAGCGGTCCTCCCGGGCGAGCCGGAAGGGGATCCCGGCCCGCAGCAGCGCCAGCTGGAGCGGGACGGACAGGGCCCAGCTGCGGACCAGTACGGCGGCCTCGTCTAGCCGGCGACCCTCCGCCCGCCAGTGGGCCAGGGTCTCGAGCAGGGTCCCGGTGCCCTGCCCCACGGCCAGGCGGGTCGCGGGGTTATCCGGAGCGGCCAGGCAGAGCTGGTCGGGGGGGCGGCACCGGTTGGCCTCGATGGCATGGTTGGCCGCCAGGGCCAGGGCGTGGCCATGGCGAAAAGTAGTGGAGAGCGGGTAGTCACGGGCCTCGCCGAAGGTCTCGGTGAACCGCTGGAGCATCGTCTCGGGATGAGCACCCCGCCATTCATAGATGCACTGGTTGGCATCCCCTACCGCCATGACCTCGGCGTCACGGCCGGCCAGCAGTGCCAGCAGGCGCTGCTGGGCGACGTTGATGTCCTGATACTCGTCGATGATGACCTGATCGAGAAAACCCTGGACCCGAGCACACAGCCTGGCGTCGCCCTCCAGCGCCTGGAGGGGGCGATAGAGCAGGTCCGCATACCCCATCAGACCCTGGTCGGCGAGTAGCCGTTCGGCGTGTACGAAGGTGGCGGGAAAATGCTCGGTTGCCTCACCGAAGTCCAGGCGTGCATAGAGCTCGGCGGGTGCCACCATCTCGGCCTTGACCAGGGCACAGAAGTTGGCCAGCGCCTCGAGGCGTTCGGCTTCCAGGGCCGCTTCCCGGGCGTCGGGATCCTCGGCCAGGGCGAACAGCGTAGCCTGGCGAAGCAGGCGTTCCACCTGCCAGTCGGCGGTGAGCAGCTGGCGGGGGGAGAGCACGCCCCAGCGCGTCAGGCTTCGGGTGAGGCGATGGCCCAGGGAATGGAAGGTTCGCACATCGGGAAGGGACTGGCCAGGGGGCGCCATGGCGGTGAGCCGTGCCTGGAAGTCTTCCCTGGCCGAGCGGTTGAACATCAATACCAGGATCCGCTCCGGCGGGGTTCCCCGCGCGAGCAGATGCAACACCCTGGCGACCATGGTGGTGGTCTTGCCGGCACCGGCCACCGCAGCCACTCGGGCGTGTCCCGAATCATGCTCGACGACGGCACGCTGTTCGGGGGTCAACTGGGGGATCAGGTGCATGGCGGGCTATACCAGACCGGCACCGGCCAGGGCATCCTTCACGCCCTCGGGGGCCTGAGGGACGGCGGCATGAAAGAGACGATAGAAGTTGGCGGTGGTCTGCATCGCGACCTCGTCGACGCTGATGCCGCGGGTTTCGGCGATGCATTCGGCCACCTCAACCACCCAGGCAGGCTCGTTGGGCTTGCCGCGATGCGGCACCGGGGCCAGATAGGGGCTGTCGGTCTCGACCAGCAGCCGGTCCAGCGGTACTCGCCGCGCCACGTCGCGCAGCGATTCGGCATTGCGGAAGGTGACGATGCCGGACAGCGAGATATAGAACCCATGGCGCACCGCCTCCCGCGCCATGTCGAGATCCTCGGTGAAGCAATGCAGCACCCCGCCCACGGCCGGATCGCTATGCTCACGGATCAGCGCCAGGGTGTCCTCGCGGGCATCGCGGGTGTGGACGATCACCGGCAGTTCCAGTTCGGTGGCGGCGATCAGCTGTCGGCGAAAGCGCTCGCGCTGCACCTCCCGGGAGGGCACAGGTACCGGCAAGCAATCCACACGATCCGGGTGGAGGTAGTGATAGTCGAGACCCGCCTCGCCGATGGCCACCACCTCGAAACGCTCGGCCACCTCCTTGATCGCCTCGATGCTGGGTTCCTCGGCGACCTGATGCAGGGGATGCACACCCGCCGAGATCACCACATCGTCATGCGCGCGGCCGATGTCGGCCAGGGCCGGCACGTCGTCGAGGGTCACCGCGATGGCGAGGAACTGGCGTACGTCACGAGCCCGGGCCGCATCCAGGGCGGCGGCGAGGTTGCCGTCATGAGTGGCGGCGTCGAGGCGATCGAGATGGCAATGGGAGTCGACGAACATGCAGAAAACAACCGATGTAAATGGAGGGGCACATGGCGCTAGGCGCTAGGCGCTCTTAGAGCGTATAGGTTGGCGCGCCCTTGTCGAGCTGGCCGGCCAGCAGACCCTCGATGCGATCCCGAACCACCTTGTCCTCGGCACTGAAGTGGATACCGATGCCCGGGACTCGACGTCCCGAGACCCCTTCCGGCGAGACCCAGACCACTTGTCCGGTCACCGGAACCCGCTCGGTCTCACCGGGCAGCATCAGCAACAGGAAGACCTCCTGTCCGAGTTCGTAGCGCTCGCGGGTGGGCACGAAGATGCCGCCCCGTTCCAGCGATGACATATAGGCCGAGAGCAGGGTCGGAACATCCTGGATAGTCAGGGACAGGGCTTTCTGAGCGGCCATGGGCGCCTCCGGATGAATGGATCCATCGAGTCAGGGTCAGGAACGCAACAGCGCTGACCAGCGAACCAGCCAGGCTTCCAGCACCAGCTGGGGGTTGGGGTTTCCGCCGATGGCCAGCAACCGACGCTGCTCGCGGGCGTAATCGAGAAGCCGGAACCAGTCGCGGGCTCGGGCATTCTTGACCGCCTGCCGATACAAGGGCAAGAGATCGGGATTACGCAGGCCCTGGCTGTCCCCCGACAACCCCAGACGGATCAGGTCCTCCAACCAGGCGATACCGTACCATAGAATGGCCTCGGCAGACTGGCGATCGAGCCTGGCCGCCTCGGCCACCGGCTCGCCGCCCCGGACCAGCGCCTCGAAGGTATCGACGAGCTGCTGGCGAAGCGCCCGGGCCTCCGGTTCGGCCCGGGCCAGTGCCTCGAGCGGCAGCCCCCCCGCCACCTGCCACCAGAAACGCGCCTCCTCCTCGCTGCCCAGGCGCTCGGCCAGCCAGGGCAGACAGGCGTCCAGGGCCGGTGGGGGCAGGCTCCAGTGCTGACAACGCGACCGGATGGTCGGCAACAACCGCGAGGGAAGGTCGGACAGAAGCAGGAAGAGCGTCCTGTCACCCGGCTCCTCGAGACTCTTGAGCAGGGCATTGCCCGACGCCACGTTCATGGCTTCCGCCGGCGAGATGAGGATCACCCGATGCCCACCCTGCTGGGCGGTCTGGCTGATGAAGCCATTGACCTCGCGAATCGGATCGATGCGAATCTGGCGCTTACCCTCCTCCGGGGCGACCCGCATCAGGTCGGGATGATGACCGGCGAGCAGCATGCGACACCCGTGGCAGTGGCCACAAGCGGTATCCCCGGGGTCGGCACACAGTGTCCAGGCGATGAGTGACTCGGCCAGGGCCTGCTTGCCGAGGCCACGAGGCCCCGATAACAGCACGGCATGAGGCAAACGCCCGCGGCGGGCCTGATCGATCAGCTCCCGGGCCCGTGATGCCAGCCAGGGCGGCGGCACCAGGGCCTCGACTTCATTCATTGCCATGCCGACACCCGCCTTTCCAGTTCACTCAGCAGCCGGGCCTGGACCTCGGCAAGCGCCGCCGAGGCATCGACCACCACCATCCGTTCCGGCGCGGTGGCGGCCCGTTCCAGGTAGGCCAGGCGCACCGCCTCGAAGAAGCTGGCGCGTTCACGCTCGAAACGATCTCGCTCCCCGCCCTGGCGGTCAAGCCGGCCGCCCAGTCGATGCTGGGCACCGGATACGGGCATGTCCAGCAGCAGCGTCAGGTCGGGTTCCAGACCCTGTTGCACGAAGGCTTCGAGTCCGGCAATACGGGACGACGCGATCCCGCGCCCCCCGCCCTGGTAGGCAAAGGTGGCATCGGTGAAACGGTCACAGACCACCCAGGCGCCCCGCGCCAGCGCCGGGCGGATGACCCGGGCCAGGTGCTGGGCCCGTGCGGCGAACACCAGCAGGAGTTCCGCATCATGATCCAGGGGCTCCTCGCTGCCGGGATCGAGCAGCAGCTTTCGGATAGCCTCGGCCCGGGGAGTGCCGCCGGGCTCGCGAGTCTGAACTACCTCAAACCCCCGGGCCTCGAGCCAGTCTGTCACCAGTGCCAGGTTCGTGGACTTGCCGACGCCCTCGCCGCCTTCCAGGGTGATGAATCGTCCACGTTCGGTCATGGGATTGTCCGCTCCAGGATCAACGATTGCGGATGTAGCGGTTGACCGCATTATTGTGTTCGCGAAGAGTCCGCGAGAAGTGATGGGTGCCGTCCCCACGGGCAACGAAATAAAGTGTCTCACCGGGCAGCGGGTTGACCGCCGCTTCCAGGGAAGCGCGCCCCGGCATGGCGATAGGCGTGGGCGGCAGGCCGTCGATCGTGTAGGTGTTGTAGGGGGTATCCTCCTGCAAGTCGGCGCGGGTAATGCGGCCGTCATAGCGTTCCCCCATGCCGTAGATCACCGTCGGATCCGTCTGCAGACGCATCCCGCTCTCCATGCGCCGCTTGAAGACACCGGCGATCTCGCGACGCTCCTCAGGCGCACCGGTCTCGCGTTCGATCAGCGAGGCCATGATCAGGGCTTCGTAGGACGATTCGATGGTCAGGTCGTCATCGCGCTCGGCCCAGATTTCCTCGAGAATGCCCTCCATGCGGGTCAGTGCCTGGCGCAGGATCTCCAGGTCACTCACTCCCTTGTGGTAGCGATAGGTATCGGGAAAGAACCAGCCTTCGGGATGCTGCCCTTCGCGGTCCAGCAGGGCCATCACCTCCGCGTCACTCAGGCCGGTGGTGCGGTGATCGAGCTTGGGAGCGCCACCCAGGAAGTCACGCATCTGGCGGAAGGTCCATCCCTCGGGAATGGTCAGCGGATAGGTCACCACACGATCGCTGCCCAGCAGGGCGATCAACTCGCGTCCGGACATGCCGGGCTCCAGCCGGTACTCCCCAACCCGCAGGCTCGGCACGCTCTGTGGCTCCAGGCGCGTCAACAGGCGAAAGGCCCAGTCATCCCCGATGACGCCCTGCGCCGCCAGATCGGCAACCGCACGATTGAAACCGGCCCCACTGGGCACCTCATATAGGGTAGAGGCGTCGAGATTCAGCGGTGCCTCGAGACGCGACTCCCAGTAGCGATACCCGGCAAAGAGGCTGCCCGCGGCCAGGATGACCAGTAACAGCAGTACCTTGACTAGACGCCACATGCGCTACCTCGTTCAGTGGTTTGCCCCATCGGGGACGGGATAGCCCAGGAGGGCATGGGCCTCTGCCTGCAGCGTCCGGTGATCAGGGGTGATCGCCCAGCCCGCCAGCGACCGGCCATCAGCATCATCGAGCCGGGTCACCGGCCAGAGGCCCTGGAGGGAGTTGCCCAGCCACAGCGCCTGTGCCTCTTGCAGCACCTCCGGTCCGGCGTCGACCTCGCGGATCGAGAGTCGTGCCATCAGCGCCTGGCGCAGGGTGCCGGCCACCCCACAGCGATGCAGTCGTGGAGTTTCCAGACAGCCATCACGCTGCCAGAAAAGATTCATGCAGGTCGCTTCGACAAGCCGTCCCCGGGTGTCACGGAGGATACCCTCGGCGGTCTCGTCGTCTGACCACTCGGCCCGCGCCAGGACATTCTCCAGACGATTGAGATGCTTGATCCCTGCCAGGGCCGGCTGGATAGCCAACGACAGGTGGCAGTGTCGGACGCGAACGCCCTCCTGCCAGAGACCCACCGGCGGCGAGAAGGGCTTGAACTGCCAGCGCAAGCGAGGCACTGGATCTGGCGGGAGACGGTAGCCTCGCCCACCGCTGCCGCGCGTCAGGATCAGCTTGAGGACATGCCAGCCAGGCCCCGCTTCAGCCAGGGGACGCTCCAGCTCTGTCCGGGCGGGAACCGGGAGTCCCAGCACCCGACAGCCGCGCTCGAGCCTTGCCAGGTGCTCGGACCACAAGCGGGGCTCGCCATCACCCACCAGCACCGTCTCGAACAGGCCATCGCCATAGGCCGGTCCCCGGTCGTCCAGTGGCCAGCCATTCTCGACAGAGGCTACGCTCAAGGCAGATCCTAGGTCCGGGTAAAGATCAGGGTACCGTTGGTGCCGCCAAACCCGAAGGAATTCGACATGGCTACCTCGATCTTCATGTCACGGGCGGTGTGGGGCACATAATCCAGGTGGCAGCCTTCCTGAGGGTTTTCCAGGTTGATGGTCGGCGGCGCGACCTGGTCGCGGATCGCCAGCACACAGAAGACCGCCTCCACCGCGCCGGCCGCACCCAGCAGATGACCGATCATCGACTTGGTGGAACTCACCGCCACCGACTTGGCAGCATCCCCCATCACCCGCTCCACGGCGCGACTCTCGGCCAGGTCGCCGGACTGGGTAGAGGTGCCATGGGCATTGATGTAGTCGACGTCGGCGGGGTTCAGGGACGCATCACGAATGGCATTGCGCATGGACAGGGCCGCACCGCGACCATTCTCGGGCGGGGAGGTCATGTGATAGGCATCATCGCTCATGCCGAAGCCGGTCAGCTCGGCGTAGATGGTCGCACCGCGGGCCTGGGCATGCTCATAGGACTCCAGCACCATGACGCCGGCCCCATCGGAGAGCACGAAGCCGTCGCGATCCCGATCCCAGGGGCGACTCGCCGCTGCCGGATCGTCGTTGCGGGTGGAGAGTGCCCTGGCGGCGGAAAAGCCCCCCAGGCCCAGCGGCGTGGTCGCCATCTCGGACCCGCCGCAGATCATCACGTCGGCGTCGCCATAGGCAATCGTGCGCGCACTGTACCCAATGTTGTGGGTACCGGTCGTACAGGCGGTGGTGATGGCGATATTGGGGCCGCGAAACCCATGCTGGATCGCCAGGTTCCCCGAGATCATGTTGATGATCGAACCGGGGACGAAGAAGGGCGATATGCGTCTCGCGCCACCGTTGAGAAGGGCATTGTGATTGTGCTCGATCATCGGCAACCCGCCGATACCGGAGCCGATCGCCACGCCGATGCGATCGGCATTCTCCTCGGTGCCCTCGATTCCGGCATCGGAGATCGCCTGGGCGCCCGCGGCGATGCCGTACTGGATGAACAGGTCCATCTTGCGGGCATCCTTGGGATTCAGGTAGGGACTGATATCGAAGTCCTTGACCGATCCCCCGAAGCGGGTATTGGAGCCGCTGACATCGAAATGCTCGATCGGGGCGACACCGCTCCTGCCGGCCAGAATACTGGCCCAGCTCTCGTCGACGGAATTCCCTACCGGCGTGACCAGGCCGATACCTGTCACCACTACCCTTCTACGAGCCATCCGCTTTCCTCCAGACATCCTTGGTGAAACGACGACCGATCAGCCGGTGCCGACTGCGACACACTATACCCGAGTCTCCCTGTCCTTTACCGCCCTGGCAAGTGACATACATGCGAGAGCCGCCCGACAATCGGGGCGGCTCTCGTTGGAGATAAAATCTCCGGAAGGTCAACTCGCGGCGCTCACCGCCACCCTGCTTGCAGGTGACTTACTGGTGGGAGTTCACGTAGTCGATGGCTTCCTGAACGGTGGTGATCTTCTCGGCTTCCTCGTCGGGAATCTCGGTATCGAACTCCTCTTCGAGCGCCATGACCAGCTCGACCGTATCCAGGGAATCAGCGCCCAGATCTTCGGTGAAGGAAGAGGAATTCTGGATGTTTTCTTCCTTGACGTTCAGGCGCTCGGCCACAACCTTCTTAACGCGCTCTTCGATGGTGCTCATTATGACGTACTCCAGTCGTTCACATTAGCCGTTCAGAGAACCAGCCACTTAGTATCCGCAAGCCAAAACTGCGGGGTAGTGTATAGATGCCCCCCCGGTGGACGCAACCGCCCGAAACAGGGAGTATCAACGCATGTTCATGCCACCGTTGACGTGCAGGGTTTCGCCGGTGATGTACCCCGCCGTCTCTCCCGTGAGAAAGCCAACCGCGGCGGCGATTTCCTCGGGCTGACCGAGTCGTGACAGCGGAATCTGGCCCAGAAGCATCTTGTGCTGCTCCTCGGGCAGGGCCTCTGTCATGTCGGTGGCGATAAAGCCCGGCGCCACACAATTCACGGTAATCGCACGCGACGATACCTCACGAGCCAGGGCCCGGGCAAAGCCTTCCATCCCGGCCTTGGCTGCAGCGTAGTTGGTCTGGCCAAAATTGCCCATGGATGCCACCACGGAACTGATGCACAGGATACGCCCGAAACGGGCCTTGGTCATGCCACGCAAACACGCCTTGCTGACACGATAGACCGACTTGAGATTGGTATCGATGACCGCATCCCAGTCGTCTTCCTTCATGCGCATCAACAGGTTGTCCCGGGTGATTCCGGCATTGTTGACCAGGATGGTCGGAGCGCCGAATTCATCGGTGATCGATTTGATCACCTCATCGACACTGGCCTTGTCGGTAACGTCCAGGCGACGCCCGGCGCCCTGGATCCCCAGATCACGCAGGTCATCATCGATACTCCGGGCCCCCTCGTCGCTGGTCGCCGTGCCGATCACGATGCGGCCCTGGCGCCCCAGTTCATGGGCGATTGCCCTGCCGATCCCACGGCTGGCGCCGGTAACCAGGGCCACTCTAGCTTCGGTTGTCATGGTGGTTCACCTTGCTGCTGAAGTGAAATTGACACAATGGATTCAGGAGGCGTCGCGGGCCAGTGTCAGGGCGGACTCGAGACTGTCGGGATCGTTGACCGCCAGGCCCTTGCTGCTCCGGGAGATCCGCTTGCCCAGCCCAGTCAGCACCTTGCCCGGCCCGCATTCGATGAAGACATCCGCGCCGCCTTCCACCATGAACTCGACGCAGTCCCTCCAGCGTACCGGCTGATAGAGCTGCTCGATCAAGCGGGTACGCAGGGTCTCGACATCGCCATGGGCCTGGGCATCGACATTCTGGACCACGGTGTAGCGCGGCGGCCGCAGGTCGATGTCGCCGAATGCCTCGGCAAGGCGCTCGGCGGCCGGACGCATCAGCGCACAATGCGATGGGACCGATACCGGCAGGGGCATGGCACGCTTGGCTCCGGCCTGCTGACACCGAACGATGGCACGCTCGACGGCGGCCCTGGAACCGGCGATGACCACCTGACCCGGGGCATTATAGTTGACGGCGCTGACCACATCTCCCTCGGCGGCCTCGGCGCAGGCTTTCTCGACCTCGGCATCCTCGAGACCGAGGATCGCCGCCATGCCACCCTCGCCCTTGGGCACGGCCTGCTGCATGGCCTCTCCGCGAAACTTCACCAACTGGACGCCCTGGGCGAAGGGCAGTGCACCGGCGCATACCATAGCGCTGTACTCGCCAAGGCTATGGCCGGCCATGGCGCCGGGCCTTGGGCCTTCCAGCTCCTGCCAGACACGCCAGATCGCCACGCTGGCGCTGAGCAGGGCCGGCTGGGTGCAGGCGGTGGCATTGAGCGACTCCTCGGGCCCCTCCTGGACGACCTGCCAGAGGTCATACCAGAGGTCATAGCCGAGGGCATCGGATGCCTCCTCGAAGGTCGTGCCCACCACGCTGTAACGTTCTGCCAGTTCCCGCAACATGCCGACCTGCTGGGAACCCTGACCGGGAAACACGAGGGCGAGAGGTTGAGTCATGTCTAGTACCCTTACTCTTGATGATTTTCGGCATGGTCCTGCGACGCCGGCCCCGGAATGCCGGACCCTTCATCGAATCGAGATGGAGGGGTCGCCTCCATGGCCGAGCGTCGCTGGTCAAGCTCGGCGGCGAGCCTGCCCGGCAGGTTGTGACGGACTTCCTGGACGGCACGCCTCAGGGCGAAGTGGAACCCTGTCGCGTCAGCACCACCGTGGCTCTTGACGACGATCCCGGCAAGCCCGAGAAGGCTGGCACCATTATAGCGTACCGGATCCAGTTCACCCTTGAGTCGTCTCAGCGCAGGCCTCGCCAGCAGCCCCACCAGGCGACTGCTCCAGTGGGCCACGAAGGTCGCCTGGACCCTCTCTACCAGCATCCTCGCCAGGCCTTCACTGGCCTTGAGCACCGCATTGCCGACGAAGCCATCACAGACCACCACGTCCATCGAGCCGCCGAAGATGCCATCGCCTTCCACGTAGCCGCAATAGGCCATGTCGGACTGACGACGCAAGAGGGCATCGGCTTCGCGCACGCTGGCCGTCCCCTTGGCTCCCTCGACACCGACATTGAGCAAGGCCACGCGTGGCGCCGAGATTCCATCGACCAGCCGCGCCATGGCCTCGCCCATGAGGGCGAAATCCACCAGGCGTTCGGCCGATGCCTCGACATTGGCGCCCAGGTCCAGCAGATAGCAACGGCCACGGTTGCGCGTCGGAATGGCGGTGCTGATGGCCGGACGAGGAATCCCGGGCAGCGTGCCCAGGGATCGCCGGGAAAGGGCCATCAAGGCCCCGGTATTACCCGCACTGACCCCCGCCTGGGCCTCGCCGCGGGAGAGGCTGTCAAGCATTCGCCCCATGCTGGTGGTCTGGCCATGGCGAAGAGCGTCGGAAAGCGACTGGCCCTGACCGATGACGCTGGGCGCATCGACGATTTGCAGACGCGAGCCTGCCGCGACCAGCAGCCGCGGCAGGCAGGAAACCTCGTCTTCGAGTTGCCGTCGGGGACCGAAGAGCCGAATCTCGAGATCGGGATCCGAACTGGCAGCGCTGGCTGCCCCCTGAACGGTGGCACGAGGACCCAGGTCCCCGCCCATGGCGTCAACGGCAATACGCACGATCGGTCAGTACCCCGACATCAGCCGAGACAGGCTGGTTTCAGACCTCGACGACCTTGCGACCCCGGTAATAGCCATCGGGAGCCACATGATGGCGAAGGTGCGTCGTGCCGGTTTCCTTGTCCTGGGACAGGGCCGGCGCGGTCAACGCATCGTGACTACGACGCATACCACGCTTGGAACGGGTCTTGCGGGTTTTTTGAACTGCCATGGGATGTCACTCCAGAGTGCAATGTTGCAATCGATGATGAATCAGGATTTGTCCTTGAGACGCTTGAGCACCTCGAAAGGACTCTCAGGGGGCGTCGGGGACTGCTCCTCCTCGGCCCCACTGGTCAGCTGGTCGCGCGAGACATTGCAATCGGCCTCGTCGTGGTAAACCACCTGGGGAAGGCTGAGGATCAATTCATCTTCCACCATCGCCAGCAGGTTCATCTGTTCGTCTTCCACCAGAACCGGTTCATGGGTGCTGGGCAGTTCCGCCGCCAGGGCATCGCTCGACACCATGCCCAACAGAAATTCGCTGTCCACGGACGTGTCGATCCGTGAAAGGCAGCGTCGACAAGGCAGCTGCAGGGATGCCTCAAGATGCCCGCGTATCTGCCGTCTACCCTGAGTGTCGATACCGAAGTCGAGCCAGACACGACAATCACCGGACTGTGACCCGACCGCTTCGGCCAGGCGCGCAAAACCGCTGAGGGGCATCACCCCTTCAAGGTGTTCTTCTCGAGCTGCGAGCCTGTAGGGCTCGATCCAGCCGGGGAGCAGTGAGGTCGACATAGGCGCGCAATGATAGGCACTCGCCCTCTTCCTGTCAAAGCCTGTCACTCGTGGCACGACAAGGCATTACAATGGCCACTTCCACCCGATGATCATGGAGACAACCGCATGACACGCCTCGTCCTTGCCTCAGGTTCACGCTGGCGCCGCCAATTGCTCGAACGCCTGGGAATTCCCTTCCAGTGGGCCAGTCCCGACATCGATGAAACTCCCCGACCTGGGGAGTCTCCCGAGGCGCTGGCCAAGGCCAGTCGGCTGGCCGAGGACTGGCCCGACCACTTGATCATCGGCTCGGACCAGGTGGCCGTCTTCGCCGGCAACATCCTCGGCAAGCCAGGCGACGAGGCCACCGCAAGGGCCAACCTGGCACGCTT
>NZ_JBDNGD010000456.1:0-1488 GCF_041689495.1 Halomonas sp. | reverse complement strand
CGGATGTCCTGGTCGGTGCCGGCACCGTGCTCTCGGTGAAGGACGTGGAGCGTCTGGCGAGCCTGGAAGCCTCCCTGCTGGTGACGCCCAATACCGATGCCGAGGTGATCCGTGCCGGGCGAGACGCCGGACTGGCCCCCCTGGTCGGCTGCATGACGCCCACCGAGGCCCTGGCGGCGGCTCGCGCCGGCGCCTGTGCTCTCAAGCTCTTCCCGGCCGAAAGCCTGGGCACCGGGTATTATCGTGACCTGCGCGCCGTGTTGCCCCCCGACCTGCCGGTGCTGGCGGTGGGCGGCATCGGTGTCGATCAGATGGCGGCCTGGCAGGCCGCCGGCATCGATGGCGTCGGCCTGGGCGGTAGCCTCTATGCACCGGGGCGCTCGAGTGACGAGGTTGGCCGTCGTGGCGTCGCCCTGGTCGCCGAATGGCATCGCGTCCGGGGATCGCCAGGGATGGCGACATGAGGGAGGCCTTCATCGCCGTCGATTGGGGGACGAGCAATTTCCGCGCCTTCCTGGTGGATGGTCAGACCGGACGATGTATCGCCGAGAAACGCTCGTCCGCCGGCCTCAGAGCCCTGGACCCTGAGCAGTTTCCGCACTATTGCCGGCAGCAGCTGGCCGAGTGGCGGACGGGCGCGGGAGGAAGCTCACCGCTACCCGTCTATCTCGCCGGCATGGTCGGGGCGCGCACTGGCTGGGTCGAGGCACCACAGCTGGAGATGCCCCTGACCCTGGAGGCTCTCGCGGAGAACCTGATGCCCGCCCCGGGGCTGGACAATGCCTGGCTGGTGCCCGGCGCCAAGATGGTGACGCCGTCACATGTGGATGTGATGCGCGGGGAGGAGGTGCAGGCCTTCGGCGCCCTGTCACTGGCGGGAAGGCAGGGCGGCCTCTGTTGCCTGCCGGGAACCCACAGCAAGTGGGTCAGTGCCCGGGAGAATGTCTTGACCCATTTCACGACGCTGATGACCGGTGAGCTGTTTCATGTGCTGCGCTTTCACACCCTGGTGGGCGAACCCATTCCCCGGGATGAGGCCTTCTGTGCCGAGGGGTTCGAACGGGGTCTCACCGCTTCCCGGCATCCGGCGGGTGTCCTGCATGCGCTCTTCGAGGCGAGAAGCCGGCATCTTCATCAGGGTCTCGAGGCAGCGCAGGTCGGCAGCTTTGTGTCGGGCGTGCTGATCGGCAGCGAACTCGACGCCATGCAACCACAGATCGAGGCCCAGGACAGTGTCGTCCTGGTCGGGTCCCACGAGCTCAGTGCGAGTTACCGGCGGGCCATGGAGATGCGCGGGGTGGCGGTCTGTCAGGTCGAGGCCGACAGGGCCAGCATCGAGGGGATCCGGCTGCTGAATCGATGCCGTTCCGGATCCCCTGAATCGTCAGTCCCCGACGGGGCCTCTTCGCGCTAGCCGCGCCATCAACTGCCGCGTACCGCAGTGAGATCAGGCAGCCAGGTCACGATGCCCGGGAAGGCGATCAGGAT
>NZ_JBDNGD010000455.1:0-4647 GCF_041689495.1 Halomonas sp. | reverse complement strand
TGCCCTTCCGGGTCGAGGCGCGGGGCCACGGCGAGGCGCGACCGGCGGAGACCTGGCAGGCGGTGGCCAACGTGGCCGGCCGGGTGGTGGAGCGCCATCCCGGCCTGGAGAGCGGCATCCTGCTGCGCGAAGGCACCCTGCTGCTGGTGCTGGATCCGAGCCGCTACGAGCTGGCCATCGCCGAGGCAGAGGCCGAACTGGCCAGCCTGGCCGCCGAACTGGCACAGCTCGACACCGAGGAAGAGAACACCGGCCGTCTGCTGGCACTGGAGCGCGAGGCCCTGGCGCTCGCCCAGCAGGAGCTGTCACGCATCGAGCGGCTGGCGGCCAGCGGCTCGGTGTCGACCTCGCGGCGCGACGAGCAGCGGCGCAGCACCGTTGTCCAGCGCCGGGCGGTGGCCTCCCTGGAGAATCAGCTGGCTCTGGTGGCGCCGCGTCGCCGCATCCTGGAGGCCCAGCGGGATCGCACCGCCACGCGACGGGATCAGGCCCTTCGCGACCTCGAGGATACCCGCTTCGTGGCGCCCTACGATCTCCGGGTAAGCCAGGTGGACGTGGAGATGCACCAGTATGCCGGCGCCGGCCAGCGCCTCTTCCAGGCGGAGAGCCTCGAGGCCGCCGAGGTGGAGGTCCATGTGCCGCTGTCCATGCTGCGCCGGCTGCTGGCTGGCGTGGTCTTCCCCGAAGGCGAGGAGACGGGGCTGGATATCGGCGAGCGGGTGGACCTCGGTGCGGTAAGCGCCGAGGTCGCGCTGGTCGGGGCTGCCGAGGTGCGCTGGCCGGCCCGACTGGTGCGGGTGTCGAGCGGCCTGGATCCGGTCACCCGCACCGCGCGGGTGGTGGTGCAGGTCGACCACCCCTACCGCCATGCCCGCCCGCCCGATCACCCGCCGCTGCTGCGTGACATGTATGTGCGGGTGCGCCTCACCGCGGAGGATGACCCCCGGCTGGTGGTGCCGGCGGCCGCGGTGCATGACGGCGAGGTCTACCGCCTCGACGCCGAGGATCGCCTGAGGCGCGTGGCGGTCGAGGTGGCCTTCGAGCAGCATGACATGGCGATCATTGCCTCGGGGCTTGCCGCCGGGGACCGGGTGATCGTCGACGATCCCATTCCGGCCCTCGACGGCATGCGGGTGGCGCCCCGGCGAGATACCGCCCTCGAGGCGAGGCTGCGTGACCAGGCGGCGGGAGAGGCACCATGATTCGCTGGTTCGCCGACCATCCCACCGCGTCCAACCTGCTGCTGGTGCTGCTGCTCGCCGCCGGCCTGTTCGCCGCTCCTTCGCTCAAGCGCGAGACCTTTCCCGATTACCGGCCGGTAGAGGTGAGCGTCCAGGTGGAGTATCGCGGCGCCACTGCCGCCGATGTGGAGGATGCCATCTGCCGGCGGTTGTATGATGCCGTCAAGGGGGTGGATTTTCTCAACGAAGTGGAGTGTGTCGCCCAGGATAACCTGGCCAGCGCCACGGTCTCGATGCTCGCGGGTGGCGATGCCATTCGCTTTCTCAACGACATCGACACCGAGGTCAATGCACTGACCGACCTGCCCGAGCGGGCCGAAGACCCGGTAGTACGCGAGTTGAACCGCAGCGATCTGGTGGCGGCGGTAGCGGTCAGCGGTGATATGCCTCTGGACCAGCTGGAGGATTATGCCCTGAGGCTGGAAGACCGGCTGATGGCTCTGCACGGTGTCGCCAATGTGGCTATCCACGGGCTTTCCCAGCGCCAGTGGCAGGTGGAGGTACCCCGTGAGGTACTGGCACAGCACGGCTTGTCGGCCCGCGAACTGGCCCGGCGGATAGCGAGCCAGAGCATCGACATGCCGCTGGGCACTCTGGAGACCCGCGACCGTGATATCCAGCTGCGCTTTACCGACCAGCGTCGTTCCCTCGACGAACTGAAGGGTGTCGTGGTCGTATCGGATGCGAAAGGCGGCGAGCTGACCCTGGGCGATATTGCCAGCCTGACGCAGGTCGGCGAGCGGGAGGAGGAGCAGATCCGCTTCAATGGCGAGCGGGCCGTGGTGCTGGAGGTC
Source organism: Halomonas sp. (assembly GCF_041689495.1). Classification (GTDB taxonomy): domain Bacteria; phylum Pseudomonadota; class Gammaproteobacteria; order Pseudomonadales; family Halomonadaceae; genus Halomonas. The sequence goes on along the minus strand of NZ_JBDNGD010000455.1, from coordinate 2,612 downwards.
AGCAAGACGCTGCGGGATGACTCCCTGGAGGTTATGGCCGATTTGGCGGCGCTGGTGGAGAGTGAGCGCCAACGTTTTGGTGAGGGGGTGCGGCTTTCCCTGACCCAGGACATGACCACCATTGTCCGCGATCGGCTGCAGATGCTGGTGAGCAACGGCATCATGGGGTTGCTGCTGGTGATCGTAGTGATGAGCCTGTTCTTTCGTCCCAGGCTGGCCCTATGGGCAGTGCTGGGGCTGCCGGCGGCCTTCATGGGAGCGTTTGCCGTCATGACCCTGACCGGCCTGTCGCTGAATATGATCACCCTGGTGGCGCTGCTGATGGCCATCGGCATTGTCATGGACGATGCCATCGTCATCACCGACAACATTGCCGCTCACGCCCTGGAACGCGCCACGCCGCTGGAGGCGGTGGTGTCCGGTACCCGGCAGGTGCTGCCCGGCGTGATGTCATCGTTTCTGACCACCGCCTCGGTCTTCGTGCCGCTCTCCTTCCTGGTCGGCGAGATGGGGGCGGTACTGGAGGTGCTGCCGGTGGTGTTGATCGCTGCCCTGGCAGCGAGTCTTGTCGAGGCATTCTGGATCCTGCCGCACCATCTCAAGGGCAGCGTGAAGCACCTCCGGCAGGGGCACGACTCGCGCTTCCGCACCGCCTTCGACCACGGTTTCGAGCGTTTCCGCGAGGGAGTCGGGCGACTGGCCGACCAGGCGATCCGTTTCCGCCATGCGGTATTGGGTGCCGTTCTTGCCGTGATGCTGGGGTCCGCTGGCTTCATGGCTGGCGGACATATCGGCAGCGAGGCGATGCCCGCCATCGACGGTGATGTTCTCGAGGCGGATATTCTGATGCCCCAGGGTACGCCGTTCTCGCGGACCCAGAGGGTGGCCAAGCAGGTCGAGGACGCCATGCAGCGTCTCGATGCGCGCCTTACCCCGCAGCAGCCGGATGAGTCGCCGTTGGTAGTAGCCACCCAGGTGCGCTTCGATTACAACCCCAGCGCCGGTGAGGCCGGCACTCATGTGGCGACGGTGATGGTCGACCTGCTTACCGCCGAGCGGCGCAGCATCAGCATTGACGAACTGACCAACGCCTGGCGCGAGGAGATCGGCGAAATTGCAGGGATTCAGAGCCTGATTATCCAGGAACCGGGTTTCGGCCCTGCGGGGATACCGGTCGAGGTGCGCTTGCAGGGCGAGGACCTGGATGCCCTCAAGGCCGCCGCCCGCGAGACGGCTGAAACCCTGGCCGGCTACGCCGCAGTCTACAATGTCATCGACGATCTGCGCCCCGGCAAGCCGCAGCGCGCCTATCGCCTGGCAGAGGGGGCCCACGGCCTGGGGCTGACCGCCGAGGAGGTAGGGAGCCAGCTGCGCGCCGCACTGCTCGGCGAGATCGCCGATACCCAGCGTATCAGCGACTGGGATATCGAGATTCTGGTGCGTCAGGCCGAGCAGGATCGCGACAGCCTCGATGACCTGGCCGACCAGACCATCGCCCTGCCCGATGGCAGCCGGGTGCCACTGTCGGTGGTGACTGAGGTGGCCGAGCGCCGCGACTGGGGGCGCATCACGCGCATCGACGGTCGGCGCACGGTCACCGTGCAGGCCAACGTGGACGCCCGCCAGGCCAGCGGCCAGGCCATCGTCGACGATCTGGTGGCCAGCGGCTGGCTGGAGGCCTTCCAGGCACGTCACCCCGAGGTGGACGTCACCTTCGAGGGGCAGGTGGCCAGCTCCGCCGAGACCGGTGGCTCCATCGGTCGCGCCCTGCTGATCGGCCTGGTGGGGATCTTCATGATCCTGTCGTTCCAGTTCCGCAGCTACGTGGAGCCGCTGATCGTCATGCTCTCCATTCCGCTGGCCTTCATCGGTGCCCTCTGGGGGCACGTGATCATGGGCTACTACCTCTCCATGCCCTCGCTGATCGGCGCGGCGTCGCTGGCCGGCATCGTGGTCAACAACGCCATCCTGCTGATCCACTTCATCAAGACCCACCGCGCCCGCGGGCTCGATGCCGCGGCTGCTGCGGGGCAGGCCAGCCGAGATCGGCTGCGCGCCATCCTGATCTCCACCACGACCACCATCGCCGGCCTGTTGCCGCTGCTGGCCGAGACCAGCACCCAGGCCGATGCCATCAAGCCGATGGTGATCTCGGTGGTGTTCGGTCTGCTGACCGCCACCGTGCTCGTGTTGCTGGTGATGCCGGCGCTTTACGTGCTTTTCGACGAATGGGGGTGGACTCGACGGGTCGAGGCCGAATCCTGAGTCGGAGCGGCGGACCACGTCTTGACGGCGGCATGTGATTGGCTACCTTTAAAGTAGCGTTATAAATGCTTCTTAAATGGCACAGGAGACCACCATGCCGCATAGCCGTCGAAACTCTCTCGCCAGTGTCCTGCTGCTGACGGCCTCTCTGCTGGGCGGCGCCGCCACTGTCACGGCAGACGATCACGAGAGGATGGCGGCGGCTAACGAAGGGGCCGCCGCACGGTGCGGCGGCCAGGGATCAGGGCTCGAGGCTGGCGTAGTAGGCGGCGATGTCGGCGATGTCCTCATCGGACAGCGACTGCGCCTGTGGTGTCATCAACACGGACATGCCGCCGCCGCGCTGG
>NZ_JBDNGD010000454.1:0-2784 GCF_041689495.1 Halomonas sp. | reverse complement strand
CGACCGGGCAGACCGATCGCCACCGCGCCCTCGCGGATCCCCAGGGAAGCCCGCAGGGACGCCGTCTCGTCGATCGTCAACCGGGGCTCGAAGACAGCGGTATCGATCCCCAGGTAGAGCCGGCGGATGCGCTCGGCCGGTAGCGGAAAGGCCGCCAGGTTACGCTCTCGGGTAGTGTCGCTGATGGAGAAGAGCCGGGTGACGCGCCCATAGGCCCAGCGGTGGTAGGCATCCTTCTTGGGCCGGGTGACTCCCATGTGATCGGTGAAGAAGAGCCTCAGCCCGGGACGCAGGGTGGCCAGCAGCGCGCCCAGGCGAAGATCGCTGGACTTGTGGCAATGCAACACCCGGATGTCGTGGTCGTCCAGATAGGCGAGGAGACGCGGCAACGACAGCAGCGCGCGGCCCCGACCGGGTAGCGTCACCGGGGTGATGCCCGCCTCGGTCAGGCTCGCGGCGACCCGCGAACCGGCCAGGGCCACGCCATGGGGCTCCCACCCCTGGCGCTTCAGCTCGGGTATAATCCGCGAAGGATACATTTCCAGTCCGCCCCAGCCGTGCGAGAGGCAGAAGTGCATGACCTTGTGGGACAAGATTATCTCCTTTCCGATGGGCCCCGGGAGCCTGTATGACAACAACGGCAGCCATCGAAAAGATGAACGCCGCCAGAAACTGGTGGTGGTGCGCAACGACAAGCTAGGGGATTTCATGCTGGCCTGGCCGGCGCTCGCCTGCCTGAAGGTGGCGGTACCCAGTCCCCATGTCAGCGTCCTCGTGCCCCGCTACACGGCTCCCCTGGCCAGATGCTGCCCCTGGGTGGACGAGGTCATCGTCGATCCGGGCGACGATGCGGGGCGCGAGGCGCAGCGCGAGCTACTGTCCCGACTGCGCAAGGGCCGTTTCGATGCCCTGCTGACGCTCTTTTCCACCCCGCGAATCGGCTGGCTGGGCTGGCGCGCCGGTATCCCGCTGCGCCTCGCCCCGGCCACCAAGTGGGCCCAGGTATTCTACAACCGTCGCATGACCCAGCGCAGGTCCCGCTCGGAAAAGCCCGAATATCGCTACAACATGGACCTCGCCGAGGCCCTGCTGGCGGAGCTGGGCAGGTCACCCGCCTCGACGCCGGCGCCGCCCTACTGGCCCTTGCCGAGGGCGACCCGTGAGGCGCAGCGGGCAAGAATCGTCGACGATCTCGGCCTGGACAGCAATCGCCCCTGGATCTTCGTCCATGCGGGCAGCGGTGGCTCGGCCGTCAACCTGTCGCCGGACCAGTACCTCGACCTCAGCCTCGCCATCGACCGGCAGTTGGCTGAGGTGGGACGTCTCCACCCGGTCTGGATTCTGACGGCTGGCCCCGGCGAGGAGCAGGCGGCAAGTCGACTCAGGGAGCGCCTTCTCGACGCCGGCCTCGAGGCCGGGCTGTTGCCCCCCCGCCAGGGTGTCGATGATTTTGCCCTCAGCCTGGCGGCAGCGGATCTGTTCATCGCCGGCTCCACCGGCCCCCTGCATATCGCCGGCTGCCTGGACCTGCCAACCGCGGGCTTCTATCCCTCGAGGCGCTCGTCGACGCCACTGCGCTGGCAGACCTGCAACAGCGCCGCCCATCGCCTGGCGTTCTGCCCCCCCGCGGAGGCCGGCGAGCGCGACATGTCCCGCGTCGACCTGGAAGACGCCGCCCGGGCTATTGCCCGACACCTTCATTCGCTCACTAACAACGAGTGCCCCTCATGACGCCAATCACCGGCATCATCATCACCCTCAATGAGCAGGAGCGCATCGCCGACTGCATCGAATCCTTGCTACGGGTCTGCCAGGAAGTCATCGTGGTGGACTCTCAAAGCCAGGATGAGACCGTGCGTATTGCCGAGCATCACGGTGCTCGTGTCCTGAGCCAGTCCTACCTGGGTGACGGTCATCAGAAGGCCCATGGTGTGCCCTTTGCAACGCATGACTGGATACTCGCACTGGATGCCGACGAAAGACTCGATGATGACGCCATCGCCGCCATCAAGGCCCTGCCTCTTGAGGATCCGGACCTGGCCTATAGTTTCAACAGACGCAATTTCTGTGGCCATCACTGGGTCAAGGCCGCCGGCTTCTATCCCGACAGAGTGGTGCGGCTGTACAACCGCACCACCTCGGGTTATCTGCCAAGAAAGGCTCACTCCTCGGTCGAGGCCCCCAGGGTCAAGGCTACGGACACCCATATCCGTCATTTCACCTACGAGAGCCTTTCCCACTGGATCCAGCGCATCGATCAGCTCTCCACTCGCGATGCCTGGGCGATGAAGGAAAGAGGGGTAAAACCCTCAGTCTTCAAACCCGCGCTTCATGCCTCGAGTGCCACGCTGCGTAAATTGATCATGAAGGGCGGTATCTTTCAGGGGGAAGATGGGCTGACCGTGACCATCACCACGGCATTTCATGCCTACATGAAATACGCGAAGCTCAACGAGCTGCATGAAAATGAACGTCAGGCACAAATCGCCAGGCAGAAAGCCGATCCTCGATGATCCTGAAGTTTACAAACTGATAAGCTCATAAGACATCTTCCCGGCGGTGCTCGTCATGTTCCACCTTCCCCCCTTTGCATTTCCACGGCCTCGCTGGTGGGCCCTGCTGGTTATCGGCCTGGGGGTCGGTCATGCCACCTCGACAGTGGCCCTCCTGCCGTCCTGGAGTGTGGTACCCATCACCGGAGCCTGGATGGGGCTGGCTTGGCTGTTCCGCTGGGGGGCACCGCGCCATCCCAGGCCGGCACTACGTGCCTGGCCCTGGTTGATG
>NZ_JBDNGD010000453.1:0-2227 GCF_041689495.1 Halomonas sp. | reverse complement strand
GTGCACGTAGGCGTGGCTGACCTGCGTCTCGTTCTCCGGCTGCTTGAGGAAGGCGAAGAGGTCCATGGTCGAGCAGAACTTCAGCGCGTCGCTGCGGCCCGCGAGGAAGGCCTGGCCCTTGGGGCCGGGGAAGTTGGTGATGGTCATGCCGCACACATGGCAGACATCGCCATCGGTGATGGTCTGCGGCGGCGCCAGGGCGATGTCTTCCGATTTCTGGTCACACCCCGCCAGGATGAAGGCGAGCACGAGGGCGAGCAGTAGGAAAGCTAACCGGCAGCGGCGTTGCATGAGAGCATCCTTGGTCGACTAGACGGAGCGGTGACGAAAGCGCAGCAGCGCCAGGCCCAGGGGCACGATGATCCAGCCCACCAGGATCAGCATCAGCCAGCCGGGTTGAAAGGCGTTGTCCCGGGCCAGCGCGGTCAGGCCGGAGTAGGCCTGGGCGGCCTCGATGCCCGCCAGGTTGATCAGCCGGAAGCAGTCGGTGGGGTTCAACAGCAGCAGGTAGGGCAGCCAGTCGCCGCCGTGCCGGGCACCCACCAGCAGCGCCAGCAGTGCCAGGTCGAAAACCAGCACGAACAGGAACCAGACGATCAGGGCGAGCCCGGCGGCGCGGGCCTTTTCCACCACCCATACGCTGATCAGATAGGCGAAGGCGATAAATACCCAGCCCAGCAGTATGCTGCTGACAATCAGCAGCGCGATGCTGCTGGCGAGCTCGGTCAGGTTGACTCCTGAGCCGCCCACGGCAATGGCGACACCGGCAATGCCGAAGCCCAGGGTCGTGGCGACCGCGAGAATCAGCCCGTGGCCGAAGAACTTGCCTAGCAGCAGCGCCGAGCGGCTCAAGGGGTAGGTGAGCAGCAATAGCAGGGTGCCGGCCTCCTGCTCGCCGACGATGGCGTCGTAGGCCAGCAGCAGGGCGATCAGTGGAATCAGGAACACAGCCAGGGTCGACAGGCTGACCACGGTGGTGGCCAGCGACGTGAAGCCCAGACCGCCGCTGGCGGCGGCGCCGAAGTAGGCGATGCCTACCGCCATCATGGCCAATACCAGGGTGATAGCCAGCACCCAGCGGTTACGCAGGCCGTCCCGGAACTCCTTGCGGGCGACGGTCAGGATGGCACTCATGACAGACCTCGGGATGGTACGGTGGAGGAAAAATGTGTGTAGATGTGCTCCAGCGTCGGGGGAAGCAGTTCGATATCCTTGATTCCTGGAGCCGTGATCAGACGGCGCAGTGCTGCCATCTTGTTCGAAGGGTGCACCTGGAACTCACTGGCATGGCCGTTGAGCTGCTTGAGCGTGTTCTCGGCTTCCGGGATATCGAACGGTGGCGCGCTCGTCGGCCAGTCACCCCTGACGCGGATGGTCAGCGGCAGTTCGGCCTGATGGCGCAACTCATCGAGACTGCCAAGCGCCAAGCGACGGCCGGCACCGAGAATCAGCGCCCGGTCGATATAAAGCTCGATGCCGGGCAGGACATGCGATGACAACAGCACCGTACAGCCCTTATCGCGCAGCGTCTTGACCGTGGTGTAGAAATCTCGGGTAGCGGCGGGGTCAAGGCCGGTGGTGGGCTCGTCGAGCAACAGCAGCTGCGGTTCGCCGAGCAGTGCCTGGGCCAGTCCCAGGCGCTGTCGCATACCCTTGGAATAGGTCTTGACGCGGCGCCGGGAGGCATGCCCGAGACCGACCTGCTCCAGTAAGGCGTCGAGCTGGCGGCGGTCGACGCGCTTGAGCCGGGCGAAGTAGTCGAGCACTTCCCGGCCGCTCAGCTGTTCGTAAAAGCCCACGTTCTCGGGCAGGAAGCCCAGTCGCCGGCGCAGCCGGTCGGCCTCGGGGCCGTGGGGCGCCGCGCCGAATACCCTGAGTTCGCCCTCGCTCGGGGCGCTCAATCCGAGGATCAGCTTCATGGCGGTGGTCTTGCCGGCGCCGTTATGCCCCAGCAGGGCCAGCACCTCGCCCTCGTGGACCTCAAGATCGAGTGCAAGAAGACTGGTCACCTCGCCAAAGCGCTTGGTCACGTTATCGAAGGTGATTATCTGGCTCATGTGTCTGCCTTGTCGCGGGTAGGGTCGATCATCAACGGGGCGCTGTCCTTGACGCCCTGGGGGCGGAATACCGGGAATTGGCGCTGCGCCCAGCGCAGCGCCAGCACCGCCGGACTGTGCATCAGCAGGCGCGAGGCCGGGTAGCGCCACAGCAGGCGGTCCATGGCGTC
>NZ_JBDNGD010000452.1:0-1267 GCF_041689495.1 Halomonas sp. | reverse complement strand
GGCGGCGATATCCACCACCTCGGAGAGCGGATTGGAGGGCGTCTCGGCGAACAGCAGACGCGTGGCCGGAGTTATCGCCGCCTCCCAGGCCGCCAGGTCCGAGAGTTCCACATAGCGGGTAGTGATACCCAGCTTGCCCAGATACTTGTCGAAGAGGCTGACGGTGGAGCCGAACAGCGAACGCGAGGCCAGGATCTCGTCACCGGCCTGGAGCAGCGCCAGCGCCGTGGCCAGGATCGCCGACATCCCGGAACTGGTGGCCACGCAGCGCTCGCCCTCCTCCATGGCCGCCAGGCGTCGTTCGAAGGTCTGAACGGTGGGGTTGGTGAACCGTGAATAGACGTTACCCGGCTCGTCGCCGCCGAATTTACGAGCCGCTTCCGCCGCACTCCCGTAGACGAAACTCGATGTCGGGAAAATGGGTTCCGAATGCTCCTGCTCCTGGGTACGGTAGTGGCCGGTCCGGATGGCCCGGGTTTCCAGCCCCCAAGCGGATTCTGGCGATGAGTCCTGTTCCGTGACGGGCCTCTCAGTCATCGATATCGTCTTCTTGATTGTGCATCCCCACCAGGGCATGGTCTCCGGCGCTTCGTTCCTGCTTGGCGGCATCGTTGCGCGAGGCTTCGAGGTCCGCCAGATAACGATCGTCGATGTCGCCGGTAACATACTTGCCGTCGAATACCGAACAATCGAAGTCCTCGAGGGCCGGATTGACCTCGCGACACGCGTCCTTGAGGTCCTCCAGATCCTGGTAGAAGATCCTGTCGGCACCGATCAGCTCGCCGACTTCCGCCTCGCTTCGCCCATGGGCGATCAGCTCGTTGGCCGCCGGCATATCGATACCATAGACATTGGGAAAGCGCACCGGCGGCGCCGCCGAGGCGAAGTAGACCTTGTTGGCACCGGCTTCACGTGCCATCTGGATGATCTGCTTGCAGGTAGTGCCCCGAACGATGGAATCATCCACCAGCAGGACGTTCTTGTCCTTGAACTCGATGTCGATGGCATTGAGCTTCTGGCGTACCGACTTCTTGCGCTGGGTCTGGCCAGGCATGATGAAAGTGCGCCCGATATAGCGGTTCTTCATGAAGCCTTCGCGGTAGGTCACGCCCAGATGCTGAGCGAGTTCCAGCGCCGAGGTACGCGAGGTATCGGGAATCGGGATGACCACGTCGATGTCATGGTCCGGCCACTCGTTCTGGATGCGGTCGCCAAGCTTGCGTCCCATCTGCATGCGAGCGCCATAGACATAGGCACCGTCGAGGAT
>NZ_JBDNGD010000451.1:0-2865 GCF_041689495.1 Halomonas sp. | reverse complement strand
CTTTACAAAATGAAGGATAAAGATTCCAAAAATGACGCAAGTAAATCTTTACCCCAAATGGACCGGGAAAAAATAAGAAGAATGATTGCAGAAACACATGGTAATGATTGGCGCGAACAAAAGTAAGCACTTTTCTAAGTGCGTGCAGCATAACCTACTCACTCTGGGCCACGCGGCTTCGCCGCCAGGCCAACACACGGGCCCGCACGGCTGACGCCATGCTACGTTGGTGGCGAACTTCACCGCTCGCGCCGCCCTGGCCATCGCCACGCCAACCCCCGCCTGGCTCTGCCCGGCCAGCACGTCGCTGGTGCAGTGCATGTCGCGACTTGGTCCCCGTCGCCCGCTCGCGGCCGCACTCGTGGCGGCTCGCCTAACCCCGGCCAGCCGGCCACGCCCGCGGCCACGGCGTTGTTGTCGGCTTGCGAGTCGCGCTTCGCGCCACCCTCGCCGCATGACCGTCCTTCTCCGGCATTTATCCATAGCCCGCCCCCGGCTGACGCCGGCGGCTGCTTCTCTGCCCACCGCCGCCGTGGTTGGTGTAACCTGACGCCATTGCCTCCACCACCACGAGCCGCGCATGATCCAGGCCACCTACCGCCACTATCCCGCGTTCACCCGCCGCTATGTCCGCTCGGTGCTCAAGCTCATGGGGCTGCCCAAGAAGCCGAAGATGGAAGCCGAGATCTTCGGCAGCATGCTGCAGGACGAGCAGGTGGTGCCCTCGATCAACGGCGAGGTGCTGATGCTGGAGTGGCATCACGGCCGCGAGGGCAGGGTGGTGGTGCCGGAGCCGACACTGTCCACCTGGCTGCAGACGGTGCAGCTCAGCCGTGTGCAGGGTGACGCCTGGTCGTGGCCCTGGGAGTTCAGCACGTTGTCCTTCCCCACCGGACAGGCCTTCCATGGTCATCCGCTGGACGGCGCCCTGGTCGCCTGGGTGGACTCCACCACACTGCCCAGCCGCTACGAGGCCTTCCTGAGTGCCCACGGCAACCCGCACGGCGTGGACATGCTCGGGCTGGGCGACCCGTGGCTGATCGTCGCCGTCCACAACCCGCTCGACGACAAGCCAAGCGAGAACCCCACCATGCTGCGCGGCGCCTTCAAGCCCTCTCAGATCAGCGACTTCATCAACCGCGAGGCCATCGAGTATGCCGGTGGGCGTGCTGCGCCGCTGGCCGACGAGGAGGGCATGATCCTGCGTGAGGTGGTGCGCTATGTGCTGTCGCTGGGCATGTACCTTTCCGCCTACCCCGAGGCGCAGAGTGCCGGTGTTCCGGCATGGATGAAGAACAAGCACCCCGAGGGCAGGAAGGGCGTGCCCTTCGCCCAAGTCGGCTATGACCGAGAAAACCGTGAGTTGCAGGTGGCGATGACCGCACCCCACTCGGTATCTCCCTACTGGCGGCAGCTGCGCGACGCGCGCTTCTACCGCGGCAAGTGGGCCGATCACCGTCCCGGCAGCCGCTACGTGCTGGTCAGCGGCTACGAGGTCGGGGCAGGCAAGACGGTGGGTGTGGAGTCCATTGTGGAGTGACGGGAGTAATCAGATGGTATTAGAGTTCATCGACTGACCTTTCCCCCAGCAACCGATCCACCGGTAATGTGAGCTTTCCGCCGGCCCATGTGACAGCACCGGGACGCGCCCGGCCTGACCGCGGCATCACTGCGTGATCCTGGTGGGCGGCCGGGAGCATTGAGAGTCTGGCCTTCCTGCGGGGTTTATTTGCCGGCCATCTTCTTCGCGGCTTCGTACTCGGCATCCAGTCCTGACTGTGAATCCAGGGTCGGGTCGATGGTCTTGAGGCGCACGTGCATCATCGACAGCAGCTGCAGGCCGGAGAAGTCGCCGTCGAGCGACTTGAGCGTGAAGCGTTTGTCTGGATCGTTGATGGAGAGGCCGCTCTCGCCAAGCTTGGCGATCTCGAACACGATGGCGGCGATCTCCCGTTGGTCCTTCTGCTCGAACGTCTCGAAGGCGCCAGTCATGTACATCACCGCAACCATGCGTAGGCCACCGTCGGCCTTGGACTTCATCGTCGCCCGTGACAACCGGCTGCGCGCCTTCTTGGCTTCGGTGGCGATCGGCGAGGACGGTTCCAGCTCGATGATGCGCTGATAGATGCCGTCTGCCTGCTCGGCGTTCTCCGAGCCCATCTCCTCGAGGTTCAGCGCCAGGCCGAACAGCGTGGCGACATCCTGCGGATTGGCGGCCAGTGCACGTTCGAAGTAGGCCTTGGCGTCGTGGTGTTTGCCGCGCTTGGCGAGCAGGCCCGCCAGATTGCGGTTGATCCACATATCGTCGGGGAGCTGTTTGGCGGCGTCACTCAGCACGCTCTCGGCCTTGTCCATCTGGCCGAGCTTAATGCAGGAGAAGCCCAGCGCCGCGTGCGCATGAGCGTAGTCCGGCGCTTCCTCGACACACGCCTGGAGCGGGGCGATCGACTCCTCAACGCGGTTCATCTCGGACAAGCAGACGCCGTAGTTGTAGAGGATCGAGGCGGTCATAGAGACCTAACTGCCAAAGGGATCATCGGCCCCGGTCAATTGCGCGATCTCTTCGGCCAACTGCTCAGCCTCGGCCTCCAGCTGGGCGATTTCCTCGGCGATCTGCGCGGCCTGCTGATCCGCGACCGCCTGCACCAAGCTGGGTTGCTTCTGGCTGAGGGTGTAAAGCTCGTATTCGGCGCTATCGCGTAGCCGCTCCAATTCGGCCAGCAGGTTGAGGATGCGCTCCTGCAGGGTCTCATACAGTTGCCGCAGCTTGGCCAGCTCGGCCTCGTCGCTGAAGTCCAGGCTACCCAGCCCCTGGCGCAACAGAAAGCCGTTGGGGTCGCTGGCGATCTCGCGCAGGCGCTCGAT
>NZ_JBDNGD010000450.1:0-1022 GCF_041689495.1 Halomonas sp. | reverse complement strand
CCGAAGCGGCCCGCCTTGGTAAGGTAAGTCTCTGTCGGCCCTGCTATTCTGTATGACATTATACTTTAGGCAAGGCCGCTCGCGACGAAGGATAGTGAAATGACATCGGAATTGGCCCTTATCAATGTGCGGAAAATCCCTCAGCAGGGTAGCCTGTCCGTCCATGTGGCCGACCAACTGGAATCCCTGATCACTCAGGGTAAGGTGCCGGTCGGCAACAAATTGCCGACCGAGAATAGCCTGTGTGAATCCTTCGGTGTCAGCCGCACAGTAATTCGTGAGGCGATCACCCATCTTAAGTCCCTGGGCTTGGTTGAGACTCGGCGCGGTGTTGGCACGACGGTACTGCGTGCCACTACTGTTGAAGCGCGACCGGCTGAGCGCATCAACCCGACCACCGTCGAGGATATACTGCACCTGCTTGAATTGAGGCTGATCCTCGAGCCTGCTGCCGCCGAGTTCGCTGCGCTTCGTCATGACGATGAAGACCGTCGTGCGCTGCGGGAGGGCCATGAGGCTTTCGCCAGGGCCTGCGCCGAGAAGTCCCAGGCGAGAGACGAGGACTATCATTTTCATTTCGCCATCGCCCTGGCGACCAAGAACCCCTTCTTCCGTTCTTTCTACGAGAAGTGGAGCCACGGGGTCATCCCCCGGGCCAAGCTGTTGAGTATCGAAATCAATCCCGCCTCCTCCGAGCGTTACCTGGAGCGGGTTCATCAAGAGCACACCTACATTCTCGAGGCCATTCTCTCTCGGGATGCCGATGCGGCTCGCGAAACCATGTTCCAGCACCTCAACAGGTCGCGGACCATGTATGCCAGGTACCGCGACGATTGATTTCTAGCGTGTCCACCGGGCCTGGTATCACTTCAATTGCTTCAAGGAGGTATGATGACTATTCGTGGTGTAATGCTGATTGGTCAGCAGGAAGTCACCGGCACCCAGGCCGAGATCCGTGCCACCGACCCCGCCACCGGCGAGACGCTGGACCCGAGCTACAGGGGCGGTACCAGGGCCGAGGT
>NZ_JBDNGD010000449.1:0-1198 GCF_041689495.1 Halomonas sp. | reverse complement strand
GCGGGAGCTGGCCATCTGCCATCTGATGAGAGGGATATTACTCATCGCCCAGCAGGACATCCTGGAGCATCTGCTCGTCGATGATTTCCAGGCGTTGGTGGTCGATGTCGATGGCACCCCTGTCGCGCAGCTTGCCCAGGAGCCGTGAGAGGGTTTCCGGTGTCATGGCCAACTGGGCTGCGAGCCAGCGCTTGGGAATGGTCAGCCGAACCACCCGGGGGGACTTGCGGTGGCCCGGAGGCAATTGGCGCAGAAGGTAGTTGACCAGCCTGGCCATGGCGTCGGCCTGGGTCAGCAGGGCGAGGTCTTCCAGGCGCTCGGTGAGTTCCAGGGCCAGCCCGCTCATGAAGTCGGCCCGGCAGGCCGGATGGTTATCCATGATGGCCCGGCAGTCGGTGGCCGGAATCGCCAGCAACTGGGTCTTGCGCAGCGCCTCGGCGGAATACAGATAGACGCCGGCGCTGGAGACCATGCTCAGCTGGCCCAGGGGGCCGCCGCGCTCCACGCAACGGATGGTGGCCAGGCGATGTCCGGCGCTGCGCGCCAGGCGCACGCTGCCGCTGATGACGATATACAGCCAGTGGGCCGGGGCATCCTGTCGGAACACCCACTCCCGGGCCTTGAGGTGACATACCTCGGACTCCGCCAGGAGATCGTCGATCTCGTCATCCGCCAGTGAATTCAGCCAGGAAATTCCGCGGACCAGGTCACGCAGCTGACGGGGCCTGAGCAGGAGTCTCGTCGCCGCATCGGGCCCCGGGACGGATGCCATGGGCGTCTCCTATTGCATGAGGCTGCCGGCAGCCTCGTCATCCAGGGTGATGCCCTCGACGCCGATCTCGGCCTCCAGTGCCAGCAGGTAGTGGCGAAGGGCGCGGCGGGTGGCCTGCTCGCGCAGGCTGTGACGCACGCGATCCGCGATCTGCTCGAAGGGCAGCTCGCGACCCTCGATACGCTCGTCGATGCTGACCACATGCCAGCCGTAGCGCGAGGCCAGCGGCCGCTCGTATAGCCCCTCGGGGAGGTGCTGCAGGGCTCGGTCGAGCTCGGCCACGGTCTGGCCGGGCACCAGCCAGCCCAGGTCCCCGCCCTGCTCCCTGGAAGGACAGGCGGAATGGCGCTGGGCAAACTCGTCGAAGCGCTCGGGAATGTCCCTGAGTTCCTTGATCAGCGTCTCGCCCAGCCGATAGCCCCCATC
>NZ_JBDNGD010000448.1:0-4509 GCF_041689495.1 Halomonas sp. | reverse complement strand
GAGCCGAGCAGCTGTCGCGTGGCACCATCGTCCCAGCTGGAACTCCCGTCCTCGTCACGCAGCAGGTTGTCCATGTTGTCGTGGAAGGCGCCCATCCAGGGGGACATCTTCTCCTCCTCGGTGCCGGGCAGGAAACCGATGTCCTCGCTCATGGAGATCGGGGCCCGGGTGAAGACGATGCGCTCGAAGCGCTTGGTGTCCAGGGTCTGCTGGAAGGCGGCGGCCAGGGTCATGAAGGTCTTGCCGGTACCGGCGCTGCCGGCGATGGAGACCAGGTCGATGTCGTCGTCCATGAGCAGATTGAGGGTGAAGTTCTGACGGCTGTCGTGGGCGTGTACGCCCCAGACATTGGCACCGTGGCGATAGTTGGTCAGCAGTTCCAGGCTGGCGTGCAGGGGACCCACCTCTCGCACGATGGCCTCGAAGCTGGCGCCGTTGTCGCTGTCGGAGACCAGCATGCCCAGGTGCCACTCGGGGGGAATGTCGCCGGCGAGCTGGTAGAGGATGCGCTGATCCCGCCGTTCGACCCTGACCTCCACCTGGAGGCCGTCCCAGAGGCCGCTGCCGTCGTGGCCGGCGTCGGGGTAGATGCGGGCGCCGTCGATCATGGTGTCGCTGTCGTCGAAGACACGGTCGTTGAGGTAGTCCTCCACCGGCACGCCGAGCGCCGCGGCCTTGACCCGCAGGTTGATGTCCTTGGTGACCAGGATGACCGAGGCATCCGGGCGTTCCCGGCGTAGTCGACAGGTCTCGGCGAGGATCCGGTTGTCGGGACTCTCGTTCTGGGGATCCAGGGGCTCGAGGTCTTCGAAGCAGAGCAGGCGCAGTCGGCCCTGGGGTCCGGTGACGCGCGTGATGGGAATGCCGTCGCGGATCTGTTCCAGGGAGACGTTGGTGGTGAGATCGGACAGGGCCCGGCTGACCTGGCGGGCGGTGCGGGCGATTTCGCGGACGCCGTTCTTGTGCTTGTCGAGTTCCTCGAGGACGGTCATGGGAATGACCACCTCGTGCTCGTCGAAGTGGTAGAGGGCGGCGGGGTCGTGGATCAGGACATTGGTGTCCAGCACGTAGAGTCGGGTGGCCTTCTTGTCGATGCGTACCATCGGCGCAGCTCTCCTGATGTGCTCGTGGAGACGTCGTGGGCGTCTCTGTCGTCTTCGACACTCCCATGGCGCGATGTCAGCAGGGTGACAGGGCCGCCAGGTGTGCCGTCATACTCCGCGGTGGTTCACCTCCTGTCGACTTGTTTGGGGGTGGGCGGCGGGGTGCCGCCCTGATGTCAGAATGGACGGAAGGGCATGATGCGGCAAAGCGAAGGTTCAGCCGGTGATCAACGCTGACTCAGCGCTCGGGCTCGGGCTCGAGACGGATCATCACCCGATCACCCCTCGTACTCCTCCTGAAATGCGGGACGGTGGAAGGCGGCGGCGGCCTCTACTTCGGCCACGCCGCAGATTCCCGGTTCGGGCACCTCGCCTCCGGCGAGCACCTCCAGGACGGCGCGGACCCCGAGCGAAAGCGATATGAGGTTGTAGCCCCCTTCCAGGACGAAGGCGAGGCGACCATCGCAGTGGTTGCGGGCCAGTTGCTGGAGGACACCGGTCATGGCGGCGAATCCCTCATAGGACACATTCAGGGCCAGGTCATGCCAATGCGGATCGAAACCGGCCGAGACCAGGATCAGGTCCGGCTGGAACCATTCCGCTGCGGGTGTGAGGATCTCGTGCAGGGCCTTGAGGTAGGCCTGGTCGCCTGAACCGGCTGGCATGGGCACATTGATGGTGGTGCCCTCACCGAGGCCCACGCCGACGTCTTCGAGCTTTCCGGTGCCGGGGTAGAAGGGTGAGGCGCGGTGGATATCGAAGAGCATCACGCCAGGGTCGGCCCAGAAAATATCCTGGGTGCCGTTGGCATGATGGGCATCCCAGTCGACGATCAAGATCCGCTCGCAACCCAGTGTCGCCTTGGCGTGGGCGGCCGCCACCGCCACATTGTTGAACAGGCAGAAACCGCGGGCACGCACAGGCTCGGCATGGTGACCGGGTGGGCGTACCAGGGCAAAGGCATTCTTCGTGCGCCCCTCACTACGGCTTCTACGGCGGCGATGGCGGTGCCGGCGGCGACCTCGGCGGCTTCGATGCTGCCTGGAGAGACAGCAGTGGTATTCACGTCCAGCCAGGCGTTCTTGTCGCGCAACTCATAGAGATGATCCAGGTGGCCATGGTATGCACCCGTGCCAGCTGTTCGCGTGTGGCGGCAGTGCCGGTCTCGAAATGCACCCCCGGCACGGGCTCACGTTCCAGAAGCTGGTGGATGGCGGTAAGGCGGCCCGGATGCTCCGGGTATTTCCAGGGGACGCCGAGTCCCATCAGTAGTTGGCGAATGCGTCTATCCATGCGGCCCGGCAGGAAGGGAACCTCGATATCCGGTTGATGGGCCAGCATGCGTTCATCGTAGAAGGCGATCACCTTGAACTTGTCGGACACGGCTTGCTCCCTGTAAGGCCGATCTGGGGCGTCTCTGGCGGGTCTGCGACAGTGTTCAACCAGTCGCTGCCAGGTTCGCCTCCACAGCATAGCCTCGGGAACTTCGCCTGTCGCCCCCTGCCCGGAGACGCCGACAACAGGTGTCCTGCCGACATGCCCTGAGTGGGTCTCCCTGGCGACGCCATAGTGCCACCCCTGAGTGGCAGTATCGTGATGGACGGCATGAGATGCCCACTACTGGTGCGCCTGATTCATGGCCAGCTTGCGTGATTCTCGGTCGCAGGCGAGGAAGGCGGACGACTCCAGCCAGTCGGCATCCGGGTAGTAGGCAAAGAGGTAGTGGTCTTCCTTGAGGCTGTCGATCAATGGATAGGTCACCTCCTGGCGGACGGCGGGGCAGCCATAGCTGCGACCCAGTCTTCCGGTCTGCTCGATGAAGGACTCACTGACGTAGTCGGCGCCATGGATGACGATGGCGCGCTGGTAGGCCAGGTCATTGATGCCTGCCTCCAGCCCTTCCAGGCGCAGGGAATAGCCGTTGCGACCGTAGTAGCTGTTGAGGGTGCGAAACAGCCCCAGGCTCGACTGGTGGCTCTCCGGTGTATTCGAGAAGTGCTCGGCCATGGCGTCACCGGTTCCCTGTCCATGGGAGACCAGCTCCTCGAACATCAATTCACCCCGCTCGAGGTCGAACACCCACAAGCGAGGTTCGGTGGAGGGCAGCGAGAAATCGATGACAGCCAGACGCTCTGCCTGTGGATCGGCGCAGCTCACGGCGCGGGCGGCGAGCCCCAGCACTCGGCTGTCGGCACCCGGTGCCAGGCGGGCAAGGGTGGTATCGAGTGGCTGGTTGTCAGCGCTGTCGGGATGCAGCGCCTGGGCGACGAATTCACCGGACCAGACAGGCAGGGCCGACAGCAGCAAGGGGGCTGACACCAGCAGTACGGAGAGAGAAACGGGAAGCGGTTTGCTCATCGGGTGCCTCGTGGATGGAAGGGACAGAAAAAGCCAGCTTCCCTTTGCCCTTGCTGGAAGACCATTATGGTCGTCCAGGCCACCATGGCCCTGCTGCTGGCATGGATGTTCATGGCGGGACAGGCCTGGGGCCAGGTCGACGAGGAGCACTCCGAGCCTGCTGCCGTGCCGGAAGTGGAGGTGCTGTCGCCCTTTCACCAGGCGATACGGGAGCAGTTGGTTGCCGAGGACGAGACCCTGCATGCTTTCTATGCGGCACGTGACTGGAAACCCGCCTGGGCCGACAATCGCACCGTAGCCTCCTTGGCCGCGGCCTTGCATACACTGGAAGGCGATGGCCTGACTCCCGCGGACTATCGGCCCGATGCTCTGGTCAGCGGGTATCGTGAGGCCTATGGAGCGTATCAGGATCCCGACCGCCTGGCGCGTTTCGATCTGCAGACCAGCCGTGTCCTGCTCACGGCCATGCGACACCTCCAGCGCGGCAAGGTCGATCCCTACCGCATCGATACCGAGTGGGAGGTGCCCATCGAGGCCCCGGCCCTGGACCCGGTGTCGATTTCCCGTGCCGTGGATGCCCAGCGTTTCGAGCAGGCCTTTGCCGAGGTACGGCCTGCCTATGCGATCTATGAACGGCTGCGCGGGGCACTGGCTCGGTACCGCCATATCCAGCGGCAGGGTGGATGGCCGAGCCTTCCTGCCCGCGAAGACTCGCTGCGGCCGGGGGATGTGCACGACGATGTGGCCCTGTTGCGGGAGCGACTGGCGGTCATCGGGGAACTCGAGGTGATGGCGGCGGACCCCGGGGCATTCCCCGAGGCAGAGCTAAAGGCACCGGAAGCCGACACCTTCGATGCGATCCTGGCGGCGGCGGTGGAGCGTTTCCAGCGCCGCCACCTGCTGGAGGTCGACGGCATCGTCGGTGCCCAGACCCGTGAGGCCCTCAATGTGCCCGTGGAGAGGCGCATCGACCAGATCCGCGTCAATCTGGAGCGCGCGCGCTGGTTGCTCCATGGCCTTCCCGAGACCTTCGTGCTGGTGGATATCG
>NZ_JBDNGD010000447.1:0-3088 GCF_041689495.1 Halomonas sp. | reverse complement strand
TGGCTTGGCCGAAGGACGGCATCATTCGGTATACTTTCTGCGACTGGGTGGACTCCCTCCACAGCCTGACAATGGCCAGCCTTATCACCCTGGTGGGAATCCATCTGCTGGCCTGAGTCCGCTAACTGCAGTCCGCTAACTGCAAGGGCTTGATTAGGGACCAGGCATATAATGCGCGAAACACTGGAGCAGCTTCAGGTCTGGCTCTATCTCCTGGCCGCCGCCTTCAGCGGTAAAGGGCTGAGTCGAGTATTCGGTCTCGCCCCACCGGCAGCTCGCACGCTCATCTTCAGCCTCGGCACCCGCAACTCCTTCGTCATGCTCCCCCTGGCGCTGTCCCTGCCGGAGGCGTGGAGTGCCGCCGTGGTCGTGATCGTTTTCCAGTCCCTGGTGGAGTTGTTCGGCATGGTGATCTATCTCCGCTGGGTGCCGGGCCGAATGATCCTGGACGATGATCAACGCCGGGGCGCCGACTCGGGTCTCCAATGACAACCCCTCGTTCCTGAGCTACCCAAGGAAGACGGGGCCGATGCGCCTCGATGGCGCCGGACCCGGCCTTTACAGCCATGGGGTTGGCATGGATAGTGGGTCCTGACGACAGGGGCGCCGCTGCGAGAATGCCGCGGCTGAGAAGCACCCTCGGAACCTGACCCGGATAATACCGGCGCAGGGAGTCGTGCAGCCCCGGCCCGATGCCTGCCTGCACCTCCCAAGCCGGGGAGAACACGATGCACATCGACCCCGCCACGCACCTGGCCCGGGTGCGCGAGACCAGCCCGCTGGTCCACAACATCACCAACCATGTGGCCATGAACAGCATGGCCAACGTGCTGCTGGCCATCGGCGCCTCGCCGGCCATGGTCCATGCCCGCGAGGAGGCCCCCGAGTTCACCGCCCTGGCCGGCGCCCTGACGATCAACATCGGCACCCTCTCGCCCCACTGGGTCGAGGCCATGGAGGCCTCTGCGCTGGCGGCCGGGGAGACCGGACGTCCCTGGGTGCTGGACCCGGTGGCGGTGGGCGCCACGCGCTACCGGCGGGAGACCGGCGGGCGGCTGCTGGCGCTCTCGCCGGACGTGATACGCGGCAATGCCTCGGAGATCATCGCCCTGGCAGGGCAGGCCGGCGGCGGGCGCGGCGTGGACAGCACCGATCCCGCCGAGGCGGCCCTTGATGCCGCCCGCCGACTGGCCATGCAGACGGGCGGCGTGGTGGCGGTGACCGGCGAGGTGGACCTGGTCACCGACGGCCGACGCCTCGCCCATGTCCGAGGCGGGCATCCGCTGATGCCGAAGGTCACCACCCTGGGCTGCGCGCTGACCGGTGTCGTGGCGGCCTTCCTCGCCGGCGAGGAGCGGCATTTCGAGGCGACGGTGGCGGCACTCGCCAGCTATGCCGTGGCCGGCGAACTCGCCGGCGAGGTGGCACGAGGCCCGGGCAGCTTCGCGGTGGCCTTCCTCGATGCGCTCTACCACCTGGACGCCGAAGCCCTGGCCGAGCGGGCCCGCCTGGAGGTCCACGATGCGCCTTGATCTCTCGCTGTATCTCATTACCGACCGCGGGCTCTGCGCGGATCATGGCCTGGTGGAGACCGTGGCCGCCGCGGTACGCGGCGGCGTAACCATCGTCCAGCTGCGTGACAAGCACGCCTCGGATGCCGAACTGATCGACCAGGTGCGTCGCCTCAAGGCGGCCCTGGCCGGAAGCGGCGTGCCGCTGATCATCAACGACCGGCTGGAGGTGGCGAGAGAAAGTGGCGCCGATGGCCTGCATATCGGCCAGGACGACGGCGACGTGGAAGAGGCCCGCCGGGTGCTGGGCCCAGACGCCATCCTCGGGCTCTCGGTGCAGACCCGCGAACAGCTCGCCCGCCTCGACCCGAGCGCCCTGGATTACCTGGGCCTAGGGCCAGTGTTCGCCACCCCCAGCAAGCACGATCATGCCAAGCCGCTGGGCTTCGAGGGCCTGGCCGCCCTGGTGGCCGCGAGCCCCTTGCTCAGCGTGGCCATCGGTGGCCTCAAGGCCGAGCATGTCAGACCGACACGGGATGCCGGTGCCCACGGCCTCGCCGTGATCTCGGCGATCTGCGGTCAGCCGGATCCGCAGGCCGCCGCCCGGGCCTTCTTCACGACGTAGGCCGCCGCTTCAGGGTGGTACGGCGATCGAGGTAGGCGATGGCCAGGCCACTGCCGATGATCAGGGTGCCACCCACGAAGACCCAGATATCGGGTATCTCGTCCCAGAACCACCAGCCCAGCAGCACCGCCCAGAGCATGGCGGTGTAGTCGAAGGGGGCGGCGATGGCCGCCGGGGCATGACGAAAGGCCAGGGTAATGAAGACCATGGAACCGGCACCGAAGATCCCTGCCGCGAGGAAGGCCGGCCAGTGCCAGGGCAAGGGCATCGTCCAGACCCAGGGCAAGGCGATCGCCGTGATCACCAGCGGCACCAGGGCCATGTAGAAGACCATGGCCCAGAGGTGCTCCCGCGCCGCGTAGCGCCGTGCGGTGATCATCATCAAGGCATAGAACACCGCGGCTCCGATCAGTACCAGGGCCCCGGGCTGGAAGGCCGCGCCACCGGGCCGCACCACCACCAGCACGCCCGCGAAGCCAACTAGGGACGCCACCATTACCGACGGGGCGATACGCTCACCCAGCAGCGGCACCGAGAGCAGGGTCACGAACAGCGGGGCGATGAAGGCGATGGCCGTGGCCTCGGCGAGTGGCAGCAGGGTCAAGCCCAGCACGAAACAGAACATGGTGGCGGTGTAGATCAACCCCCGCACCAGGTGCACACCCGGCCGCCGAGTGCGCAGCTTGCGCAGGCCCCCGCCGAAGTGCGTGATCAGCGCAATCAGCGGCAGCGACACCAGGGTACGGAAGAAGATGATCTGCAGCGGCGAGTGGACCTCGCCCAGCCACTTGGAAATGGCATCACCGATGGCCAGGCAAAGCACACCCAGGCACATGAACCCGATACCCTTCAACGAAGCCGTCATCATGACCTCCCTTGCGCCACTTCCACACTGCCAAAAAAACCACCCCGCCGGCCCGAGAAGGGCAGCGGGGTGTGGCGAGGAGACAGG
>NZ_JBDNGD010000446.1:0-1272 GCF_041689495.1 Halomonas sp. | reverse complement strand
CGCCATCCTGACCTTCGGCCAGCAGGGAGGATAGATCCGTTGCCGACATCGGGCGGGACAGGTGGAAGCCCTGCAGGAAGTCGGCGCCCATGGCGGTGAGCTTGTCGCTCTGCTCCTGTGTCTCCACCCCTTCCGCGATGACCTTGAGGTCCAGGGCTCGGGCGATTTCCACGATGGGCTTTACCAGCGGGGGCTGGTTCTTGTCGTTATCCAGTTGCTCGATCAGTAGCCGGTCGATCTTGAGTATCTCGACGGGCAGCTTGTGCAGATAATTGAGGGAGGAGTAACCACTGCCGAAATCATCAATGGCCACATGAAAGCCGCAGCGGGTCAATTGTTCCAATACCTGCAGACTCGCCTGTTCGGACTGCATCATCGCGGTTTCGGTGACCTCAATAACGACGCACTCCGGTTCCAGGCCCCGCTGCCGAGTGGCCTGTTCCAGCCCCTCGCTGAACCCGAGATCCAGCAATTGCAGGGGCGAGACATTGATGTTGAGAAAGAGGTCCCTGCCACACAGGCCTTCCTGCCTCCAGTGTAGAAGGTCATCCAGTGCACGGTTCATCACCGCACAGCCCAGTTTGCTGATCAGGCCCACCCGTTCGGACAAGGGAACGAAATCGCCGGGCGATATCCATCCCTTCTCCGGATGCTCCCAACGAACGAGGGCTTCCACCCCAACGATTGTGCCGCTTCGCGCGTCATGAATAGGCTGGTAATGGTTCAGCAGTTGGCCCTGTTCGATCGCAACGCTCAGGTCGTTCATGATGGACAGGCGCTGCTCGACCTTCTCCTGCATGGATCGGTTGAAGATACCCAACCCCGAGCGCCCGAGCTGTTTTGCATGCCTGAGTGCGGTACCGGCATTCTGCGAAAGTGTTTCGGGATCACTGCTGTCTTTGTCACTTGCAATACCGATGCCGGCCGACAGAGCCCGCAACTCCATACCGTCGACTTGCAAGCGGTGTGACAAGGTGTTTCGTATGCGCATGAGGAGCGCATCGACTTCCGTCCAGTCTTCAAAGCCCCGATACACAGCAAATTTGTCGCCAGCAATGTGGGCAAGCATCTCTCCGGCTTCAAGCGATTGCTTCAGTCGAGCGGCCAGCTCAATGAGTGCCTTGTTGCCGGCTACGTAGCCGAGGGTGGAGTTGATGGCATCGAAATCGTCGATATCAAGGATGAGCACGGCATGACCGTGGTGTGGTTCCTTCCATGCGGCGGCGATTTCCGTATCCAGATAATGGCGATTGGGCAGTCGGGTCAGCGGAT
>NZ_JBDNGD010000445.1:0-3947 GCF_041689495.1 Halomonas sp. | reverse complement strand
GTGTCGATCAGCGCGGCCTTGAGGCGGGTGGCGTAGCTGACTAGCGCGGTGTTGTGTTCGCGTTCGCCGAGGGTTTCCAGGGCATTCGCCACGGCATAGATCAGTGCCGAGGAGTTGAAGTTGGCCACCTTGCCGTCGCTCTCCCGGTAACTCAGGTAGAGATCGTGGGCGGTGCCATGTGGCGCCTCGAAGAGCATGGTGCCGCTCTGGCTCTCGATGATCGAACTGGCAGTGGCCAGGCTGCCCCCCAGGGCCGCGGAGATGTCCGAGAAGATGTCGCCGTCGAGGTTCTGCGCCGGGTAGAGGGCGTTTCTCGGCGGGTCGGTGATCATCTTGATGAGCTGACTGGAGGGCCGCATGATCATGAAGGATGGCGGCGGGGTGTCGGCGTCTGCCAGCTCGCGACGCACGTCGGTGATGACCTTGCTGAAGACCTCGTCGTATTCCATGTACTCGCGTTTGAGGCCGAAGTAGACCTCCTTCTGCTTGCGCGAAGCATCACGGAATACCTGGCCGACCCAGTCCTTGATGGCTTCGTGGTCGTTCGACATCAGCAGGATGGGGTCACCCTTCTTGACGTGCCTGGCGTGCTTCTCCTCGCCGTCGACGATGACCTTGAGGATGCCGTCTTCCCGTACGGGCATGTTGTAGCTGCCGTACTGGTCACCGCCGCCGGCGCTCATCCTGGACAGTGAGACATGGGCATTGCGGCTGGGGATGCCGTGCACCTTGAGCTGCTCGACCAGCTTGTGGAGCTTGCGGCCGGTGGTGTTGTCCGGCACGCCCCAGAGTGCCCGCTCCGGTGGATTGGCAACGAGGCGAGCGGCCTGGGCATCGATCAGTTCATAGTGGTAATTGAGCCCCAGCGCCTCGACCTGCGCTCGGTAATCCTGCAAGTAGATGGCCTCGATGGCGGCCCGCATGACGCCGTCATAGCCGGCGATCACGGTGTCCTTCAGGCCCAGGTAGATGTCGCGCTTTTCGTCGATGGCGCGCTGGAAGAAGCGGTGGGCCCAGGCCTTCACGTCATCGATGTCATTGGTGGCGAGCAGCCAGGGGTCACCCTTCTTGACCTCTCGGCGGTGGAGCTCTTCCGGGTCGCCACTGCTGCCGACGAACATCAGCTTGACCACGCCGGTGGCACGGGACAACTCATTGAAGCTGTCCTTGATGCCGCCGTCCTCCATGGTATCGACCTCGATATCGCGGCCGACCCAGTCCGGCGTCTTGACCTGGAGGTTGCGGAACTGGATGTCCTCGCGGGTGATGTTGCCGCCGATACCCTTGCGTATGGCGCCGTTGGGCGACTTGGTGGCCAGCGGGTGCAGCGTGGTGCCATCGAGTTCGGGATGGGCGGCCAGCAGTTCGCCCAGCTGCTCGCGGTTGACCGTCATGCCGGCGTTCTTCACCCCCACGCCATGTCGATTGAGTGCCTCGATGGCATCGATCACCACCTGGCCATTGGTGAGCACCCGGTGTTCGGCGGAAAGGTCGATCTCCACCAGGTCAATGTCCAGTGGCGTGGTGACGAACATCTCGAGGATCCTCTCGAAGGCCACCTGTGCCATCTCGTCGCCGTGCAGGATGACGAGAGGGGCATCCACCT
The DNA here is from genome assembly GCF_041689495.1 of Halomonas sp. Taxonomy (GTDB): domain Bacteria; phylum Pseudomonadota; class Gammaproteobacteria; order Pseudomonadales; family Halomonadaceae; genus Halomonas. Next base: position 2,341 of record NZ_JBDNGD010000445.1, on the reverse strand, counting down.
TGATCTTGCTGTTCATGGTTTGCGTTCCCTGTGTTGCGATCGTCGCATCGAGGCGTGTGTCAGACGCATCGTCCTGTGCGATGCAAATCCCGCTAGGTTAATCCCTGTCCATTCCGTGATCAAATGGTCACTACCTGTAATAGTTACCCGACACGAGTACACCGACCAGAGCCCGCGCGGGTCTTTCGATTGAGCCAGAGCGTCAGTCGGCGCGATCAAGTCCCATCTGCCAGAAGTCGATCTCCAGGCGCGTGGCGTCGCGAAACACCTCGACGAGCTCGGCAAAGCGCGCCGGGGTGACGTCGGCCAGGCGTGTGTCGAGCCAGTCGAGCTCGGCGCCCATGGCGGCCTGGAAGTCGTCGCCATCGTACATGGCGATCCAGGCGTCGTAGGGATTGGCCTCGCCGCGTACCGTGAATGACTGGTCGTTCAGCCAGTTGGCAATCTCACCGTAACCGATCAGGCAGGGGGCGAGGGCCACATGCAGGTCGAGCAGGTCGCCGCGGTTACCGGTATCCAGCACGTAGCGGGTGTAGGCCATGGTGGCGCGGGCCTCGGGCAGGGCGGCGAGGTCGGCCTCGCTGATGCCCCAGTCGCGGCAGTAGCCCGCGTGCAGGCCGAGCTCCACGTCGACGATCGCCTTGAGCCCCTCATGGGCCTGACGCAGGTCGGCCAGGGTGCGGCTCTTGTAGGCGGCGAGCGCATAGGCGCGGGCAAAGTGAACCAGGAACAGGTAGTCCTGCTGCAGGTAGTGGCGGAAGGCTCCCTCGTCGAGGGTGCCGTCGCCCAGGCCGCGCACGAAGTCGTGCTCGATATAGGCGCGCCAGTCGTCCTGGCAGGCCGCCGTCAGATCGGTGAAACGATAGGCCATTTCGACTCCGGAGATTGGTGACGATCCGGGGTCTGACGTGCGGAAGAGAGGGGGGAGGGCCGATGCCCGCAGAAAGAACAAGGGGCCGGTCCACCGCCTGATTTCCTACGCCGGTACGAGCCGGATCAGGTTCCACGGGACCAGCGCTGCGTTCATCTTCGAACTGCGCCATCTCAGCCGGATTCATCGGCACCCCGTCAAGCGACAACCTGAGTCTAGCAGGCTGGCCGTGACTTGCCATCCCCTCAAGTGGTAGACGAACTCTCCTTGCCCCTCCAGGAAGCTCCCCAACTGCATGGCATATCCCAGATGACCGATCAGAAAGCCGATGGAGAAGTGTTCCGGGTCGATGCGGTAGCGATGTGGTTCGGCAGCGGCCGGCAGGCTACCCAGTGCCAGGGTGCCGGCCAGGGCGATGATTGCCGCCAGGGAACGGCAGCGGGATGACGTTGGTTGATGAAGGGACATCTGACTTTCCTCCGCAGTGAGGGGATGCCGTCACGGGATCGGGCGCGTCCCATGTGCGGCATGTCGATATAGCCAGCGAATATCCACGGCAAACGACAGGCCGAGTCCGGCCAGCACGAATGCATAGCGCATGGCGCCGATGGCGACTACCCAGGCACCGACCTTGCCGAGCACCATCAAGGCTAGGCATAGCAAGAGAATGAAGAAGGCATCCAGTTCCATATCGAAGCGGGCCCCGAGCTCACTGGCGGACCCCGTTCGGCGGGCCACCCAGCCATCCCCGCCATCCAGCATCAAGGCCAGCAGGGACAGGGCGGCGAAGAAGCCGACATGGCGAGACAGCACCACCGGGTCGGTCAGGGTTCCCGCCAGCAGGGCCACCAGGACACTGCGTGCCAGGGTGACCCGATTGGCCCAGCCCAGGCGGTGCCAGTCGTCGGGGACGGAATGCAACAGACACCCCGCGATGGTCACCTGAACGCCCATGGCGACAAGCGCCACCAAGGGGCTTGCCTCCAGCCAGTACGCCAGCATGGCTACCAGGATCAGCTGGCAGGCCAGGGTGATTGACAATTCCCGCCGGATCATCCGTTGCGGGGCTATGCGTATCTCCATGGGCGAGGCTGGGTCCTGGGCGAGGGCGTTGGAGGATAGTCTTCCATGAAAGACTGTCGGTATTGTACAGAGACGACGCAAGCCGTCAGTCCATGGGCTGATTCGTTCAGACCGGTCGACGCTGAATGGCGAGGTGATGCATTCGGCTTGTGCGATGGAACGTATCTGTATCATTATTGTAGAAGTATATGAGGATCAGGACCAGGCCGCCTGTGTGATCACAGGCTACCGGTCTGATAGTTAGTATCTTGCCGATTCACCGGATGTGCTCATGCCCGTCGCCACTGACACCGCTACCGCCTTCTGGACCCTGGCTCCCGGTCTGGGTGCCCTGCGTGAGGAAGCCTTGCCCGATACCGGCCCGGACGAGGTACGGGTCAAGACCCT
>NZ_JBDNGD010000444.1:0-2705 GCF_041689495.1 Halomonas sp. | reverse complement strand
GTTGATTCTGGTGTAGAAGATTGAATCACAAACGATTTTCAGCCGCTTTTTTCATGCTTGGTGCAATATCCGGGCTAGGCCTCTGACAAATCTCCAATGATCTCCTACGTTTAAGCCTGACGGATTCGAGCGGGTTGCCGGCGCTGGCCACCCGCCACCCGTCCCCCCCCTTGGACGCGTGACCAGGGGCCGTCGTTGAGGAGCCTATGAATCAATACGCCACAGCGTCGATCGCCGAGTATTGGGCCGTTGGTTTCTTCATTCTCGCCGTCGTCGCCCTGTGCGCCCTGATGATGGGCGTCTCCAGCCTACTGGGCGGGCGCAGCCGGGGGCCTAGCAAGGCGCTCCCTTTCGAGAGCGGTATCGTCGGCGCCGGCAGCGCCCGTCAGCGCTTCTCCATCCAGTTCTACCTGGTCGCGATGCTCTTCGTGATCTTCGATATTGAAGCCATGTTCCTGTTTGCCTGGGCCGTGTCGGTGCGCGAGGTAGGCTGGAGCGGCTTTTGGGGTGCGGCGGTGTTCATCGCCATACTTCTCGCCGGGCTAGTTTATGACCGCCGTGCTGGTGCGCTCGATTGGGCACCGCAAGGCAGTGATCGGCTGCATCGAGGAAGCGTGCCACTGAGCGTCAAGAGCAGAAAGCCGCCGCCACAAGCGCAGTGAAGTACTCACAGGCAATCCTTATTGGTTTTCAGTTTGGAGGCACGTCATGGCATACACCCTGACCCGGGTTGAAGATGCGCTAGCGGCAGAAAACGCACGCTATCCCTTAGGTGAGCGTCAGCGCGTCGAAGACCCAATGAAGCAGCAGGTGCACCGCAGCGTGTTCACCGGCAAGCTTGAAGAAGTGCTCCACTCGACGGTCAACTGGGGGCGCAAGAACTCCTTGTGGCCGTATAACTTCGGGCTGTCCTGCTGCTATGTGGAGATGACCACGGCATTTACCTCGCCCCACGATATCGCTCGCTTCGGCGCCGAGGTCATCCGTGCTTCTCCGCGCCAGGCAGACTTCATGGTCATTGCCGGCACCTGTTTCGTGAAGATGGCGCCGGTTATTCAGCAGCTCTACGACCAAATGCTCGAGCCCAAGTGGGTGATCTCGATGGGCTCCTGCGCTAACTCTGGTGGCATGTACGACATTTACTCGGTGGTCCAGGGGGTCGACAAGTTCCTGCCGGTGGATGTTTACGTGCCCGGCTGCCCGCCGCGCCCGGAGGCCTTTCTGCAAGGGCTGCAGCTACTGCAAGACTCCATTCAAGAGGAGCGTCGGCCGTTATCCTGGGTGGTTGGCGACCAGGGCGTTTACCGAGCCGAGATGCCGTCCCAGCGTGAGAAGCATCGCGACCGGCGTATTCAGGTGACAGAGCTGCGCGCACCCGACAGCGTTTAACCCAAGAACCTGCCAGATATTCTTACTGCACCTCAGAGCGAGAGGGACCCTGCCAAGATGAGCATTGTTGAAACCGATACCAGCGCGGCGGCTGCTCCCGATCACCGGGCCAGTTCCCTTGTGACTCTTCTGCGAGAGCAGTTCGGTGATCAGGTGCTGTGCGAGCAGGCCACCATGACGGGCATGCCGGTATTGTGGGTGAGCCGGAGTGCGCTGGTTGAGGTTCTCGCTACGCTGCGCCGGCTCCCCGAGCCGTTCGAGATGCTGTTTGATCTGTCGGCCATCGACGAACGCCTGCGCAGTCATCGGCATGGCCTGCCGGAGGCCGACTTCACAGTGTTCTATCAGCTGCTGTCTGTCTCGGGAAATCGCGACATTATGCTCAAGGTGGCGCTTTTTGAACACGATCTTTCATTGCCCACGGTGATTCCTGTCTACCCCAACGCTAACTGGTACGAGCGCGAAGTCTGGGACATGTTTGGCATTCACTTTGAAGGGCACCCTAACCTGTTTCGCATTCTGATGCCGTCCACCTGGCAGGGCCATCCGCTGCGCAAGGATCATCATGCCAGAGCCACGGAGTTCGATCCTTATACCCTGACGGTGGAGAGCCAGGAAAGCGAGCAACAGGCGCTGCAATTTAAGCCTGAAGATTGGGGCATGCAGCGCCAGAGCGATACGACTGACTTCATGTTTCTCAATCTGGGACCTAACCATCCCTCCGCTCACGGTGCGTTTCGCCTTGTATTGCAGCTCGACGGCGAAGAGATCATCGATTGTGTGCCGGATATCGGCTATCACCATCGCGGTGCGGAAAAGATGGCCGAGCGCCAGTCCTGGCACAGCTTCATTCCCTACACCGACCGTATCGATTACGTGGGCGGCGTAATGAACAATCTGCCATACGTGCTGGCGGTGGAGAAGCTCGCCGGCATACAGGTGAACGCGCGTATCCAAACGATTCGGGTAATGATGGCGGAGCTGTTTCGCATTACCAGCCATTTGCTATTCCTGGGCACCTATCTGCAGGATCTCGGCGCCATGTCGCCGGTCTTCTATGCTTTTACCGATCGCCAGAAGGGCTACGACGTCATCGAAGCGATCACCGGTTTTCGCATGCACCCGGCCTGGTTTCGCATTGGCGGCGTGATGCAGGACCTGCCGAAAGGCTGGGACAGGCTCATGCAGGGCTTCGTCGACTGGATGCCCGCCCGACTGAGGGAATACGAGCGGGCGATGATGGAAAACTCGCTGGTTCGTGATCGCACCAAACACATCGCGGCCTTCGATACCGCGAACGCCTTAGCCTGGGGCGT
>NZ_JBDNGD010000443.1:0-3685 GCF_041689495.1 Halomonas sp. | reverse complement strand
TGAAGTTGGGCCAGACGTAGACAGAGGCAGCCAGCAGCCCGAAGACGATCTGCAGCGCGAAGAGCGCCATGGCCACCATGAAGAATGGCAGCGCCACCTTCTGGGTTTCGTATTTCATCGGTGTCGTTCTCCTTGATTCATCCACCCGGATTCAGGTTACCCACGGCTCAGCCGGCGGGAGTCGGCGGCCAGCCCTGAGCATCGATGCCGTCAGTCCACTCCAGGAAGTCGATCAGCGCCTGCATCTCCTCCTCACTGAAGTCGTAGGCCGGCATCTGTCGGCGTCCCTCGGCACCCAGCGGCTGGGCTCGGATCCAGGCGGCGAGACCCGCCCTGGCCGCGTCCGGATTCTGGTGTCCCCCGTAGCGCTCCCAGACATTGCCCAGCTCCGGCGCGAAGTAGGCGCCCTCGCCCAGGATGCTGTGGCAGTTGATGCACATGTTCTTTTCCCACACTTCCTTGCCGTGCTTGACGGACTCGGTAAGCCCCTCGCTGTCGGTGGAAACGTTGACCATGTACCAGTGGCTGTGGGCCGTCAGTGCGGCAAACAGCAGAAAGAAGAACAGCGACCCGCCGTAGAAGATGTTGCGGGCCGCCGACTTGGTGAGACCGTCGGCCATGGACCATACCCCCTTGCTAGTCTTGTTAATTTTTCGACCGGCGCCGAAAGATTTTATTAGTAAGATCTATATATAATGCTGCTTTATGGTAGCAGAACTCTTTCCACTCTTGTCTTGACGAAGATCAAGTCAGAGTGGACGAAGTGTCACACCGCGTAACTTGGAGCGGCCCCACGGCCATCGCTGACGTCTCGTGCCACCTGCGTCACGCCAGCCAGGAAAGCGGGCTGTGGCGGATCGCCGTGCCCAGCATGTAGGCGAAGGTGGCCACCGCGGCCAGGGCGGCAATAGCGCGCACCACTGGCGTCCTGCCACGCTTGATCGCCACGGTGCCCAGGCTGATATAGGCCAGCAGGGCGATCAGCTTGGCGGCCAGCCAGGGATGCTGGTGGGGCCAGAAGGAGAGCATCACCATCAGCACCACGCCCAGCACCAGCAGGGTGGTATCGATGACGTGAGGCGCTACCTTCACCCACCGCCGCTGCAGGGTCGGCGACTCGCGCACCGACCACCAGGCCCTCAGCACGAAGAAGAGGAGGCTCAGGGCGGCGGCGGTGATATGCAGGTGCTTGATCAGGACATAGTGTTCGGTCATGGCGCGCTCCCCCGGCCGTGCCTATCCGTCCTGGCCGTCGGCCCGAGCCGACAGCAGCGGCCCCGTATAGTGAAACAGGAAGATAGCGTAGGCCAGGCACCAGAAGATGATGCCCAGGTTATAGGTCCAGTGGGTGATCTGCGGGAAGAGCGCCAGCACCGGCGAGCGCAGCAGGGCCGCGGCCACCATCAGCCCCAGGGCCACCCCGATGCCCGGCAGGGTGCGGATGGGGCGCGCGGTATGGCCCAGCGAGACCCGCGACATCATCGTCAGCATCATGGTGCCCATGCCGCCGATGGTCAGGGCGTGTACCGCCAGCTCGGCCCGGAAGGTCCCCAGCGCCGCCAGGGCCCACATGGCCAGCCCCGCTGGGATGAAGGCATAGCTGGCGTGCAGGCCCCAGAGCAGCGGCTCGCGCCAGCTGTAGAGGCCACCCCAGCGGCTCAGGCGCACGGCATTGGCCAGGGCAGCCAGACCCATGAGGGCGGCCATCAGCGCGCTGGGCAGCGCCGCGCCGAGCATCACCAGCAGCTGGCCCAGCACCACCGCCATGACGCTGCCGAGGCTCAGGTACTCGAGGGCGGGGATCGGCGCCTTGCGCGGCCGTCCCAGGCGATTGGCGGTGAACATGGCGATCACCCGGCCGCCCACCACCACCATCAGCAGGGTGACCAGCAGCACCGCCAGGTAGGCGGCCTGGCGGATCAGCTCGGTGTCGCCGTTCATCACGCCCAGGTGCATGCCCAGGTTGGCGATGGTGAGCAGGGCCAGCGCCGGCAGGAAGACCAGATTGCGCCAGCGCCTCGCGGCGATCACCAGCCGGGCCATGACCCCCGCCACCGCCGGCAGGAACGCCAGGTCGACGAGCATCGGCAGCCAGGCCGGCAGCCCCAGCGGAAAGGCCATCAGCACCCGCCCCGCCAGCCAGACCCCGACCAGGGCCAGCAGCGCCCCTCCCTTGATGCTGGGCAGCCCGGTCCAGTTCTGCACCGCGGTAAGCAGGAAGCCGGCCATCACCGCGGCGGCGAAGCCGAACAGCATCTCGTGCTGGTGCCAGAACATCAGGCCGCCATAGGGCCGCAGCAGGATAAGGCCATGCCAGAAGGCGAACCACACCCCCATGGAGAGCACGCTGAACAGCGCGGCCAGCAGGAAGAAGGGCCGGAAGGCCAGGCGCGCCAGGGGCAGGCGCGTCGGGGAGAGCGTGGTAGCGACCATGGCGAATACTCGACTATAACGCTTGGATATGGACATTGTGCGTCGTCCCTGGCCAGGAAACCATGACAGGTATCAAGAATACTTCTTACTGCTGCTCGGCCAGCTGGCGGAACAGCTCGGCCTCCTCAGGGATCTCTGCCAACTCGGCGCGCAGCCGGTTCATGTCCTTGAGCATTTTCCGGCACGAACGCCGATAGGCCAGGGTGGCATCCTCGGAGATGTTGAACATGACGATACCTCCCATGAATCAACAGGTAGCCGCCAGTCGCGTCACTCCCGCCAGTAGTCGTTGGCCGCGGCCACGGTTTGGAAGTGGGTGGCAATCACGTGTGATACCGCGATCAGACTATCCGGGTCTTCGGCATACTCAGGCCGGAGCGCCTTGCGGGTTTCGGCATCGGTCTGGGTAGTCGCGACCCCCTTCTGGGAAAGCGTCACCGCCAGGGCGAAGCCCTCTTGGGGCGTCTCGGTGATCAGGCTCGGCAGCCAGGCATCGGAGGAAGTCTCCTCGCCGTGGTCATCTGCCGTAGCGGTGCTGCCCAGCACGAGCGAAACAGCCAGCAGCATTGCAGCTGCAACCTTGCCTGATGCGGGAGTTCGAAAGATGGGCGACATGATGGCCTCCTGAACTTTAAAGATGCATAGTTATTGCATCTTTAAAGATAGGCAATGTCACCCACTCGTCAAGTCAGGGCCGCACTATGGCCGAGGATATCGCCTCCACCTCGCCGTCGGCGGGCATGCGATCCACCAGGCCCTCGGCGATGGCCTCGTGATCCTCGAGCACGCGCATCATATCCGCGTGGCGGAAGGGGGATCACTACAGGATGTACCTCGATGCGCCGGCAATCATCCCGGCTCGGGCGGCGCTCCCCCAGCTCCACCACCTGTGCCTCGCTCTGGATGCGGTTGACCGCCGCCTGGAACTGCGATGCCGTGGTATAGGAGGTGTAGCGCGGCCCCGGGCGGTCGTACTTCTCGACCAGGGGGCGGATGAACGGCAGGGTATCTTGCATGAGCGAATCGCGCCTCTTGAACCGTAAGGCGGCGGCCGTGGCCGTCACCGTTTAGGCAATTATACCAGCCTCGACCGGGCGCGTCGGTACCCTTCAAGGGGTAGCTGATCCAGGTCAAGTCGCGGCAGGGGGACGCCGCGGCACCTGCTGCCCCCGGTGGCGCCAGAGCACCAGCCGCCACGCCACCAGCAGCCAGGCCAGGGTGCCGAGCGCTCCCACGGTGATCGCATGGAGCC
>NZ_JBDNGD010000442.1:0-1871 GCF_041689495.1 Halomonas sp. | reverse complement strand
CTCGGGAAGACGTTCACCGCTCTGGCCGTCATCAAGTACTACGAGCTGCGCAACCGATCCGTGCTAGTGCTGTGCCCCAAGAAGCTCGCCGATAACTGGCTGACCTATAACCGCAACCTGACCACCAACGTGTTGGCCCAGGATCGGCTGAACTTCGATGTGCTGTGCCATACCGACCTTCAGCGCACGCGCGGTGAGTCTTTCGGCATGCCCTTGGATCGCGTGAACTGGGGCAACTATGACCTGGTGGTGATCGACGAATCGCACAACTTCCGCAATAACGACGTCTACAAGGATCGCGAGACCCGCTACCAGAAGCTGATGAATCAGGTCATCCGCGCCGGGGTGAAGACCAAGGTGCTGATGCTCTCCGCCACACCGGTCAATAACCGGTTCACCGATCTGAAGAACCAGCTGGCCTTGGCTTATGAAGGCGAAGCAGAGAACCTCACTCGCCACCTCAGCGGCGCCAAGGACATCGAAGGTATCTTCCGGCGTGCCCAGGCGGTGTTCAACGAATGGTCGGCGCTCCCTCCCGAGAAGCGCACGACCGGGGCCATCCTGCAGACCCTGGATTTCGATTTCTTCGAACTGCTGGACAGCGTCACCATCGCGCGCTCACGCCGGCATATCGAAACCTTCTACGACACCACGGATATCGGCAGCTTCCCGGAGCGACGCAAGCCGCTCTCCTTCCACTGCCCGCTCACCCACCGAACGGATGTGATCGGCTTCAACGAGATCTTCCAGCAGCTTTCGCAGCTCAAGCTCTCCGTCTACGCCCCGATCAGCTACATCCTGCCCAGCCGCCTCAGGAAGTACGAGGAGATGTACGACACCGAGGTGTCCAGTGGGGGAGGGCGTTTCAAACAGGTAGACCGGGAGAAGAGCCTGCAGGCCCTGATGACGACCAACCTGCTCAAGCGGCTGGAGAGCTCGGTAGCCTCATTTCGCCTGACTCTGGAAGGCCTCAGGAACAGTCATACGACCATTCTGGAGAAGATCGAGGCCTTCAAGCGTACCGGCCGTTCGGAAGGCTTTGCGGATATCGCTGCAGCCTTCGAAGACGCTGACCCTGACGACGACAGCATCCCCATGCCGGGTGACACCACGGTGGGGAAGAAGGTCCAGATCAGCCTGGAGGACATGGATCTGCCGTCTTGGGAGCACGATCTGAGCACCGACCTGGTGTGGATCGAGCTGCTGTTGGAGGAAATGGCCAAGGTCACGCCGGCCGATGACGCTAAGCTGCAGCATCTCAAGACACAGATCGCTAGCAAGCTGGCCTCACCGATCAACCCGGGCAATCGCAAGGTGCTGATCTTTACTGCCTTCGCGGACACCGCCAAGTACCTCTACGACAACCTGGCAGCAGCACTGTTGGAGAGCCAAGGCGTGCACACCGGTTTGGTGACCGGCAGCGACGCACCGAAGTCAACCCTCGGGGCCATACCCAACAGTCGCCAGCACTATGATTTCCAGGGGCTGCTGACGCTGTTCGCGCCACAGGCCAAGAGCAAGGCCGTGGTGTACCCTAACGAGCCACGCGAGCTGGACATCCTGATCGGAACAGACTGCATCTCGGAAGGGCAGAACCTGCAGGATTGCGACTACGTGATCAACTACGACATCCACTGGAATCCGGTGCGCATCATCCAGCGTTTCGGGCGCATCGATCGCATTGGCTCACCCAACGCCAGCATCCAGCTGGTGAACTACTGGCCGGACATCAGCCTGGACGAGTACATCAACCTCAAGGAGCGCGTCGAGAACCGCATGGTGATCGCTGACGTCACCGCCACCGGGGATGACAACGTGCTCAACGCTCAGTCCAACGACGTTGCCTACCGTCGCGAGCAGCTGCGCCGGCT
>NZ_JBDNGD010000441.1:0-3820 GCF_041689495.1 Halomonas sp. | reverse complement strand
CCAGCGACAAACTCGACATCCCCAGTCTCTGGCATCAGGACCCGGTGCGTCGTCGCCTGCTGTTCGCCCTGAACATGGACACGGTGGTGGCCCACGTCAGCCGCTTCGTGACCGAGCAGAACGTCGAGCGCCAGGAGCTGATCTTCGATGAGCACCGCCCCATCGGCTCGACCGCCACCATGCGCCCCTGGTTGACCACCAAGCCCTGCGCCGCCACCCAGCGCTCGCAGATCAGCCATGTGGTCTATGACAGCACTTGGGAGAAACGGGTCGCCGACATCTGCGAGGATCACCCCGATATCGCCGCCTGGGCCAAGAACGACCACCTGGACTTCAAGGTGCGCTACCTGTGGCGCGGCTCGTCACGCAACTTCTTGCCGGACTACCTGATCCGCCTGAGCAGCGGCAAGACTCTCGTGCTGGAGGTCAAGGGCCAGGACAGCCCGCAGAACGCCGAAAAGCGCAACGCCATGGCCAGTTGGGTGGCCGCGGTCAACGACCAGGGCGGCTTCGGCCAGTGGGCCTTCGATACGGTGTTCGATCCCTCGCAGACGCGGGATGTGATCGAGCAATACAGGTGACACGTCGAGCCGATCGGTAAAATCCGACAGACTTCCAGGTCAGTTGTTAGCTTGTTGCATGCAATTTAATCCTAAAGTCTACTAATAATCCCCCAAAAATGCTTTTATTCTCACGGTTGTATGCAATCAGAGAAAACATCCATGCTCAGGACAGCGCCGAAGGTGTCTTCCGAGATCCCTCGAACGGCCACCGCCCAGGTCCATCACGCGATCAAGCAGCGTATTCTGAGCGGGGACTATCAGCCCGACGAGTACATCCGCGAGTCGAGCCTGGCCCGTGAACTCGAGGTGAGTCGTACGCCCGTGCGGGAAGCCCTTCGCGAGCTGGTTTCCGAGGGCTGGCTCGAGGCGATCCCGCATCAGGGGGCAAGGGTGGTGGCCTGGACGGAGCGCGATGCCCGCGAGGTCTTCCAGCTGCGCCTGGTGCTGGAGCCCATGGCGGCCAACCTGGCTTGCCAGCAAATGACGCCGGCCTGCCGAGAACGCCTGGAGGCGCTGGCCATCCGGATGGAGGCTCTCTCCGAACCCGACAGAGTCAGCCCGGAGGCCCGCAACGAGATCGCCATCCTCAACCACGACTTCCATCGGGAGCTCATCCTGGCCAGCGACAACCAGCGTCTCTTCAACGTGCAGGAGATGGTGGTCAGCACCTCGATCATTCGCCGTAATTTCGACCAGTACGACCACCAGGCTCTGCAACGTAGCATGCGACACCACCGCGAAATCCTGCAGGCCATCGATGCCGGAAGCCCGACCTGGGCCGAGAGCGTGATGTACTCCCACCTGCTGGCCGCCAGGGGCCTCCACGAGACGGTCAGCGAGCCGCCGAGAAGGCCCAGTATGCACCAAGCCACTTGAGTCCCGTATCGGAACAGGATTCATCAGCCGAGGAATGACAACAACAATGCCCGACTCCCCTTCGCTAACCGACATACCGCTCGACGACCTCAAGGTCCTCGAGCTGGGTCAACTGATTGCCGGGCCCTATTGCGGCCAGATTCTTGCCGACTTCGGTGCCCAGGTCATCAAGATCGAGCCACCCGGCAAGGGCGATGCCATGCGCCAGTGGGGTGAGGCCGACAGCGAGACCGGCGACCCCCTGTGGTGGAACCTGATCGGCCGCAACAAGCAATCGATGACCCTGGACCTGCGACAGCCTCGCGGGCAGGAGATCCTGCGTGACCTGGCCGCTCGGGCCGATATCCTGATCGAGAATTTCCGCCCCGGCACCATGGAGCGCTGGGGGCTGGACTACGCGACCCTGTCCCGGGACAACCCGGGGTTGATCATGGTCCGGGTCACCGGCTTCGGACAGGACGGCCCCTATGCCTCCCGGGCCGGATTCGCCTCGGTATGCGAGGCCATGGGCGGGCTGCGTTATCTGAGTGGCTACCCCGACCGCCCCCCGGTACGCGTGGGCATCTCCATCGGTGACAGCCTGGCGGGCCTGCATGGGGCCATGGGCACCCTGGTGGCCCTGCACCAGCGCCAGCGCAGCGGACGCGGCCAGGTAGTGGATAGCACCATCTTCGAATCCGTGTTGGCGATGATGGAGAACCTGATTCCCGAATATGCCCGGGCCGGCAAGGTACGCGAGCGCAGCGGCAGCTTCCTGCCGGGGATCGCCCCGTCCAACGCCTATCCGGCTCGCGACGGACGCGACGTGATCATCGGTGCCAACCAGGACAGTGTCTTCCGCCGACTCTGCGAGGCGATGGGGCAACCCGGCCTTGCCGATCACCCTGACTACGCCACCCACCGGGCACGCGGCGAGAATCAGCAGGCCATCGACGATCTGGTCGCCGCCTGGACCCGCCATCACGATTCGCAGACCGTCGTCGACATCCTGGCCCGGGCCGGTGTCCCGGCAGGCCTGGTCTACCGGGCGCCGGACATGCTCGCGGATCCGCACTTCCAGGCCCGTGATTCCATCGTCGAGGTCCCCGACCGCCATGGCAAACCCCTCCCGATGCAGAACGTCTTCCCCCGCTTGACCGATACCCCGGGGCGCATCCGGCACGTCGGTCCCGCCCTGGGCGAGCACACCGAGGTCATCCTGGGCGACTGGCTCGGCTATTCACCTGACACTCTCGACGCCCTGCGCGCCGAGCAGGTGATCTGAGCGGAGCATCGCCATGGATCCTGTCTTCGTCGTTCTCCTGCTGGTGGGCCTGATCGCCATCGGTTTCCCGATCTTCCTCGCGCTGGGCCTGTCCGGTCTGCTGGGCCTTTACATGGCTCGCGGCTCGCTGGCCTTCTTCTTCGCCCCCTCCTCGCTGTTCGGCCAGCTCAATGCCTTCGAATTGATCGCCCTGCCGCTATTCATCCTGATGGGCAACTTTCTGGGTGCCACGCCGGTGGGCTCCAGCCTCTTCCATGCGGCGGTGCGCTGGCTGAACTGGCTGCGCGGCAGCCTGGCTATCGCCTCGGTCGGGGCCTCTGCCATGTTCGGGGCGGTCTCCGGCGTCAGCCTGGCGGGGGTCGCGGCGGTAGGCTCCATCGCCGTGCCCCAGATGCTCGAGCGCGGCTACAGCCGTTCCCTGGCCGCGGGCTCGGTGGTCACCGCCGGCGCCCTGGCCATGCTGATCCCGCCCAGCGTGCCCTTCATCATCTATGGGGCGGTTTCCAGTGTTTCGGTCGCCGATCTGTTCATCGGCGGCATCGTGCCGGGAATCGTGCTGGCTCTGGCGTTGTCGATCTACATCTATATCCGCGTGGGTCTGCACCCCGAGGAGGCACCGGCCTTGACGGAGCGCTTCACCTGGAAGGAGCGCTGGATGAGCCTGGCCAACATCTGGCACGCCGCCCTGCTGGTGGTCGTCGTGCTCGGCTCCATCTATTCCGGCCTGGCCACGCCCAGTGAAGCCGCCGGCATCGGTGCTCTGGGCGCCTTCCTGATTGCCACCCTGATCTTCCGTAGCCTGAGCTGGAGCCGCTTCCTGCAGATACTGGGCTCCACGGCGAGGATCAGCGGCGCCATCCTGCTGATCATCGGTTGTGCCAAGATCTTCGGTGACTACCTCAACATGGTGCGCGTGCCCCAGTTGCTCACCGAGGCGCTCACCACCAGCGGCCTGCCGGCCTGGGCCATCCTCCTGGCCGTCATGCTGCTATTGCTCTTGCTGGGCATGATCGTCGATGCCGTCTCGCTGATCGTGGTCACCACTCCGGTCCTGCTGCCGCTGATCGTGGCGCTAGGCTACGACCCGCTGTGGTTCGGCATCGTCATGGTGCTCAAT
>NZ_JBDNGD010000440.1:0-1391 GCF_041689495.1 Halomonas sp. | reverse complement strand
TCACCTTCGAAACCCTGCCCCGTGAATTCGAAGCCCGCATCCCAGTCCGGCGGCGGCTGGAAATCCTGGCCTGATCGATAGTGCTGACCCAGTTGATCGTAGGCGACCCGCTTTTCCGGATCGGACAACACCGTCTTGGCCACCCCGAGAGTCTGGTAGTAATCCTTGAATTCCACTGGGCCGGGCTCCGGAGGGGGAAGTCACTGCCTCGCCAACGACAGGGATGAGGCCGATACTTCAACACTAGCAGGCTGTCGGACTTAACGCTGATTTACTGCGACGATCGGTCAAATCTGACAGCCTGCTAGTCGAAAATGGCCCGCTTCGTGAGGACGGGCGTCGTCACGCGCGTTTCCCCCAGCCCCAGGGCCTGTCAACCCCGGCCGGCTAGCTCGTGCAGGGCCGGGGTGGGTATGCGATACTTCGCGCCTTTCACCGCCGCACACTCTGGTCGCCATCTCAGGGACGCACGCTCATGTCGCAAGGTACGCTCTTCATCGTGTCCGCCCCCTCGGGTGCCGGCAAGACCAGCCTGGTACGCGAGATGGTGGAAAGCCTCGACGGAATCCAGGTCTCTGTCTCGCACACCACCCGTGAGCGTCGCCAAGGTGAAGTGGACGGCGTGAACTATCATTTCGTCGACCTGCCGATGTTCGAGGCGATGATCGAGCACGGTGAATTCTTCGAGCATGCCCAGGTGTTCGACAACTATTACGGCTCCTCTCGGCCCGCCGTGGCCTCCATGCTGGATGCCGGCCAGGACGTGATCCTCGAGATCGACTGGCAGGGGGCTCGCCAGGTCCGCCAGCAGATACCCGATGCCGTCTCGATCTTCATCCTGCCGCCTTCCCGGGGCGAGCTGGAACGCCGCCTGGCCAACCGCGGCACCGACGAGCATGCGGTCATTGCCCAGCGCATGCGCGAAGCCGTCACGGAGATGTCTCACTACGACGAATACGACTACCTGGTGATCAATGACGACTTCACCACCGCTCTGCGTGAGCTGCAGTCGCTGGTCATCGCCCGCCGCCTGACCCTGGGGCGCGTCAGCCGGGCCCACGGCCCGCTGCTCGAGGCCCTCTTGTCACAGGACTAGCGGGTCGAGTAACCTAGTGGGTCTACTCATTGGTGGAACCGACGTCCGTGGCGCCTCCGGCGGCCAGGGTCAGGGTTCCCGATCATCGTTAAGGAACCTATTCATGGCGCGAGTAACCGTCGAAGATTGTCTGGAAAATGTCGAAAACCGCTTCGAGCTGGTGATGATCTCCACCCAGCGAGCCCGTCAGCTGGCCCGTGGGTCGCGAGATGCCCTGCTGCCCTGGGAAGACGACAAGGCCACCGTCATGGCACTGCGTGAAATCGCCGAGGGCCTGATTGACGAGAGCGTGCTC
>NZ_JBDNGD010000439.1:0-7490 GCF_041689495.1 Halomonas sp. | reverse complement strand
TCCATTCTACCATGCCTGAGGAGCGCATTCCGATGTTTCAGGGCCCGGCGAACCCTCTGCCAGACATCGAAGAATTCGTGTTTCACATGAAACACACCCCAATCGAGAAATTGCCGACGCCTTGCGGGGGATCCCTCGAGAAGCCGGAAGGAATCAGGGTTGATCAGTTGCAAGGGTAATGTTTCGACAAGTCGTGAAATGCGGTATATTCGTTCGCCTGCTAATCTTATCTGCATCTCTGCCGCGTCCCGTCGTCGTTCCAGCCCCAGGGACACCGCCGGCTCTCCCGCTACCCGACCATGGAGCTGAAAGGCCGGGGCATCATGGGTGATCACGTGGCGCAGATGTCGCGTACGAAAGGAACGTCCCATGCCAAGGATGTGGATACCTTCAAGCACGCTGGTCTTGCCACTGCCATTGTCTCCCGCGATCAGGTTGATCCGCAGGCCCGGCTGGATGTCCAGGGGCCTTAGGTTTCTCAAGCCCTGGAAGGCGAGGCGTTCAAGAGGCACGAATAGCTACGTCTGGAAAGCTCGACGATAAAGAGGATGACGTTACCAACGACATGGTTGAAACGACATTAGAGCCGCATGGGCATGACGACATAGAGCGTATCACCACCACCGGGCTCTTCCATCAAGGCACTGCTGTTGGGATCCGACAACGTCATCTGGATACGATCTTCATTCAAGGCGTTGAGAACATCGATCAGATAGCCGACGTTGAAACCGATTTCCAGGGCATCACCACTGTATTCGACGGCAATCGTCTCCTCGGCCTCCTCCTGCTCGGGGTTATTGGCCATGACCCTGAGATTGCCCTCATCCAGATGCAACCTGACGCCTCGGTACTTCTCGTTGGAGAGGATAGCCGTCCGCGACAAGACCTGGCGGAGTGCCGCACGGTCGGCGATGAACACCTTGTCACCACCACGGGGTACCACGCGTTCGTAATCCGGAAACTTGCCATCCACCAGCTTCGAGGTGAAGGTGAAATCGCCGGTATGAGCACGGACATGACTGGCACCAAGGGTCAGGGTGACGACCTCATCACCCTCATCGAGCAGTCTCACCAGTTCAAGGATACCCTTGCGAGGAACGATCAGCTTCTGGGCCGTCTCGACCTCGATCTCGGCATGACGTGAACAGACGGCCAGACGGTGACCGTCGGTGGCCACGGCGCGCACAAGGTTGGTTTGCAGTTCGAGCAACATGCCATTCAGATAATAGCGCACATCCTGCTGTGCCATGGCGAAGGAGGTGGTATCGATCAAGTGCTTGAGCGTCCCCCGCGGCAAGCTGATCTCGACACTGCCCTGGGTATCTTCGATGTTGGGAAATTCGGCCACGGGCAAGGTAGAGAGGGTGAACCTGGAACGCCCGCAGCGCAGGACGGCGCGACCCTCCTCGAGGGAAAACTGGATTTCCGACTGGTCGGGGAGCGACTTGCAGATATCCATCAGTTTGCGTGCTGGAAGCGTCGCCGAACCCGGCTCCTCGACGCTGCCGGCCACTGTCCGTCCGATCAGTTCGACTTCGAGGTCGGTACCCGTCAGCGCCAGCTGGTCCTGATCCACCTGGATCAGGACGTTGGAGAGTACCGGCAAGGTTTGACGCCGCTCCACCACACCTGCGACAAGCGTAAGGGGTCGCAGCAGATCTTCGCGGGAGATGGAAAATTTCATGTCGGCTCCATTTCTTGTCTTGGGGGATGATGGACCGTGATCTGAAGATCCCGTCAACCGGGATCACTGTATCTGGAAAAGCGGATGGCAAGAGCCCGCCTCAGCTCGTCAGCAGGCGCAGCAGGTTCTTGTAGTCCTCTCGAATGTCCGAACTTTCTTCTTGCAACGATTTCACCTTCCGGCAGGCGTGAAGCACCGTGGTGTGATCGCGGCCACCGAAGGCATCGCCGATCTCCGGCAGACTGTGGTTGGTCAACTCCTTGGCGAGAGACATGGCCACCTGGCGGGGACGTGCCACGGAGCGCGAGCGGCGCTTTGACAGGAGATCCGACAGCTTGATCTTGTAGTATTCCGCCACCGTGCGCTGGATGTTGTCGACGCCGACCTGCTTGTCCTGCAGGGCCAGAAGGTCCTTGAGGGATTCGCGGATGAAATCCTGGGTAATGGCCTTGCCCATGAAATGGGAGTCGGCGATCACCTTCTTGAGGGCGCCTTCCAGTTCCCGGACATTGGAACGAATCTTCTGGGCGATGAAGAAGGCCGCATCATGGGGCAATTCCACCTTGGCCTGCTCGGCCTTCTTCATCAGGATCGCCACCCGGGTCTCGAGCTCGGGCGGCTCGATGGCTACAGTCAGCCCCCATCCGAAACGAGACTTCAGACGCTCTTCCACACCACTGATTTCCTTCGGATATCGGTCCGAGGTGAGGATCATCTGCTGGCCACCCTCGAGCAGGGCATTGAAGGTATTGAAGAATTCCTCCTGGGAGCGCTCCTTGCCGGCAAAGAACTGGATGTCATCGATGAGCAGGGCATCGACGCTGCGATAGAAGCGCTTGAAATCATTGATGGCGTTCAACTGCAGCGCCTTGACCATATCGGCCACGAAGCGCTCGGAATGCAGATAGATGACCTGAGCATTGGAACGACGTTCGGCCAGGGCATTACCGACGGCATGCATCAGGTGAGTCTTGCCTAGCCCCACACCGCCGTAGAGAAACAGCGGGTTATAGGCCCCACCGGGATTTTCCGAGACCTGACGGGAGGCGGCCCTGGCTAACTGGTTCGACTTGCCTTCCACGAATTTCTCGAAGGTGAAGTTGGGATTCAAGCCGCTGCCGTGCTTGAGACTCCCCTCGACCTGGACCTGCCGCTCCCCGCCACGACCACTGCTGGAGGCCTCTCCCCCCGCCTTCGTCTTAGCGCCACCGTCACGTTCATGGCGAGATGCCACATGAACCGCCGGGGCCACTGGTTGCCGGGTACTCGCGGACACCGGATTACCCAGATCACGGGGTTGTGGCGCCGGTGCAGCACGTCGGCTGCCCACCGAAAGCACCACTCTGGGCGGCTTGGACGGCGAAAGATCGCGCATCAACTCACTGATCCGCTTGGCATATTTGTCGCTTACCCAGTCGCGGACGAAACGGTTGGGTGCCAACAGGCAAAGTTCGTTGGACTCGCCTTCTTCCGCCTGCAAGGGACGGATCCAGGTGTTGAACTGTTCTGATTTCAGTTCATCCTGAAGATTGTCCAGACACTTTTGCCAGAGAGCGAGTGGCACGCGACCTCACCATCGTTGGGAAACGGCCGACCATTGTAGCCTTGGAGAACCGGGTTATCCACATGGGTAACGACCTCGATTCATGCGGTGGAAAACGTGGCAGGAGCCCGCCGCCCGAGCGCCGATATCCGAGGACTCTGTCCCTTGACCAAGGCCGCCTGCGAGGTGCTGGACGGGTCGGGCAAGGAACAATTGCACACCGTCGCCTAAATCACTACAATTTCCGGTCTTGAACAGAACATAGCCGGGTTCCCGATGGGAGCTCGGATGGTCGACACGATTAATTTATCCTCAAAAACCACCCGGGAATAACGAGTTATGAAACGCACTTTCCAACCCAGCGTTCTCAAGCGCAAGCGTGCGCACGGCTTTCGTGCCCGCATGGCCACCAAGAATGGTCGTGCCGTTCTGGCGCGTCGTCGTGCCAAGGGTCGCAAGCGCCTGAGCGCCTGATCCCCGGCGTGCCCCGACAGGATTTCCCCCGAAAGCTGCGTCTATTGACCGCCGGGGATTATCGGCGAGTCTTCGATTCCGCTGTCTACAAGGTTCATGGCAAGGGGCTGATGGCACTGGCCGCGCCCAACACCCTGGGGCATCCCCGTCTGGGTCTCGTATTCAGCAAGCGAAACGTTCGCCTTGCCGTTGATCGTAATCGTCTCAAGCGGCTTGTCAGAGAATCCATTCGCCTGACACAACATGATCTGCCTGCCGTCGATATCGTGGTACTGGCCAGGCGTGGCTCGGGCGAGCTGGATAACGAGATCCTGCATCGCCAGCTGCACGGCATGTGGCGTCGACTCGACAGGGATGTCCGCAAGACGAGAGAAAGAGAAAACGCCCTGAACCATGAGAGTGCCAACAGTCGTGGGACAGGCAAGGCAGCAGAGTGACAGTGGCTGACGGCATCTGCATGAGGGTCTTCATCTCTCGGATGACGCCGGCTATCGCCGAGGCATCAAGGCATGGAATGCCTCGCAGCAGATTGAGCCTGCCCATGGCAGGTTTTTGTGTGTATCGAGCGACGCAGGCTGTGCCATCGAAATGTTCACCACCCATCGGGCAGAACCCTCATGGACGTAAAACGAATTCTCTTGCTGATCCCCCTGGCCCTGCTCGCCTACCTGATCATCGTGCAGTGGAATCAGGATTACGGCCAGGTCGTCACGGAACAGCAGGCGCCGGCCATTACCGGCAACGCACCGGCGCCTTCCGAGCCAAGCGGCTCGGGAGACGGGGAAGACGAAGAAGGCCTGGCGATTCCAAGCGCTCCCCGGGCAACGGATGATGTCAAAGAGGAGATGCCGGCAGAGGCGCCGGAGGCAACCTCCAGCCGTGACCTGATCGCGGTGGTAACGGATGTGCTCGATCTACGCATCGACCCTCAGGGGGGTGATATCGTCTATGCCGCCTTGCCCCAGCATAAAATGATCCTGAATTCCGATCGCCCCTATGTACTGCTCTCCGACAGCGAGATCCGCAGCTATGTCGCGCGATCAGGACTCCAGCTGGATGGCCATTCGGGCCGCATCGCCTTCACCCCGGAGGACACCGAATATCGCTTGACAGAAGGCGAGAACCGCCTGGAAGTCGACATGACGGCCGAGGTCAACGGTGTCGATGTCGTCAAGCGCTTCTCATTCGAACGGGGAAGCTACGCCGTCGAGGTGAACTACTACCTGGCCAATAATACCGACGAACCGGTGACCGCACGTTTCATCGGCCAACTGGCCAGGGACAACAGTCCCGACCCCTCCAGCGGTCCGAAGATGGGTATGCGTTCCTATCTCGGCGCCGCCTTTTCATCCCCGGAAACCACTTACGAAAAAGTCGATTTCAGCGATATCCAGGAAGGCAATTTCGCCAATCGCGACGTCCAGGGTGGCTGGGTCGCCATCATCCAGCACTATTTCGTCTCGGCCTGGGCGCCCCCCCAGAATCAGCAGAATCTCTACTACGCCACGACCGATTCCGAACAGCGAAACGTGGCCGCCTTTGCCGGAACATCGGCTAGCGTAGCGCCGGAAAGCGAGACTCGACTGGGCGCCACTCTCTACGTCGGTCCCAAGGTACAGAGCCACATGGAGGAGGTCGTTCCCCATCTGCGGCTGACCGTCGACTTCGGGTGGCTCTGGTTCATCGCCAACCCCTTATTCTGGCTGCTTGACCAGATCCACAGCCTGATCGGCAACTGGGGCTGGTCCATCGTTTTCCTGACGATGCTGGTCAAGCTGGTCTTGTGGCCGCTATCCGCCAAGGCCTACAAGTCCATGGCCCGCATGCGCAAGCTGGGCCCGGAGATGCAGCGTCTCAAGGAGCAGTATGGCGACGACCGCCAGAAGATGTCCCAGGAGATGATGAAGTTCTACCAGAAGGAGAAGATCAACCCACTGGGTGGTTGCCTCCCGATCCTGGTGCAGATGCCGGTGTTCATCGCTCTTTACTGGATGCTGCTCGAGTCCGTGGAGCTGCGTCACGCACCCTTCATGTTCTGGATCCAGGATCTGTCGGTGAAGGATCCGTACTTCATCCTGCCGATCCTGATGGGCGCCTCGATGTTCGTCCAGCAGCTGCTCAACCCGACGCCCCCGGATCCCATGCAGGCGAAGATCATGAAGATGCTGCCCATCATCTTCACCTTCTTCTTCCTGTGGTTCCCGGCCGGTCTGGTCATCTACTGGGTGGTCAACAACTGCATCTCCATCGTTCAGCAGTATGCGATCACCCGCAAGATCGAGAACGATCCGAGTATCGGCAAGGGCATGAAGACCAAGTAGGGACGCCCTATTGCCCTTACAGACCCCCGCCCTCGTGCGGGGGTCTGGCGTTATTGACGGCCCGTCACGACACGGGTCCAAGGACTCGATGAGGAAGCCGCGAGATGCCCGAACGCCTCTACACCCAGGATACCATTGCCGCCCTGGCCACACCGCCAGGCCGAGGCGGTGTCGGCATCATCCGTCTATCGGGGCCCGACTGCCTGGCGATCGCCGAGATGATCCTGGGTCGCCAGCCCGCTCCCCGCCAGGCCCATTACGGCCCTTTTCGTGGCAGCGCCGGCGTACTCGACGAGGGTATCGCCCTCTACTTTGCCGGCCCTCATTCCTTCACCGGCGAGGACGTCCTGGAACTGCAGGGCCATGGCGGTCCGGTGATAATGGACCTGCTGCTGGAACGTTGCCTCCAACTCGGCGCCAGGCAGGCCAGGCCCGGCGAGTTCTCCGAACGTGCCTTCCTCAACGACAAGCTGGATCTCGCCCAGGCCGAGGCCATCGCCGACCTGATCGATGCCAGTTCGCGAGCTGCCGCCGAGAATGCCCTGCATTCGCTTCAGGGTGAATTCTCCCGGCGAGTCGAGGCACTGGTGCAGCGATTGATCGAACTGCGTATCTACGTCGAGGCGGCCATCGATTTCCCGGAGGAGGAGATCGACTTCCTGGCCGACGGCAGGGTGGCATCGATGCTCGGAGAGGTCGACAGGGAACTTGACCGGGTACGCGCCACTGCCGGGCAGGGTGCCCTGATACGGGAAGGCATGAGTGTGGTGATTGCCGGGCGCCCCAATGCCGGCAAGTCCAGCCTGCTCAATGCCCTGACGGAACAGGAAACCGCCATCGTCACCGAGGTCGCGGGCACCACCCGGGACGTACTTCGCGAGCATATTCATATTGACGGCATGCCCTTGCATGTCATCGATACCGCCGGCCTGCGTGACACACCGGATGCCGTGGAGAAGATCGGCGTGGCACGGGCCTGGGCCGAAATCGAGAAGGCCGACCGGGTTCTGCTGCTGGTCGATGCCACCACGACCGAGGCCGATGACCCCATGGCAATATGGCCGGAATTCGTGGCTCGACTGCCCAACCCCGGCCAGCTCACCCTGGTGCGCAACAAGATCGACACCAGCCATGAAAGCCCGGGGATCGACGCATCCGGAGACACACCGGTGATACGCCTGTCGGCCAGGAGCCTGGCCGGCATGGATACCCTGAAGGCGCATCTCAAGGAAGTGATGGGCTATACCGCCACCACCGAGGGTCGTTTCTCGGCCCGGCGACGCCACCTGGATGCCCTGGATCGGGCGAAGACAGCGCTCTCGAGCGGTGAGACGCAGTTGGCCGGCTACGGGGCCGGCGAGCTGCTCGCCGAGGACCTCCGCGAAGCTCAGCGGGCCCTGGGCGAGATCACCGGGGACTTCAGCGCCGATGATCTGCTGGGAGAGATCTTCGGAAGCTTCTGCATCGG
>NZ_JBDNGD010000438.1:0-1205 GCF_041689495.1 Halomonas sp. | reverse complement strand
GCGAGGATGTCACGATGCCCCACCATCACGCCGAGTTCGCCGGACGCCAGGCCGGCCAGGCGACGCTCTCGCCATGCGGCGAGGCGACTCGTCTCCGCGGGCGCCTGTTCCAGGGCGGCATCATGCCAGCCAGTGACCAGGGCCTCGGCCAGGCCGCCCTCGGGATCGCCGCCCTCGGAATCGCCGGCGATCAGATGCCAGGGGGTAGCGGCGACATCGACCCGGTAGCCGGCTTGTGTCAGGCAGGTCGTCAGGACGGCGGGCGCCTCACCGCCCAGGGCCGTACCCAACCCCTTGTCGCGCACCTGATGGGCCTTGAAGAGGGTACGCACGGCGATGTTCTCGCCGCCCTCCAGGCGCTGGCCACGAGGATCCAGGAAGGCCCAGTCACCGTCCACGCTCAGGGTGATCAGCATCACCTGGCGCTTCCGGGCACAGGCCTGGACAAGCGCCCTGGCGCAGCTGACGCCGCCAGTCGGGATCGTCGAGCCAACGCGCCAGGGCATCGCGAAGCGCCAGAGCATCGCCGGGCGGCAGGGTCATGCCCGCGGTGGGGGGCAGGGTATCGGCCAGGGCCTCGGTGACGACCATGCCGTAGCCCTCGTAGTGGGAGGGCAGAACGAAGAGATCCGCTCGGTGGTAGGCGGCAGCCAGTCCGTCAGCATCCTTCTCGCCCGACCAGTGCAGACGCTCGGACAGGCCTCGCCGACCCGTCTCGGCGACCAGTCGGGCCGCATAGTCGGGATCGCGTTCATGGCTGCCCACGGCCTCGCATTCCCAGTCTCGATCGGTGAGCCCGGCCAGGGCCTCGATGAGCAGGTCCTGCCCCTTGCGGGGCGTCAGGGTAGCAACACACAGCAGGCGTTGGGGGCGATCGTCGTCCTTCAGATCCAGGGCTGAGGCAGCCAGTGACGAGGGCTCGACACCCGGCTCTACCACCCGGATGCGCTCCTCGGCCACTCCTAGTCGCGACAGGCCGCGGGCGGTATGGGAGCTGGTGACGATGACCCGCCTGGCGGCCGCCAGGGCCCGCGTCTCGCTCTCCAGGAAGGCCTGGCGTCGCAAGGCGTCCAGGCCCGTCTCGTCGGCCAGGGGGTGATGCACCAGCGCCAGGATCCGCAGGCGATCCGCGTGGGGCTCGACCTGCTCCGGCAGCCCTCCCATGGCCAGGCCGTCGATCAGCACCTAGGCACCATCGGGAAGGG
>NZ_JBDNGD010000437.1:0-14696 GCF_041689495.1 Halomonas sp. | reverse complement strand
TGACCCGGGGCGTGCGACCAAAAGCGGACAGGGGCGGTAGCGAACGTGTTCCCAGACTGAGAACTCAGATCAGCTCATTTCTGAGCTGCCTGGGAGGCAGCGGGGACCGGGCAAGACTGGTGCCACGGGTGGCCACCGCGAACGGTTCATCCCCGCGGCTGCGGGGACCGGGCTCATCAATTATCAGGAGTTCACCGCCTTAGCGGTTCATCCCCGCGGCTGCGGGGACCGGCCATTTCAGCATGAGCTTGAGAAATTCAAAGACGGTTCATCCCCGCGGCTGCGGGGACCGGCTGAGAAAAACGAAGCAAATGAAAGCCGTGAAGACGGTTCATCCCCGCGGCTGCGGGGACCGGGTTGCTAAAGTGTTTCTGGTACTCGGCTAGGCCGGTTCATCCCCGCGGCTGCGGGGACCGGAACGCCGATCATGTCGCCAATCTGCTTGCCGTCGGTTCATCCCCGCGGCTGCGGGGACCGGTCCCTTGCGGGCCGCGTGCCACTGATCGGTGCCGGTTCATCCCCGCGGCTGCGGGGACCGGTTATTGATCCTGAAGATGATACTGATCAACTACGGTTCATCCCCGCGGCTGCGGGGACCGGTCATAGTCAAGCACCTCCCTTCGTGGTCTTTCCGGTTCATCCCCGCGGCTGCGGGGACCGGGTTGGCGGGATGGGCCTGAAGGCCGCTGATAGCGGTTCATCCCCGCGGCTGCGGGGACCGGTTGCTGCTGCCGCGTCCACATGTCCCAGTATACGGTTCATCCCCGCGGCTGCGGGGACCGGGTAGCAGCGAGTGGTAGCCCATAGTGCTCCGCCGGTTCATCCCCGCGGCTGCGGGGACCGGGAACTTTCACGCGACCATGGCCCAGACGTGCGCGGTTCATCCCCGCGGCTGCGGGGACCGGCTGATACAAGGCGCCATTGCCTGCAAAGTGAGCGGTTCATCCCCGCGGCTGCGGGGACCGGATATGGTATCTATGAGGAGCTTGTGTCGCTTGCGGTTCATCCCCGCGGCTGCGGGGACCGGGTCGTACTCCTCGGGGTGGTATAGTTTCTATGCGGTTCATCCCCGCGGCTGCGGGGACCGGTCGCAACTGGTGAAGGCGGGGACGCTATAGACCGGTTCATCCCCGCGGCTGCGGGGACCGGGGGTGGGCTTATCTGGCCCAGTAGTGGCCCAACGGTTCATCCCCGCGGCTGCGGGGACCGGGGATTCGGCCGGACTCGTTGAGTGTCTAAGTACGGTTCATCCCCGCGGCTGCGGGGACCGGTGCATCTCCTACGTTGGAATACTGTATATCAGCGGTTCATCCCCGCGGCTGCGGGGACCGGTTATGCGGTGCCCTTGATCAGCACGGTGAGTTCGGTTCATCCCCGCGGCTGCGGGGACCGGACGCCAAGGCTCTCCAGCGCCTCCTGTACTGGCGGTTCATCCCCGCGGCTGCGGGGACCGGTCGAGCTATGCCCGCAAGTACGCGCTCAACGGCGGTTCATCCCCGCGGCTGCGGGGACCGGAGCTCGCGAACCGCCTCGGTGACCTTCTCATCCGGTTCATCCCCGCGGCTGCGGGGACCGGCGCGTAACTGCTGCGCTCGCTTCTTCCTCTTCCGGTTCATCCCCGCGGCTGCGGGGACCGGCCGTGCGCTTGGGTGCGTGTTGTTTCGTTTTGCGGTTCATCCCCGCGGCTGCGGGGACCGGTGGCTCAGCAGCAGGACCGGCACCTTCAGATCCGGTTCATCCCCGCGGCTGCGGGGACCGGATCCACGGTGACGCTGTTGATGATGTGCGTGTCGGTTCATCCCCGCGGCTGCGGGGACCGGTCCTGTAGTGCTTGGGTCTTGGCGCGCAGGTTCGGTTCATCCCCGCGGCTGCGGGGACCGGTTGTCCTATAAGTGGACAAGGAGGACACACACCGGTTCATCCCCGCGGCTGCGGGGACCGGGGTAGCATCCCACGTTCTCGTTACATCCCCCTCGGTTCATCCCCGCGGCTGCGGGGACCGGAGTAGCTTTGCACTACCCTTGTCTGGTATCGACGGTTCATCCCCGCGGCTGCGGGGACCGGACACACCTTGCGCCGGAGAGGTCAATATCTAGCGGTTCATCCCCGCGGCTGCGGGGACCGGTCTTCTACAAGCATCTCAGCCATGAAGTGCGACGGTTCATCCCCGCGGCTGCGGGGACCGGGTCACTATCCAATGTGTATCCGCCACTATTAGCGGTTCATCCCCGCGGCTGCGGGGACCGGGCTCAGACCGCCAACGCGCTTCTATGCTGGATCGGTTCATCCCCGCGGCTGCGGGGACCGGTGCGCCAGCAAGCTGAGGAGGAATCTATATGACGGTTCATCCCCGCGGCTGCGGGGACCGGTAAACCATCGCCGGGGTTGTAAGGACGCAGATCGGTTCATCCCCGCGGCTGCGGGGACCGGCTCCGTCCGCTCCAAACACCTGCAGCTTACTACGGTTCATCCCCGCGGCTGCGGGGACCGGTAAATGACACTTGAGCCATCGGCGTCTAGCAGCGGTTCATCCCCGCGGCTGCGGGGACCGGCCATTCAGCCGCACCGTCGCCGATGCGGAATTCGGTTCATCCCCGCGGCTGCGGGGACCGGTCTTCGCCAAGGTAACGCCTTTCAAGCGTTCACGGTTCATCCCCGCGGCTGCGGGGACCGGTTTAAGCATCTCACCGGGTGAAGTATTCCAGACGGTTCATCCCCGCGGCTGCGGGGACCGGCGCCTCTTCCAATGCCTCGGCTTGCCATAGGACGGTTCATCCCCGCGGCTGCGGGGACCGGTTGCGACCCCATTCGTTGTGCCCCACCTTCGGCGGTTCATCCCCGCGGCTGCGGGGACCGGCTATAGGTAGCATCTGGCCGGGTATTATCCACCGGTTCATCCCCGCGGCTGCGGGGACCGGCAGTCACTGCCGTCATAGCGCTGAGGGAATTGCGGTTCATCCCCGCGGCTGCGGGGACCGGAAGGCAAACAGGAGGCCGCAGGTGGAAGATGGCGGTTCATCCCCGCGGCTGCGGGGACCGGAATAACTTGCCAGGCTACGGATAGCTACTATACGGTTCATCCCCGCGGCTGCGGGGACCGGCGTCATCATCTCCCGTTGGTCTCCGGTCATGTCGGTTCATCCCCGCGGCTGCGGGGACCGGGGTGCCATCAAGCAGCCAGCCGGCGATCACAGCGGTTCATCCCCGCGGCTGCGGGGACCGGCAAAACGAGCGTTTACCCGCTTTGTTGTTATCCGGTTCATCCCCGCGGCTGCGGGGACCGGCAGCGGGCGCGTCGCTGCAATGGGCGCTTAACCGGTTCATCCCCGCGGCTGCGGGGACCGGCATGCGTGGATCTACCATCTATGTCAACTATTCGGTTCATCCCCGCGGCTGCGGGGACCGGGTCCACGCTTCCAAGCTACGCGCTTTCCTAGCCGGTTCATCCCCGCGGCTGCGGGGACCGGAGCGCCGCCGCCTTTACCGCCACCACCTGAGCCGGTTCATCCCCGCGGCTGCGGGGACCGGATCTTCCATGGCATCGCCATCAATCGCGTACACGGTTCATCCCCGCGGCTGCGGGGACCGGGCCGTCAGTGTCGGCTTCGTCGGCATCACTTGCGGTTCATCCCCGCGGCTGCGGGGACCGGCGGCCGAGGACGGGGAGGCTGCCATTAGTCTACGGTTCATCCCCGCGGCTGCGGGGACCGGAGGCCGGATTCAGCGCCGAGGAATCCCTGCAACGGTTCATCCCCGCGGCTGCGGGGACCGGGCGCTTATAGTGAGAAGCTGCGCGGCGCATATCGGTTCATCCCCGCGGCTGCGGGGACCGGAATAACTTGCCAGGCTACGGATAGCTACTATACGGTTCATCCCCGCGGCTGCGGGGACCGGCATGCTGCGAAGCGTCGAGCGCCCCAAGGTCACGGTTCATCCCCGCGGCTGCGGGGACCGGCTGGGCAGCATGTATCGCTTTACTTCATCCGCCGGTTCATCCCCGCGGCTGCGGGGACCGGCCCCCGGCCCAATCAATTAGATCGTTATAGTCCGGTTCATCCCCGCGGCTGCGGGGACCGGGGAGTAGCACCGGCAACACTTGTGCTCGTGAACGGTTCATCCCCGCGGCTGCGGGGACCGGAGCGCCTTTGCCAGATCGTTTGTCTGCCATGCCGGTTCATCCCCGCGGCTGCGGGGACCGGCAGATACAGGGACTTGGACGCATGTATCGAGTCGGTTCATCCCCGCGGCTGCGGGGACCGGGTCCGGCGCTGTCCGGAAAAACGCATTGCCTACGGTTCATCCCCGCGGCTGCGGGGACCGGCTATGCGGAAGTCGAAGGTCCGCGGCGTATTACGGTTCATCCCCGCGGCTGCGGGGACCGGGGTGTGTTCATTTTCCTTCTCCATCCATACAGCGGTTCATCCCCGCGGCTGCGGGGACCGGTCATAGTCAGGTATTTCAATGTTTAATTCTTGCGGTTCATCCCCGCGGCTGCGGGGACCGGTGGTTAAGCCCAGCTATAACATCACGCATTGTCGGTTCATCCCCGCGGCTGCGGGGACCGGCTAACCCACGCTGTATTGCCAGCGTTCCTCTGCGTTTCATCCCCGCGGCTGCGGGGACCGGGCTATCAAAAACCGCAGTACCAGTCTTAACGCCGGTTCATCCCCGCGGCTGCGGGGACCGGGCATAGAAGCGCGTTGGCGGTCTGAGCCTTATCGGTTCATCCCCGCGGCTGCGGGGACCGGTATGCCTCGCGGAACTCTTTCGTCTGCATCGTCGGTTCATCCCCGCGGCTGCGGGGACCGGTCCTGCGCACTCAGTCCAGCTGGTGGTGGTTGCGGTTCATCCCCGCGGCTGCGGGGACCGGCAATTCGGATTCGGCGAAGAGGCAGCTAAAGACGGTTCATCCCCGCGGCTGCGGGGACCGGAGAGCGAGGCAAGGAAGGCACGGTCGATTTGTCGGTTCATCCCCGCGGCTGCGGGGACCGGAGCGGTTTACTAACCTCGAGCGCGTATCTGTTCGGTTCATCCCCGCGGCTGCGGGGACCGGAGAGGTATATACGACCGACACGACGAATACTTCGGTTCATCCCCGCGGCTGCGGGGACCGGATCTTATCCTCGACCAACTTCTTCGCTGAAAACGGTTCATCCCCGCGGCTGCGGGGACCGGGCGCCACGGCAACTGCCACAGGCCTGGTAGTACGGTTCATCCCCGCGGCTGCGGGGACCGGGATAAGCGAATTCCGTGGCGGTGATGTATATGCGGTTCATCCCCGCGGCTGCGGGGACCGGGCGGAAGAAAAGAGCGAGGTGTTCGCCGTGATCGGTTCATCCCCGCGGCTGCGGGGACCGGAGGTATCACCGATCTGGATGGTGCCATGGTTATGGTTCATCCCCGCGGCTGCGGGGACCGGACTAATTGTAGACAGTTGTTTACCTAGAAGAAAATCGCCAGCGGAAATACCACCAGCGATTTTGCTTACTTTTTAACCAGACTGTATTGTTAAAGATCTCGGAAAATCAATCGGTTGCCTTGGGCGGCAGAAAACGCACCAGCCGCAGCCCATCATGATCGACCGGTTCTCGCCGATTGGCGCCATAGGTCTGGAACTCGAAGCCAGACTCATGGTTGCTGGCCCAGGCCATGGCGACATTGCCCTCCTCGGCCAGCGCATCAATCTGCTCCCAGATCATCTCGCGAATGCGCTTGGTGACATCGCCAACGTAGACGCCGGCACGAATCTCCAGCAGCCAGATGGCAAGCCGGCCACGCAGGCGCGACGGAACTGCCTCGGTCACCACGACCAACATCGCCATATCACTTGCTCCGGTGTCCCTGGTCGCCGATGGATTCCGGCTCGGGAATGGCCGTCGGCATGGCCTCGGGCGCCGGGGGCGGTGGCTCGATCTCACCGGCCGCCAGCACCTCCTCAATCATCGGAATCAGCCGCTGCAGCAACTTCGTCTGCTTGAAGGCATCGCGACAGGCGATGCGCACCTTGCGCTCGGGCGCTACCGGGCTGCGAGCCGCGACACGAAAGGCCGCAGGCACGACGGTCTCGAACTTGACGATATCAGCGATATCGTAGACGAAACTCTGCGGCTTGCCGGTATGCAGGAACCCGATAGCCGGCGCGTAGCCCGCCGCTAGGATTGCGGCTTCACTGATGCCGTACAGGCAGGCCGTCGCCGCGGACAGGCACTGGTTCGCCACGTCCGAGGCATCCCATTTGTTGGGGTCGTAACGCCGCCCATGCCACTTGACACCATATTGCTTGGCAAGCAACTGATAAGTCTTGCGTACCCGAGCGCCTTCCATGCCTCGTAGTTGATCGACGCTGCGCCGTGAAGGCGGCGGCTCACCGAACCGCAACTCGAACATCTTGCGCACAACCTTCAAACGCAATTGGTCATCCAGCGCCAACTGCGCCTGATAGAGCAACTTGTCGGAACGCGCGCCTCCGGGTTGGCCTGCGCTATAGAGGCGAACCCCAGCATCGCCGACCCAAATCAGCAGAGTGCCGACGACCGATGCCAGCTTGACGGCGGCATGTGAGATCCGCGTGCCCGGCTCCAGCAGCAGGCAGGCCACCGAGCCGACGGGGATATGCATGCGCTCCCCATTGACCTCGTCAATGACGACGAACGCGCCGTCGCGCACATCGATCTGCCCCATGCCGACGAAGATCATCGACATGCGATCTTTCTCGGGGATGGGTTTGAGCGGAATGAAGCCCATGGCATAACTCCATTCAGCGCGGCGATACGCTCAGCAAACCAAACCCGAAAGCTTTACCCGGCCCAATACCCCGCTCAACAGCATGCTTGAGAGCAGTTGAGTCGCGGATACTGAGTACGCCTTCGAAGCAAGCTTGCCGCAATCGGATATCACCTCCGCGAACATCGAGCACATCGGTCGCCGTAACAAGCGCCGTGTCGACCTCGAAACCGGCCTTGGCCGCCTGGCGGTCAAGCCATTGGCACTGAGCTCCCTCGGAGGCCAGACCAAAGCGCTTGCCGCCCTGCGTCACGGTCGGATTAGCGAACAGCCGAAACCGATACCGCCGCTCTGCTTCAAAAAGCTGATCGAAATCAACGGACTTCGATTCCACTGGCTTTTTCAGATAGCCAGGCGCCTCGAGTGACGACCAGTCTGGCGCGCATGTTGACTGAACGATCACAACCGGCTCGCGCCATGCAGATTCCGGCTCTAGGCGCCAGAGAAAACGAGGTGGCTTATCTTGGTTATCGGCGACGAACGCCCGTACCAGAGAGCGGTGCATATCATAGGCATCAGCCAGGTCTCGCCGGGCGCCTGCGTTGCGCAGATCAAGCGTCAGTCGCGCGAGATACATCGTCACCTCCTGTGGCCAGATTGAAGGTTTTGACAAAACGCGGACCAAAACAGCGATCGGCGAACGGCGCGACCGGCTCGTCAAAACGCACAGCACCCTCGGCATTGTCTTCCAACACAACACGGTGAGTCTTACCGGCAGATGTTTCGTCGCTAGCATCTACGACAAGTGAAGGGGCACTCTGTAGTGCGGTAAGAAGGTTGGTTGTAACCAGGCCATCCGGCAGATAGACAGGGCGCGACGGCAAAAAACTCTTGCGGCCAAGGCTGATTGGCCACCAAGGCGAACGTAAGGAATCATGGATACGTGATAGCAGGGCGGTATCACCTTCCAAACCCACCAGAAATACGGCGTCAGAGAGATAATATCGCTGACTGACGACGGTTCGATTGAGGTTCGGCTTACCGGTTGACGCTACCACCACGCCAGTCGCCGTATGATAGTCACGCATTGGAATGCCTTCCCGATCAACGCGTACGCCCATGCGGAGCGCCGCGAGATCATCCACCGGCTCGGCGCGATCTCGGCCCAGCGCGGCACACACCAAACCCAGCACACCAGATTTAGAGGGCTCGAGTTGAGTGTCCCGTTCATCGAAGCGACTGGTCGTTCCCCAGGATTGCAGTGGGCCGGCCAGACAAAGTAGGAGCGTGGCCATGATTAGCCCTCCAGAAGGTCCGAAGCGACCTCGCGGACACGAGTGGCCAGCCCAGTCAGATTCGACTTCCGTTCGCCGCGGCTTTCAGGCCATTGCGAGGTCAAGTCGAGGTAGAGCCATCGGTCTTTATCGTCGCCGTACACCGCAGAGAGCTTCTGATCGGCTTCAGACAGACGCTCGACGGATTGCTCGGTCAGCGAGCGATCCATGCGGGCTGTCACAGGCTTTTCGAAAGCGTTGGCAAGGTTCATTGGCGCCAGGTATCGAACGCTGATGCCGATGAAGTCAGGCGCGTTATGCGCCGCAAACGTATTCTGTTTTCCAGTTGGCACAGCGCGAGCCATGGCAGTCACAAAGGCCTCAACTGCTGATAATGCGAGTTCCTGATCACCGTGAAGGTTTTCGACTAGTTTATTCAGGTCCAGCACCGCATATCGATAAAAAGTGGCCGAGTTGAACTCAATCTGTCCGATCATATCGGCCCCAGTTTCATCCGCCCCACCCTTGTCGTCGACCGCCGTGTAATAATCAAACTCACGCTCTACTCGATGCGTACTAATAGCATGAGCCACTTGGCAGGCAGCGTCCTGATTGGCCTGCGGCAAATCAGCGAGCATGCGACCAAACAGTGCGATATCCACGGCCTTGCCACCATCGAGCAGAGCTAAAGCCTTTTTAGTCACTTCCTTCGGTGCTGCAGACTTGCGCTCCTTTTTGCTCGCCTTTTCGTCGATAGCGGTGAGGTCGTCCCAATGCTCGTTGATCAAGCCGGCAAAACCTGCGATCTCCTTTTCACCCAAAAACAAAAGGTATTGGGTCTTACCATCGCTATCGACGCTCAGCCCGTTCGCGGCTAGGGCGCCCTCTATCTTCTGCGCCGCTTCTTCCGGGTCACGTTCAGCCAGCCGCTCGATGAGTAGCCTCTTGATGCGTTTGGTTCGTACGCCACGCTGATCCACCGGCAACAGTTCATGTTCTGCCGCTGCCAGCCGTGTTGCACGCTTAAAACACTGACTGCTAACGCGTGCCCGCCGGTGGCCTCCAAAAATCGCGTCTTTCGGTGCTCCGGTATCGTCGCGGTTAAGATTTGACGGTGCGAAGTTCTGGATAAGATGAAGTTCGATAAATGCCCGCATGATCATGCCTCTTTGGTTGGTGTCTCTTGCGATTCTGGATGGCTTTTTGTTTGGGTGGGCTGATAGAAGTCACGAGCCCATCGTTGTCGAATTCGATCCAGCCACGCTGGATCCACCCTCGGATTGAGCCATGTCGATAAATCAGTCAGCAGCCGGGCCGGGTTGAAAGCCACCTCCGTCGACGCCATAAGTCGCGCAGAGTGACGCAAGTAATCGGCGACGTTCTCCGCATCGGCGCCAAGCAGCGCGATAAATCGACCTTCGATATTTCCGCTTTCGCGCTGATGTGCCACGCGGCCTAGCGCCGCGGCAAAACTCTGGTGTTCCGAAACCCTTGGATTGAGTGCGACGATACCGGCTACCAGATAGCGCGCGCATCGACGCGAATCTCGAATGGACCAGCCAGGCGCGACGAACGGCTCAACAATAGGGTAAGCAGCGGGGAGATCGCCCGGCGCGAATGACAAGCTACGGCGCAAGGTTGCGAGCGATGAGCGGTCACGTTGTGTGACAAGCTTTTCGAGATAAGCAACGAAGGCGGCAGGGTCGCTATCGATACCGCCCTCTGCGAGCGCGGACTGGTAATAATCGCGCGCCCAAGTCTGTTTTACCTTGCTCATAGCCTGATCATCGTTCCAATGCCCAAGAAGCAGGGACAGATCATCAAGCAGCGTCGCGTAATCGAAACCGATCTCCTCGGAGACCAACAGGCTAAGTGCATGTCGTAGATGAATGACGACACTTTCTGCGTCCGTCTCCAGCAACGCGATAAAGCGTTGTTCGATACTGGCGCTTTCACGCCCCGCCGCTAACTCACCGAGCGCCGATGCAAAGCTCTGAGAAGCGATCGTAGAATGGTGCGCGAACAGGCCAGCTACGGCATAAAGTGCCAGCCGGCGCGGCGCGTCAACTCTGGTGCCAATACCCGTGAACCGCTCCACATAGGAATAAACGCGCGGATCCTCGCCGAGTTCAAACGACAGGCTATGTCGAAGCGCCGCCATCGCCCCACGGTTCCGGGACGCCAGCGTTTGCAGATGCGTAACGAATGCGTCGCTATGCCTTGCCATTATCGAGCCTCCTTGGACGCATTGAGAGATGCCCCCGGCACTTGCCTATTGAGAAGCGCACGAAAGCGTGGATAGAACTGGGCCTCGGCGCGCATTGCACGAGGTGTGCCGCCTAGTCCAATAATCATGCACTGCCAAGCATCGAACGCACCTTGGTGCAGAGCGTTGCGCCATTTCTGACCGGCAGTGTCGAAATCATATTCGCCAAGACGTGCCATTATCTCCGGCAGCGCGCGCTCGGCGGCGGCAAAATAGGTCGTCGCCAATGGCCCGGCGGCAAGCAGAGCCTGAGCGCGCTTGCGAGTATCTTTACTCGATGGATCAGGCAGTGTCTGAGTTAGCGTGCTTGTTGCTAAATAGCGGAGATCGACAAATAGTTTTTCCGCGTCAGCGACGAGCGTCTGCAGGTATTCCGCGCACTCCGGCTCGTTTAACAGGTTGGCAGGCAGGCGAAATTGCTCGATGCGCCAGCGAAGTAGTTTTGCCTGATCGCTCGCCATGCCCGCAATCAGCACTGGCTGAAAGACTGGATCGAAAGTTTCGACTTCGTGCAAAGCTGCAGCGTAATTGATCACGGGCGCTGGCCAGCTTGTTTCTCCTTCTTTCCGAGCCCCCGGAAGAATCGCCGGTAGATCGCGCCACATGGCACGCCCTTCGTGAAATGAAATACGCACAGGACCATTGCTTCCCGACCGGAAGCTAGTCATTGGATCGGGGGCATTTTCATCATCAGCCAGTGGGTATCCGACTGCGAAACGCAGCCAGCGGATACTGCCATCGTCTTCGCGCAGCAGGCGTACCGCACGGCTCTGACGGGTGTAGCGATCGTTCGGCCCGCTGGCCAAAACAGGGTCGCCGCTAAGTTGCGCGACGTTCAGAGGCTCACGTTCCCAGCTCGGCAGATCGGTGTCAGAGCCTTCCTGCGATGGCCGATGAAGACACAACGCCAGCGTCTGCGCGAGGTTGCCACCCACCGGAATCACCGCCGCCGTATTTGCGAGGGCACCAGCCTTATCGGAACTGCGCAGAGTTTTAACCAGGCCACCGGGTGTGAACTGAAGAAATCCCAGCAACATGCTGACCGCCTGCGCGGGCGTGATCGCGCTCGGCTCACTATCGAGGGCATGATCAAACACGACCGGCGTATTGCCGTTGGCGCTACCTAGCGAAATCTGTGTCCATGGCTTCCGCTTATCGCACGTTTCAACGGCCTCATCGAGCGCCGCAACTTGCATGAATGGATACTCGGAATGAAAAAGGTAAAACCGATCTTGCCAAGATTCCAAGTAGTCACACACAGCATCAACTGGTAGACCTCCAAGATACCAGCGAGCACGTTCAACAGTACGCCAATGGCCGCACTGCCGTGTCACCGCACGGTGCAGGATGGCCAAAAGCAGACGATATTGCGCGACGAGATTTGGCGGCGCCGTCTCTGCCAGCGCGGCGATCTCGTTACTTCGTTTATACACTTCACGCAAACCAAGCGAAATCACACGCCCATCGATCAGCCGCACCGGCAGCCATGGTTCGTCCAACAATGAATACTCAGCCATTACCCCCCCCCTCTCATTGATCCCTGGAATCGAGATATACAAGGCCTACCTCGGCATCCAGATAAATCGCTTGTCCACCGAACTCACCGCAGCCACTTTCCAGCGGCAACGGGTACAAGTCACGTAAAATCGGATGATCTGCAAAGGCCGCAGGCGGCTCGGACTGATGACAATGCACGACGACCGCTTTACGACTCAACCGAAGCTGGCGCCGGTAAAGCGCTTTGGCGGTTTCATCATCGGGAACACAACCTGGATCGAAAACGCAATCGCCGACCTTCCATCCCGCTTCCGTGGTCTCAATGGGTACCACAGAGACTGAATCGGGGCCGAGCCGAGTCTGGTTACGGATGCCTAGCTCGTCATCACCGCCATAGGGTTTATCGTGATACGCCTCTAGCGGATCAGCCTCGATATCGATCGCGATATTTACAGCGAGCTGTCGTTTACTCGTTTCTTCGCCCAAGTGGTTGACGTAGGCTTCCATTTCAATGAAGTCATTGATCGCCTCAGGCACATCCGGCGGTAGCTCCGCATTGCTATACACCTTCTGTACCAAACGATCGATGTCCACCGGCAACTGCAGTCTCTCCTCATCGCGCAGAAAGGCCCAGGTTCGGCCAAGCCAGTAGGGTGCGTAGACATAGCCCCAAGCAGTTTCCTCCAGAGAGGGCAAGCGATCACGCTCCAACCCAGCCACCCATAAACGTGGCCGATCATGATGAGGCGGGCGGTGGCGCTGGTGTCGATGCATACGACCCGCGCGCTGTAGAAGAAGATCGACAGGCGCGAGATCGCTAAGCATAAAATCGAAGTCTAGGTCTAGAGACTGTTCTGCAACCTGGGTGGCGATCATCAAAGCCGACTCAGGGCGATTGTCGTCACCTTCCCCAAAATGACTCAGTACCTCTCTCTCACGCTGACCTCTTTCATCGGCTGGGTAGCGCGCATGGAACAGAACGAGTTTTAGATCGTCTCGCACTTCGGGGTAATCGGGGTCGTCGCGCAGCGCTTTCAACATCCGATAAAGCGATTGGGCGCGATACACTGTGTTGACAATGATCGCGCCGCAGCCACCATCAACTACTAATGCTGTTGCTTGTCCCGCAAGCGCCTCCAGAGACTCATTAAGGCGATGCAACTCAATGGGATCAAGCTCTCTTGCCTGGACGTGTTGCCCACGAGGCTTTCCATCATCGACAAGGATGACACGCGGGTACTCGAGTGTAGGTAGGTCATCAGGAGATGCGCCCCAAGCGGCGATCAGCTCGTCGCGCATCTTGCGCGGCAAGGTAGCGCTCATCAATACCACAGAGCTTCCCATCGCCTTGAGCCAACGCAACAACGCCGCGATCAAGCCACCAGTATAGGTGTCATAGGCATGCACCTCATCGAAAACCACCACGCGATTGCCGAGCCCCCAGAGGCGCACGAAGTGATGTTTGACGTTGAGTGTGGCCAACAACGCCTGATCGACAGTTCCCACGCCGTTGGCCGAAAGCAACGGGCGCCGTCGCTGCGAGAACCAGGCCGAGGCCGAAAGTGCCTCTTGCCGACTGTGCGACACACCACGAAGATGGCGTATCTCTTCGTTCATCGCAGCACCACCGTGCACGAGCTGGATATCCGCTGAGCCCCGGACGAACCCTTCAAGGAACCGCCGCGTGCGCGTAAACAGTGCGTTACCTGTCGCCTGCGTCGGCATCGCCAGATACAGGCCGCGATGCTGGTTGGCAGCCTGCAGGCGCAGATGTGCAAGAAACGCCAGTTCAGTCTTTCCCTCGCCCATCGGCGCCTCGACCAACAATAGCGACGGGCCTTGGGCAGACTGCAAGAGCTCATCCCCCTTTTCCTGCAACGGCCTCGGCGCCGTCGGTTCTCCGCGTATAGTGCTGAGCAGTTCCGCCGTTGTCGCCTGCCAGTCGAGCAGCTTCTCGGCAGACGCCCAACCGGCAATCTTCAAGGCCCGCTCGGCTAGACGGAGCGCGTCGGCGTAATACGCTTTCAGTTCATCATGGCGTTCCCCCAGCGGGAACCAATCAGGATTGGAGGCAATCCAGTCGGAGGCGCTGGTTAACCCGGCGAGCCAGTTCACAGCTACGAGATCGAGTTCGACAGGAGTTATGTCTCCTGGAGGCGATAACACCTCCCAGTAGGCTGACAGAACCTGGTTACGGGCCAAGGACCAGCCCAGAGGCTCACCGATAGGCCGCCCTGCTCGTCGCTCACCAGCAGAGAAGTGCCGGCCGTGATGCGCACTAACTGCCTGCACGACCGCTCTAATCCACCCATGATTGGCACCAAGACGCGTATAAAGCGGTTGCGAAAGCAGAGCCGCAGTGGACTGCGAGTGGTTAGACATACGGCAAGCGCTCTCCGGAAAGCCTAAACCCAAGCGCTCAATCGCCTCGCGCCCAGCAGGCCATTTGGCCGCAAACCCTGGAGTAGCCTTACCGAAGTCGTGCAACCCAGCAACCGCCGCAACCCAGCGAACGCAAGATTCACGCGGCAAACCGAAAACGCGAGCGGCCCACTCCCTTGTTGACTCAGGTTCAAGCAACAGCAACGTCTCGACCACCGCAGCTACATCCAGCAAATGCGCAAGAAGGTTATGGCCAACACCATCTTTATAACCGCTTTTCGACCAGATGCTGCGCGCGGCAGGGTCGAGGTTGGAGAACGTCTTACTTGGCATATCGTTCACAAGCATTCCTTTTATGTGGCGGCCCTTGCTTCCCTGTGCCTCCACACATCTAAGCATCCCACCTTGCCGACCGCCACCCCTGTTCATCCAACCACGCTAC
Source organism: Halomonas sp. (assembly GCF_041689495.1). Taxonomy (GTDB): domain Bacteria; phylum Pseudomonadota; class Gammaproteobacteria; order Pseudomonadales; family Halomonadaceae; genus Halomonas. Next base: position 112 of record NZ_JBDNGD010000437.1, on the reverse strand, counting down.
TCTTCAACCCGGTGCTGACTTAGGTCATGCTGGGTATCTCACCTCGAGAGAAAGGAATCTTGCCATGCCCGATGCCACGGCGCTGGCCTGGGACACCCTGGCCCGCTACCGC
>NZ_JBDNGD010000436.1:0-3170 GCF_041689495.1 Halomonas sp. | reverse complement strand
GTCGCCTCGGTGCTGCGGGGCCTCGATCGCGGCGGAGTCGACGCTGTAGAGCACCAGCCAGATGCCGACACGCCGTACTGGAATTTCCCGCCAAGGTGGTCTCCCACAACCTGGACAAGAACCCCCTGGTCGCCGGCACACTGCAGGCATTCAGAGAGATCCCCGAGAACAGGCCCCTCGCGAGGGGCCTGTTGTGGATGGCCAATCGTGGATGGAAACGTCGGTGATCAGCCGGGGTCGGCCACCGTCGAGTAGGGGTTGTCCGGCATGAACGCTCTGGGGAGAGGCGGGCGGCGCGAGCCCTCCTTGGGCCCGTAGTTTTCCGCCAGATAGTCGAGGATGGCCGTCTCGGTCTCTGCCTGCAGCTGCCAGAGCCCCTGGGTGTCCTGCATCCACCGGATCAGCTTCTCCCAGTGATTGCGGGAGCCGCTGTTCTGGGTGACCAGGCTGGCCGAATGGCAGGCAGTGCAGTTGCTGCTCACCGTCTCCCACGATACCGCAGGCCTCGAGGACATCGCGCAAGCGCACGCCGGTAAAGGTCGGACAGGCCACGGCGCCGGTGGTCCACTGGTTGCCGCTGGCGGAGGGCACATACTCGCTGCGGCCATTGCCGCCGCACTCCACCTGGAGCTGGTAGGTGTGGTGCTCGAATTTCTCCTTGAGGTCGGCGATGGAGAAGCTCTGCGGGTTCGCGCAGGATTCACCGCCGATTTCCAGTTGCCAGGCGGCGACGTCGATGTTCTCCAATGCCGGCGGGATGCCGTTGTTGCGCACGAACATGACCTTTCCGGGGGTGATGTCGTCGTCGAGCAGGTGAGGCGGTGTCTCGGCATTGATGGGACGGTCGTTGAGTACGGCCAGTCCTTCCTTGCCTTTCAGGGTGAAGGGTTCGTCGCTCTGCGCCAGGGCGGCCGGGATCAGGCCGCCGGGCATGCGGTCGGCAAAGGGGATCGATCCACCCACGGCGACGGCCATGGCGAGCAGGCTGGAGCGTTTCAGGAACCCCGGCGGGTGACGGGGTCGACTTCCCGGTCCCAGAGCTTGCGATCCGCCGCCTCGGGATCCTCGGCATAGAGCTCATGGATGCCGCGTGTCTTGGCATCGGGGGGCAGTTTCTTCATGGCGTAACTCCTGTCATGCCCGGCTGGCAGGTGGCGGCCGGATCCTGTTGTCATTGTGCTGCCATAAAATAGATTAGCACCTCAGCAGGAAACCGGGTGGCCCCTATCTGTCAACGTGGCCCCTATCTGTCAACGTAGCTGTCACCTGAACGGAAGTGGCCAAGCAGGAAGGCATCTCGGTGGAGCAGCCCAAGCACCAGCAGATGCTCGGGGCGGCTTCTCGAACCCACTCGGTTGCTCTGTGTTCCCTTGATCTCCACTTCACGCCCCGCGTATGAGGCATCCACAACGGGTGATTAAGCGGGCGATCAGAGCGTCTTCATATAACGCCGAAGCTCACCGGCAACAAATGGCGCTCAGCGGAATTGCAGACCGGTGAGCGCCTTGTTGGGCAGGACACATCGAAGATTATCAGTCCCCTGTCCATAACCCTGCTCCATCAATCCGAGAATTCCGCCGGCTGGAGCGGTTTGCGGTTCACGGAGAGCGAAAAAATATCCGGCCGGGCATAGTGGCCGCAGACGTCCAGCGAGCGGCGCGCCCGCCGTGCCACTTCAATGTCAATCTCGGCATACAGGATACCTTTTTCGCGATGGAGTGGCCCGGCGATGACAGTACCGGACGGATCGACTACGACGGCGTTGCCGCCGTTGATCCACTCATCCGGCTCGAAGAGACTGTCGCGGTCGGGGAAATTCTCCGGCACGTCGCTTCCCTGCATGGCGGTAGCGGTTGCGATCGCCCAGCAGCCTGCCTCCCTGGCAATATGCCGCAATGTGGCAATATACGTTTCGCTACTGTCCCAGGTCGGGTTGACGTAGATCTGCAGATCCTGCGCATAGAGGGCGTAACGCGCCAGCGGCATGTAGCCCTCCCAGCAGATGAGGCAGCCCAGTCGGCCGGCGGGCGTATCGACGACTCTCAGGCCGCTGGCATCACCCATTCCCCACACCATGCGCTCTGGATTGGTCGGCATCAGTTTGCGATGGCGGTTGAGGAGCGTTCCGTCCGGGCCGATGACGACCACCGTATTGAACAGTGTCGTGCCCGAAAAGCTGCTGTCGATTTCGCTGATCCCCATCACGACGGTCACCGCATGTCGACTCGCCGCGTCCTGCAGCGGGCGCAGATCTTCGCGATCCAGATCGACTGCATTCTGGCGCAGTCTCGCGTGGATCTCGCCGGATAACGCCATGTCCCCGCCGGGTTTGAGCCGCCAGATCCAGGTCGGGTAGCCAGGGATATAGGCCTCGGGAAACACCAGTAGTGTGGCAACGGCGCCGGCGGCCTCATCGATCGACTCGACCGCCCGTGCAATGGTCTTGTCCCGGTCGAGCAGCACCGGGGGCTTTTGTATGACAGCGACTTTGGTGGACATGGCGACATTCTCCTTTCTCATTCGGGCAGCAAGACACCGGAGCCGCCCATCTCGGCAGGAACGTCCTGCTGTTTGGGCAGGCTGTCCTTGATGGGCAGAACAGTCTCCTGGTAGTGCACGTGCACGGCCGGCTTGAAGTCCAACGTCGGGATGATGGCGGCATAGACGTCGGTCAGGCCCATGGTGGGATGCTCGGTCAGAAGGTGGCCGCCGCACTGCTTGCACCATTTGCGAATGCTTCGTTCGGTCTTCTGGAACTCGCCAATGTGCTCGGCGCCTCGCGTGATACTCACGGCGTCCGGCTTCCACAGGGTGAAGCCATTGACCGGGCCGGCCGACCAGGCACGGCACGACTCGCAGTGGCAGTAACCCATCACGACGGGCTCGCCGGTCACGGTGAGTTCCACGGCTTGGCAGAAACAGGTTCCCTTACAGCTATTTTGGTCAGTCATGATAATCTCCTTTCGTTTGACCGCTGCTCGCCAGAGACAACGAACCTCATCTGGCAGCGCAGGCATGAATTTCAGTGCGTCTGTTCACTTGACTCCCATCGCCACCAGCATCTCACACGGGCCGACGAAGCCATCCGAACCCTCGAATTGCTTCAATTCGGCCTCGATTTCCCGCCAGGTATCGGCGCGCTCAGCGTCGGACAGTGTGGCCATCATCTG
>NZ_JBDNGD010000435.1:0-4434 GCF_041689495.1 Halomonas sp. | reverse complement strand
GTCGAGGTCCTGGTGCGCCCCCGGCGCGAACCCGAGCCCGGCCTCGCCATGGAGGAGTGATCGCCAACGATGGCATGAGGTCCCCTCCCCTCCGGGGATACCCATGCTGGATTCAGGGCACGCTGCATGTTCACCATCGATGACCTGGCCGACCGACTCGGCGGCTACCTTCCCCAGGACGAGATCAAGCAGGTCAAGCGTGCCTTCTACTACGCCGAACAGGCCCACGACGGTCAGCGCCGGCGCTCCGGTGAACCCTATGTGACCCACCCACTGGCAGTGGCGAACATTCTCGCCAACATGCACATGGACCATCAGAGCCTGATGGCCGCCATGCTGCATGATGTCATCGAGGATACCGGGATCGGCAAGGCCGCCATCGCCGTTCAATTCGGCAAGCCCGTCGCGGAGCTGGTCGACGGCGTCTCGAAGCTGACCCAGATCACCTTCGAGGACAAGGCGGTCGCCCAGGCCGAGAATTTCCAGAAGATGGTGCTGGCGATGTCCCGGGACATCCGGGTGATCATCGTCAAGCTCGCCGACCGCCTGCACAACATGCGCACCCTGGGTGCCCTGCGCCCCGAGAAGAAGCGCCGCATCGCCCGCGAGACCCTGGAAATCTATGCCCGCATCGCCAGTCGACTGGGCATCAATACCATTCGCGTGGAACTCGAGGACCTCTCCTTCCAGGCCCTGCACCCGATGCGTGCCGAACGCATCAAGCGCGCGGTCTCCAGTGCCCGCGGCAACCGCCGATCGGCGATCCGCCAGATCCAGAATGCCCTGCAGACCAGCCTCGACGACGAGGCCCTTCCCGGCACGGTGATCGGTCGCCAGAAACACCTGCTGTCGATCTACAAGAAAATGCGCGATCACCAGAAGTCCTTCGCCGAGATCATGGACGTCTTCGGCTTTCGCATCATCACCGAGGACATCGACAGTTGCTACCGTATCCTCGGCGTGGTGCATAACCTCTACAAGCCGGTGCCGGGTCGCTTCAAGGACTATATCGCCATCCCCAAGGCCAACGGCTACCAGAGCCTGCACACTACTCTGTTCGGCAGCGGCGGCATGCCCGTCGAGGTGCAGATCCGCACCCGCGAGATGGAGGCCATGGCCAACAACGGCATCGCGGCCCACTGGCTCTACAAGGCCGGCCAGACCGAGCACCCCATCGCCGAGGGCAGCCATGCCCGGGCTCGGGCCTGGGTCAAGGGCCTGCTGGAGATGCAGCGCCATGCCGGAGACTCGCTGGAATTCATCGAGCACGTCAAGAACGACCTCTTCCCCGACGATATCTATGTCTTCACACCCAAGGGCGACATCATGGAGCTGCCCCAGGGCGCCACGGTGATCGACTTCGCCTACAGCGTGCACACCGACATCGGCAACAGCTGCATCGCCTGTCGCATCGATCGCCACCTGGCACCGCTTTCCAGCCGCCTGGAGAGCGGTCAGACCCTGGAGATCATCACTGCCCCCGGTGCGCGGCCCAACCTGGCCTGGCTCAACTTCGCGATAACCGCCAAGGCGCGCTCGGCGATCCGCCATGCACTGAAGCACCAGCAGCACACCGAGGCCGTCCATCTCGGCCGGCGTCTGGTCAACAAGGCGCTGGCCGGCTTCGAGACCAGCCTGGAGGAGCTGCACGAGGACGTCGTCACGGCCCTGCTTGCGGAACTCGATTTGAAAACCCAGGATGCCTTGCTCGAGTCCATCGGACTCGGCAACCGGGTGGGCAATATGGTGGCCAGGCGACTGGTGGACATCGCGCATGGCAACGAACCGGGGAGCCTGCAACGCCAGTCCCTGCCCCAGGGGCCCATCGTCATCCATGGCGCCGAGGGCATGGTGATCACCTTTGCCCGCTGCTGTCATCCGCTCCCCGGCGACCCCATCATCGGTCACCTCTCGGCGGGCCGGGGCATCGTGGTGCACCGGGTGGAATGCCGCAACATCAGCGACTTCAGGAATGACCCTGACACGCTTTTCACTCTGGAGTGGGCAGAGGACATCGACGAGGAGTTCCCCGCTGCCCTGCGCCTGGAGGCCGAGAGTCGCCGGGGCCTGGTGGCCGAACTCGCCAGCCTGGTCACCGATGCCGAGGCCAACATCGAACACATCAGCATCGAGGAGCGTGACGCTCGACTGTCCACGGTCGACCTGACCCTGGCCGTGCGCAACCGGGTTCACCTGGCACGCTTGATCAAGCGCCTGCGCAACCTGCCCCATATCGGCAGGATCTCACGCATCGGCAAATGACCCTGACCCCAGGCTCACGCGATTTAACACACCCATGACAACCCGGAGAACGTCCATGAGCAACAAGGCCGCGATCAACACCGACAAGGCACCTGCCGCCATCGGCCCCTATTCCCAGGCCATCAAGGCCGGCAATACCGTCTATCTTTCCGGCCAGATCCCCCTGGACCCGGCCACCATGGAACTGGTCTCGGACGATTTCGAGGCCCAGGCGCGCCAGGTCTTCACCAACCTCAAGGCCGTCTGCGAGGAAGCCGCCGGCTCCCTGGGCGAGATCGTCAAGATCAACCTCTACCTGGTGGAGCTGGGCAACTTCGCCATCGTCAACCAGGTGATGGAAGAGTTCCTGACCCCGCCCTTCCCGGCCCGCGCCGCCGTGGGGGTCAAGGCGCTGCCCAAGGGCGCTCAGGTGGAGGCAGAGGCGATCATGGTCATCGGCGACTGAGATGCGGCTCTTCCTGGCACTGGTGCGACGTCCGAAAACCTTCGATACCACCGACTTTGCCTGGCGTGAACCTGGATTGGTCCTATAATCAGTTAGCTTTGATCAACTCCGTCAATGACACGTCAGGCGCCCGTTACACTGCCCTGGCACGCTCACGAAGCGCCTGACACGACAAGAGACCGCAAGGGGAAAAGGGAATGTCCCGCCATAATACCGCCATCGCCGCCATTGCCACGGCAACCCTTCTGGGCAGCAGCCCGACACTGGCCGACTGGTCGCTGGCCGCGGGTGCCACCAGCGAATCCACGGCGGCACTCCAGATCCAGATAGATCATCTCATTCCCCTGGAGGGCCTGCATCCCCGCCTCGACCTGCGCCTGGCCACCGGCCTGTTGATGCTGTCAAGCGAAAAGAAAGGCGCCAACGCCGCCTGGCTGGTTACCCCAGCCGTGCGCTACACCTTCATGGGTGAGCGAGAGGTCTTCCTCGAGGCGGGAATCGGCGGGGCACTTTTCATCGATACCCGTCTGGACGCCCGGGAACTCTCGACGAGTTTCCAGTTCGAGGATCGCCTGGCCCTGGGCCTGCCCTGGGCCGATGGCGAGATCTCCCTGGCCCTGATCCACTACTCCAACGCCGGGATCAGGCGACCGAATGACGGGTTTGAAACGCTGATGCTGGGTTATCGGGTCTCGCTGTAATCTCCCTCACTCCCGCTGGGGCAGGAAGCCACCCGCCTTGAGCACCTGCGCATAGCCTTCCCGATAACTGGGGTAGCGGAAGGCATAGCCACTCTCGAGCAGCCGGGTGTTGTCACAGCGCTTGCTGGCGCGACGGCGCAGGGGCGACTGGATGGTCTCGGTGGCCTCGACCTTGAGCTGTGTCGCCAGCCAACTCATCACCTCGTGCAGCGGCGCCGGCTCACAGTCACTGGCCAGGTAGAGGTCATTCAGGGGCTTCTCGGCCAGGGCAAGGTCGATCAGGTGGGCCAGTACCCCGGCACAATCATCGCGATGGATCCGGTTGGTATGCATGGCCGGACTGAAAGGAGCGATGCGTCCCTCGCCCACCTGACGGATCAAGCGGTCGCGGCCGGGGCCATAGATCCCCGAGAAACGCACCACCGTTCCCGGCAGTTGATGATCGATCAGCGCCTGCTCTGCCTCGCGCATCAACTGACCCGAGAAGCCGGAGGGTGCCGTCGGACTCGTCTCGTTGACCCATTCCCCCTCTTGCTGGGGATAGACACTGGTGGACGAGACGAAGAAGACCCTCTGCGGCGGCCTTTCCCGGCCGGCAAACTCGCTCAGTACCGCCTTGAGGCCATCCGGGTAGGCCGCACGGTAGGCCGCCTCGTCGAAGTGGTCCGCACTGACCACATAGACCAGCACCTCGACATCGGGAAGGTCCGCCAGACGTGCGGGATCGCCGAGATCAAGGGAGACGGCCTCGAGTCCGGTATCTGCCAGGGCAGCGGCGTTTCGACGCACACCGATCACCCGGTGACCCGCTTCCTGAAGGTGTTTTCCCAGGATCGTCCCGATATCACCACAGCCCAGAATGAGTGTCGTCATCTTCACCTTTCCCCTGCTCCCTGATACAAAGTCCCCATTGGCATTGATCTGTCCCTGTAATCTCCGCATCCTTCGAGGCGTCACCCCGTCACGAGAGGATGCCTTACGGCGCTCCATGACTCTAACAGAACTTCGTTACATCGTAACCCTGGC
>NZ_JBDNGD010000434.1:0-1729 GCF_041689495.1 Halomonas sp. | reverse complement strand
TTTCCGCCAAGGGAAAATAGCGCCGCTAGAGCCTGCGCCTGTCCTGGACGAGGACGTGATTGAGCGCAGCGAGCATATCGTGGGCATGATGGGGCACGAGCCTATTGCAGCCGCCATCGAAGACGGCGCGGAAGTCGTGCTTGCCGGGCGCGCCTCGGACACGTCGTTGTTTGCGGCCGTACCGCTGATGTATGGCGCCGGCGCGGGACCTGCATGGCATGCCGCCAAGATCCTCGAGTGCGGCACGGCCTCGACCGTGCAGCGCAAGCGCCCCGACAGTATCTTCGCATGGGTGCGGGACGATCATTTCGACATCGAGCCGATGGACATGGAAGCGCGCTGCACGCCGCAAAGCATCGCCTCCCACACCTTCTACGAGAATTCCGACCCCTACCTCATCACTGAACCCGGAGGAACGATCGACACTCGAGAGGCTCGATATGGGCCGCTGAGCGAGCGCACCGTTCGGGTCCACGGCTCGAAATTCATTCCCGCCGATCACGTGACCATCAAGCTGGAGGGCGCCGAACTCGCAGGCTATCAGGCGGCGATCATCGCCAGCGTCCGAGAGCCCTTCATCATCAGACAGCTCGATGACTGGCTCGCCTCGATGCTGGACAAGTTCGCCGCGCGGGTCCAGGAGATGTTCAACGGAGCCGTGGGCCCAGACGACTACCGGATTCACGTGCGGGTCTATGGCCGTGACGGCGTCATGGGCAAGCTAGAGCCGCGAGCGCACGAGGTGGGTCATGAGGCGGGCCTGCTCTTCACCGTCACCACGATGCAGTCCTCGGTGACGGCCGCCATCGCCAAGACATTTGCGCACTTCGCGCTGCACTATCCCATTCCGGAATGGCGCGGCCTGATCAGCGGGCTTGCCTTTCCGATGAGTCCCCCCGAGACGGAACGCGGTCCCGTTTATCGCTTCAACATGAACCACATCGTGATACCTGAAAATCCGATGGAGATGTTCCGCACAGAATATGTGGAGGTTTGAGCATGGCTCAGCTGGGCGTACTTGCGCGTCTCATCCGGTCGAAAAATGCCGGGCCGTTCATGCTCACCTTCGATGTCATGTTCGAGGACGAGCAAACCTATCGGCGGGTGGTCGAAGCCAAGGTCTTGACCAAGTCGAGCTTCGCCGCGGTCTACAAGGTGCCTGAAGAGGACATCCTCTTCTTCGAGCACGACATTGCGAACGCCATCAAGATCTCCATCCCGCGTCCCTATACCCAATGCGATCTCGATGATGGCGATGCCTATGGCGGTCAGCAGCATGCGCCATTGGTGGAACTGAAGATTCCCGATTAGTCCGCGCGGGGCGGCATGCTGCGAGCGAGAGTGAACTCTGTTGCATTATGCTGGCGGATCGGCGCAACGGTGAGGCTGCCTGTCGCTCTCTGGGCAAGATCTTGAAGATCGTGGGCGGCTGGACGCCGATGATGATTACCACCGCCGGCCGGGCGATCGATGAGATCATGCGGGCGTCCGGCCGGAGTGCTTTCCTTATCGTCGGTTCCTTCTGGCGATTTCAATCGGAGCTACCGGCGGCGCCTTGTTTGCCTCCTTTCAGCTGCCGCTGGCCTGGATGCTCGGATCAATCGCGACTACGCTGGCGGCTCTCCTCGGCGCCCCGATCGCCGCGCCCGGCCTTAAACGCTAGGTCTCGACGATCCTCGGCCTTATCGCCTTTCTCGCGGTCGCTGGCGTTATGTGCGTCGCCTATCTA
>NZ_JBDNGD010000433.1:0-3075 GCF_041689495.1 Halomonas sp. | reverse complement strand
TTCCGGCTTCTTGGCCAGGATGACCTGCCGAATCACCGCATCCACGTCGGCATCCGAAAGCTCGATGCGCAAGGTAAAGCGAGCCTGCAGGCGCGCCAGGTTGCTGGTCCCGGTGATCGCTGTCTGGCCGGTGCCAATGAACATCAGGCGGCTGCCGAGTTCCTTGCAGCAGGCCTCCACGGCTTCCTGAACGTCGATGGAGCGCTGGCCGTCGCCACCGATGTATTGCTGAACCTCGTCTAGCACCACCAGGGTCAGCGGCATCTTGCCGTCCTGGTTCAGGGCCTGACGAATGGACTTGAGCATGTCGTCGCTGCTGACGTCGTTGACGTGAGGATACAGGTGGGAGAGTGTCTCGGCGCAGGATTCGACGCTGCTGAACGTCTTCGGCTTGGCCCTGACCAAGGCTTCGTGCAGCGACTCGGCCACATAGAAGTTGTCGAGTTCCTCCTCCCAGTCATCGCCGTCTGCAATGACATCATCGCGCACCTGGTCGAGGATGCCCTCATCGCGCAGCCACATGACAAAGCGCGCCATCGGATACTGCTGAGGCAGACCCGCGGAGCGGAAGATCACGGCGAGAAGCGCCAGGCGCACGCTCTTGTCGCGGGAGCTGGCCCCGAGGGTGCCGGAGGCGGCGAACAGACCGCCGTGGCGCTTGCCCTGGGTTGTCAGTTCCATGAACTGATCCTGGATCTCCTGGGGCAAGTGGACGATACCGCGCGCCGCGGCACCATCATCGAAGGTGACGTCTTCCCACAGGGTGCGCAGCATCTTGGCCATGTGGGACTTGCCTGAACCGAAGAAACCACTGATCCATACGCCGGGTTGCTGTTCTGCCTGAGGGTTACTGAGGTTGCTCAGGTAGGTTTCGAGGATATCCCGCATGCCGCGTGCATACTGGCCGTCGCAGACGAAGGTTTCCAGTTCATAGCGGAGCACAGCCTGGGCCCGGCTACTAGTGTCATCGTTGACGTAGGCGACACCTTCGTTGACCAGCCGTTGCTGCGATGGGTCCTTGGTATACAGCTCACGATTGCGCATGCGTCCTTTCCCCTGCGGTATGGGTGCTCATTTGGTGGCGAGTGCCAATCTTGCGTCAGCGTGCCCCATCGGCCGTGATGGGGGTGGCCAGATAGTTCCAGCCGTCATAGCCATCCAGCAGCCGGTAATTATTGTTCTCGAAACTGCCGGGGAACAGCACCATCAATCGCCCCGGTACCTGTGTGGCCAGGCGATCGACCACCGCCTTGACCTTCAAGAGGCCGAACAGACTGCCCACGCCATAAAGCGTGACCACGTGGTTGTCCCCTACGCCCAGGGTGGAGAGCTTCGCGGTGAATTGTGCTTCCAGCCAGTCCAGATAACGATGAATCACCGTAGCTAGATTTGCCGGAGACCTGAAGTACCCTTTGGCATATTTCTGTTTGGACATCCAGACGGCGAAGGTGTGGGTCAGGTCGAAAGTCATCCACTCATGGCCGGCCTGCCGGGTGATCAGCTCGAATTCGTCGATGTTGGCGCGCAGTCGGAGTTCCTCCGTCTCGGGATAGACGCAGAACACGACGCGTTGGGCCGCGGCGGCATCATCCCGCCAGGGCAAGGCAATAAACCGGCCGTAGGAGTCGATCAGGCGTTTAACCTTGCTCATTGATAGGCTCTCCCTGTGACTTGACGTCCTTGCCGGCACGCATGGCGCTGGTGACGACCCCAGATAGCGCGGGAAAGTCGATATCCACCACGTTGTCGACCCGGCGCATGACCATCCAGCCCTTGGCCGAGGCCTGGGCCGCCAGTTCCAGAAGGCGGTCCTGGCTGGCGTCCAGCAGCTTGCACCAGGGACTCTGCAGCAGCAGTTCGCCTCGGCCGCCCTGCAACCAGGCAAGATAGAGGGCGTAGGCGACAGCGCCTGTCGCAGGTTGGAGCTGGACCCGAATCCTTTTGATGGGGCCTTGCAGGTAGCCTACCTGTACCAGGCTGCTGTTGACCCGCTGGGCGATGGACTCGCGTGTTAGCGTGCTGAAACGGCCCGGCCAGCGCTGATCGATGGTCTCCTCGACCGATTCGCGTGTGATCGAGGTGCCGAGCGGCTTGGCGAGAATAGCGGGTGCGAGCTCGCACAGCAGTGAGTCGCGCGCGGCAGCTGCCAGCAGCGCGAGCTGGGGGCGCGCGGCTTCATCCCGCGACCAGAAGTAGCGCAAGCCTGTATGGATCGGGTTCGCAGGGTCGAGGCCATAGAGGTAGGCCAGGTGGCTGGCAGTAAGCTTCCGGCTGCGGCCGGATCGTTTGCCCAGACAGTTGGCTTCGCGAATGGCAGTCTGGTAGTCATCCCTGCCGGCATCGCTGGCCACCTGAGTGAAAAGGGTGGTCAACTCGCTGAGCATGATGGTCCGCGCCGTGTGGGTGCTGCCCTGCTGAGTCATAAAGCCCAATCGCTTGAGGGTGGCTTGATCATGCATCCTGCTTTCCACCTTCCCTGGCGCCGCCGTTGCGGACCCAGCCGTCCACTTCGTCGCGCTTGAATTTCCATAACCGTCCGATGCGATGTGCCGGCATGGCACGATCAGAAATCCACCGATAGACGGTGTCTCGTTTGACGCCCAGATACTCGCCTACCTCGTCGACCGAGAGCCATCGATCTTCCATGTTTTGTCCTGATTGAAAGCAGTTTGTAGGACTTTAGCAGGTTCAGATGGCACAGAGGAAAAAGACTCAGGCGCGAGAAGCCAGAGGTTGGGTGTTGTAGTGAAGCCGAATCTTGGTCTTGATCCTTAGAGCTGATGTTAGGTGCGGGCGAGGGTTGTGTCAGTTTTGTCAGTGAGCTGGGTGGGGCATTTGGTGCTGAGATTAAGAGCGACGGATGATGGGAGGAGGTCGGCCTGATCCAGGATCTGGGCCAAGGGTTAGGCGCTCAGCGTTGCTGGCTGTTTCCGACGCTTGCTACCTATTTGGAACCTGGAAGCGTTGCCAAACAAAAACGGCCACTATTGCTATGATCTAAGTAGACGTTTTTACTGAATTTATTGGTGCCGCAAAGAGGATTCGAACCTCCGACCTACGCATTACGAATGCGTT
>NZ_JBDNGD010000432.1:0-5237 GCF_041689495.1 Halomonas sp. | reverse complement strand
CGCCCGCTTCGGCGAGATCGAGCAGCGCGGCATGGCGTTGACGGCCAAGGGGCGCACCCTCTATGACCGCCTGTTGACCACGGCCCGGACCCGTTCCGCGGGGCTCGATAATCGCGCCCATCAGCAGACACTGTCCGAGGTATTCGACGAGTTTCCCGATGGCGAGGCGCAGCTGCGCCGCGAAGGGCTGGCCTTCTTCGACTATCTGCTCACCGACTATCTGCCCACCGACAAGGGGCGCGAGGAGGGCGCAGAGCGCGACGAGGACGAGGGGTTGGAAGCCCTGATCGCCCAGGGACTGGTCAGCGCTCGGCCGATCACCTACGAGGATTTCCTGCCGGTGAGTGCGGCGGGTATCTTCCAGTCGAATCTGGGGGGCGACAGTCATGAAACCTATGCCGGCAATGCCAACCGTGATGCCTTCGAAGCGGCGCTGGGCGCATCCGTGACCGATGAGATCGAGTTATACAGGGCCCTTGAAAGGCGTTCGATCAAGCGGGTACGCGAGCGCCTGTCCGAAAAATCCCAGCTGGAAGTTGATGGCTAGGAGTTGATGGCTAGGGCTAGGGTTTGCCCGCTCGACATGTCCAGGGTCAAGGAGACTGACCAAGGAGCGATAGACGAATGAATCCCTTCCCCTTGGAAGAGCGCCTGTTCGAGGTGCTGCGCGACGGTGACTGGCCAAGCCCCGCCCAGGCGTGGCGCCTCGACGAGGCGGGGCTGACGGCCCCTGCGCTGGTGGAGCTGTTCGAGTCCCAGGTGCTCAGCCGCCAGCTGGATCTGCATGCCCGGCGCCTGCAGGCGCGCGGCGAGGCCTTCTACACCATCGGCAGCTCCGGTCACGAGGGCAACGCGGCGATCGCCGCGGCGTTTCGCGTCACGGATCCGGCGTTTCTGCACTATCGCGACGCGGCCTTCCTGCTCCAGCGCAGCAAGCAGCTGCCCGGGCAGACGTCGACCTACGACATGCTGCTGAGCTTCGTCGCCTCCAGCGCGGACCCAGTCTCCGGCGGCCGTCACAAGGTGCTGGGCTCCAAGGCGCTCAACGTGCCGCCCCAGACCAGCACCATCGCCTCCCATCCGCCCAAGGCGGTAGGCGCTGCCCATAGTCTCGGCCTGTGGCGTCGCCTGCGCGGTTCGGGTGAGTGGCCCGCCGACAGCGTGGTGCTGTGCAGCTTCGGCGATGCCTCCTTCAACCATTCGACCACCCAGGGGGCGCTCAACGCGGCGGCCTGGGCGGCCTACCAGGGCGCGCCGATGCCCCTGGTCATGGTCTGCGAAGACAACGGCATCGGCATCTCCATGCCGACCCCCGCCGGCTGGATCGAGCAGAGCATGCGCGGCCGCCCGGGCTTTCACTACATCAGCTGCGATGGGCTCGATCTGCTCGATACCTACCGCGCCGCTCGCGAGGCGGAACGCCTGGCGCGGCGCCTCAAGCAGCCGGTGTTCCTGCACATGCACTGCGTGCGCCTGATGGGTCACGCCGGCTCCGACGCTCAGCAGGCCTATCTGTCGGCGAAGCAGATCAAGGCCGCCGAGGCCTGCGATCCGCTGCTGTACAGCGCCGGCCTGCTGCTGCGCCATGGCGTGCTCGATGCCGAGGCCATTCAGGCGCTTTATCACCATATCGGCGAACGGGTCGCCCGGGTCGCGGAAGCGGCCATCCGACAGCCCAAGCTGGAAAGCGCCGAGGCGGTGATGGCCTCCATCGTGCCGCCGTCGCGGCCCAGTCGCCGCCGGTCTGTCAAGAGCGATGTAGACGAGACGCCGGCCACCATGGCGCGGCTGCTCAGCCAGACCCTGTATCGGCTGATGGCGGAATATCCGCATCTGGTCATGGCCGGGGAGGACATCGGCCGCAAGGGCGGCGTCTACGGCGTGACTCAGCGCCTACAGGCCAAGTACGGCGCCTATCGCATCATCGATACCCTGCTCGACGAACAGAGCATTCTGGGGCTGGGCATCGGCCTGGCCCAGAACGGCTTCGTGCCCATCGTCGAGATCCAGTTCCTGGCCTACCTGCACAACGCCGAAGACCAGCTGCGCGGCGAGGCCGCCACCCTGAGCTTCTTCTCCCAGGGGCAGTACACCAACCCCATGGTGATACGCATCGCCGGGCTGGGCTATCAGAAGGGCTTCGGCGGCCACTTCCACAACGACAACGCCCTGGCGGTGCTGCGCGATATTCCCGGCCTGCTGGTGGCCTGTCCGTCGAACGCCGCAGACGCGGTGGGGCTCTTGCAGGAGGCGGTGCGCCTGGCGGACGAGGAACAGCGCATCGTGGTGATGCTCGAACCCATCGCCCTGTATCACTGCCGTGATCTCATCGAGGAAGGCGATCAGCGGTGGAGCTTCGCCGATCCCGGCCCCGAGCATCGCCTACCGGTGGGAGCGCTGGGCCAGTGGGGCGAAGGGCGCGATCTGGCGATCGTCACCTACGGCAACGGGGCCTATCTGGCGCATCAGGCCCGGGAACGGCTCGAGGCGCAGGGCATCCGACTTCGCATCATCGACCTGCGCTGGCTGACGGCGCTGGATCATGACGAGATTCATCGTCGGGTCGCCGACTGCACCCAGGTATTGTGCGTGGACGAATGCCGGCGCAGCGGCTCGCCCAGCGAGGAGATCATCACCGGCCTGGTGGAGCGGGGCGTGGAATCACACCGCCTGCACCGCCTGACCGCTGAGGACAGCTTCATTCCCCTGGGACCGGCGGCGACGGTCACGCTGCCGTCGGTCGCGGCGATCGTCAAGCGCGCCGAGGGTCTCGTACCCAGGCAGATCGCCTCTGAACGCACAGCAACAGGGAGCCGGATCTCATGAGCGAGCCGACCCAGCCAAAGGAACGCCTGCTGATCGTCTGCCCCGGGCGGGGCACCTACAACCAGGCGGAATGGGGCTCCCTGACCCGCCATGCCGCCGGGAGCGAGTGGCTTTCGCGCTTCGATGCGCTGCGCCGCGAGCAGGATCAGCCCACCCTGAGCGAACTCGACGGCGAAACCCCGTTTCGCCTGAGCGTGCATGGCCGCGGCGATCACGCCTCGCCGCTGATCTACGCCTGCGCCCTGGCGGACGCGCTGGCCATCGACCGGGAGCGTTACGAGATCTGTGCCGTGACCGGCAACTCCATGGGCTGGTACATCGCCCTGGCCCTCGGCGGCGCCCTAGCCCAGGACGACGCCTTCACGCTGATCAACACCATGGGCCATCTGATGCAGACCACCCTCAACGGCGGTCAGCTGCTCTATCCCTGGGTCGACGACCAGTGGCGTCCCCAGCCCGAGCGGCGCCGGGAACTGCTGGCGCTGATCGAGACACTGCATGGCCAGAGCGGCAGCGAGCTTTACCTCTCCATCGACCTCGGCGGCATGCTGGTGTTCGGCGGCAACGAGGCCGGCCTCAAGCGGCTCGGTGAGGAACTGCCGCCCATGGAGCGTTTCCCCATGCGCCTGCATCAGCACGCGGCCTTTCATACGCCGATGCAGGAAGAGGTGAAGGCCGAGGCCAGAACATGCCTGCCGGCGACGCCGTTCGGCGCCCCCGAGGTGCCGCTGATCGACGGCCGCGGCAAGCTCTGGACCCCCTGGAGCACCGACCCCGGAGCGCTGTGGGACTACACTCTGGGCGAGCAGCTGGTGACGCCCTACGACTTCACCACCGCCCTCAAGGTGAGCGTGCGCGAGTTCGCCCCGGACCGCATCGTCATTCCTGGCCCCGGCGCTACCCTCGGCGGCGCCGTCGCCCAGGCGCTGATCCAGCTCAACTGGTGGGGTCTCGACAGCAAGGAGGCGTTTCAGGCCATGCAGCAGGACGATCCGAGGCTGATCAGCATGGGGGTCGAGGAGCAGAGGGAGTGGTTGGCGGGGTAAGGATAAGGGCGTTAGAGGCGCACCATATGTTTCGGTTACAAGAACGAGAGGCTGATGGGAAAATACTCGAAGCTGAGGCAGAAAATTCTTGTAGGTGGAGCGGATAGTAACATCGAGTTCCCCGCGCTCTGTCAGTTGCTGATCCGCCTTGGTTTTGATGAAAGGGTCAAGGGTGGTCATCACATTCTTACGCTGTATGGCGTCGACGAGATCATCAATCTACAGCCCAAGGGGAGCGGTAGTTGTCAAGGAATCTGTCGGTGTGCCCTGAAGGCTGAGCACCAGGATGGTGTCAGCCATGCTGTACCTGTGATGAGGGAAGGCCCCTCGGATTCGCCGATCAGGCGGTGATTCCAAACCACCCTGAGCTGCTGGCGTAAAGAGCGTCGGTGGTGAGCGTCAGAGGAAAAGGCGAGGCAAGACCTCGTTAGGTATGGATGGCGGAGACGAACGCAAGTGAGCCACCGACGAAGTGTCGAAAATTGCGACCGATATCAAAACCAGGGTCTCGACATTGCTCTGGGACAAGTCAGGCAGCAACCTGAGCGTGGGCCTGATGGTATCCGGCATAGAGGTGGCGTGACCGTCATTCAGGCGCAGGTACGGAACAGGGGAACCTGTCACGTCGATGCCAAGGGAGCGATTCAATCAGCGACCCTGAGAGGATCTGAGTACCAATGCGACGTACAATGCGTAGTAGTGAAGAAGGCCCTGTAATGGGGCTGGAGCGAAGGCATGGCCTTATCCCGCCGGAAAGTGGGGGCAACTGTGCGACAGGATGACCCTCGCCAGACGGCAAAACCCTTCGAGATACCCAAGCGGACGCTTTGGGAGGCGTGGAAGCGGGTGGCAGCCAACAACGGTGCGCCAGGCGTCGACAGGGAAAGCATCACGGCCTTCAAAGAAAAGCTGGGTCCCAATTTGTACAAGTTGTGGAATCGCATGAGTTCGGGTAGCTACCATCCCGCACCGGTCCGCCAAGTTTTGATACCCAAGGGAGAAGGGCAGTTCAGGCCCCTGGGAATCCCGACGGTCGGAGACCGTGTGGCGCAGATGGCGGTCAAGATGATCCTGGAACCAAGGCTCGAACGAAACTTTCATACCTCCTCATTTGGCTATCGCCCACGTCGTGGAGCCCACCAGGCAGTGATGCAAGCTCGACGAAACTGTTGGCGTTATGACTGGGTGCTGGATCTGGACATGAAGGCATTTTTCGATACTATCGATCATGATCTTCTGATGCGTGCCGTGGAAAAGCACGTACCTGAAAGGTGGATTCGGCTCTACATTCGTCGGTGGTTGACGGCCCCAGTGGTTCTTGAGGACGGAAGTCGACAGGAACGAGACCGGGGAACCCCGCAAGGG
>NZ_JBDNGD010000431.1:0-8713 GCF_041689495.1 Halomonas sp. | reverse complement strand
CGTCGAAATGTTCCAGGTGCAGATCAGACAGGACCCTGAGTCGCATATAGCATACCTACCCATTCTGGTGATTTCCTGACCATACCACTTCCGACTTCAAGCACCTCCCCTCGGTGGTCGACAGGACAAAGGAAAAAACAAAAAAAAGGCCCCCCGAAGGGGACCAGTAGGAGCACGCCAGCTCACTCGGTGTATCGCCCGGTAGAGGCGACATTTCAATCGGTTCCGACCATCAGGACGCTTGTCCCTTGACTCGTTCGACTTCTGTGCCTGGTCGGTTATCTGACTATTACTATTCGAAAATCATGCCACTTACTCGGCATCTCTCATTAAATCAAATAGTTATATAACATCCTACCGCATCTTGCAGAAATCACTGCCCCGCTCGGCGATTATTCTGCACCAAGCCGGGGAGTTTTGTTCTGCAATGCATCATTTGGATACAGACCGGGATGTGGCCTCTCCCAGGCTCCTCTTCACGCCCGGTTGCTGCGATGTGTCATGGGAGGCAATCGACGGCTTTCGCCGGAGCGTTGATCAACAGGCGTTGCATCGCGCATCCTTGAGCTTTCCCTTCGGCCTGGAGACCTCCCCATGACCCAATCCCGCCTCGGTTTCATCGGCATCGGCCTGATGGGTGATCCCATGACTCGCCGCCTGCTCTCGGCCGGCTTCGATGTGACCGTGTGGAATCGATCACCGGAAAAGGCCAGGGGCGTGGTCGACGCCGGTGCTCGCCTGGCCGCTTCCATTGCCGAACTGGTGGAAAGCGTCGATGTGGTGATGCTGTGCCTGGCGAATACCTCGGTGGTGGAAGCCGTGGTGTTCGGCGAGGCCGGCATCGCCGCTGGCGGCAGGGCCGGCCAGGTGTTGATCGACTTTTCCAGCAGTGACCCTGCCGCGACGCGGGACTTCGCCGAGCGACTGCACCGGCAGTGCGGCATGCGCTGGGTGGATGCCCCGGTATCCGGCGGGGTGGCCGGTGCCGAGGCGGGAAGCCTGGCGATCATGTGCGGCGGGGAAGCCGATGAGATCGAGGGCATCCGCCCGCTGCTGGCCCCGCTCTCGGCGCGGGTGACCCACATGGGGCCGGTGAGCAGCAGACAGGTGACCAAGGTCTGCAACCAGATGGTGGTGGGCTGCCAGACGGCGGTGCTCGCCGAGATGGTCGCCATGGCCGAGTCCAGCGGCGTGGATGCCACCCGACTGACCGAAGCACTCACCGGCGGCTTCGCCGACTCAGCCCTTCCAGATTCTCACCCCACGCATGGCGGCGAGCGACTTCGACAACCCGCCCTGGCACCTGCGCACCCTGCTAAAGGACCTGGACATGGCTGTGGCCCAGAGCCAGCGCAGCGGCAGTGCCACCCCCATGAGCGGCCTGGCCGCCCAGGTGCTGCGTGCCCACGCCAACCGCGGCCATACCGAACACGATCCTGCGATCCTGGTCGATGCGTATCGCCGGACACCACCGGAGACCGAGGAATGAGCGACTCACGGCTAATCTACCTGACCGGCGGCGCCCAGGGCATCGGCCTGGGGATCGCCGAGCATCTATAGCCTTTGATACCTTCCCCACCCATCGCCGTGTTCACCGACGAGGCGATCGGCATACAAATCCCTCGAGGCTCTGGAGAGCGACTCAGTGCTGCCAGGGCGCGGCTTCCGGGGGCTCGATGTCGTAGTGTGCCAGAGCGTCGGCCAGGCGCTGTGCCGGCAGATCGCCCTCTTCCACCAGGGCCTGGAGTGCCGCCAGCACCACATGGGTCGCGTCGACCTCGAAGAAGTCGCGCATCGCCGCCCGGGCATCCGAGCGGCCGAAACCATCAGTCCCCAGCGCCAGGAACCGCGGGCGGACATAACTGGCAATCAACTGCGGGTAGGCGCGCACATAATCGCTGGCCGCCACGATCGGGATGTCGCCATCGAGGCAGGCGGCCAGATGGCTCCTCCGCGGGGCATCCGTGGGATGAAAACGATGGTGGCGCTCGACTTCCCGGGCGTCCCGGGCCAGCTCGCTGAAACTGGTGGCACTCCACACTTCCGCCTCGACCTGCCAGTCCTCGGCGAGCAGGTCGGCGGCACGGATGACCTCGTTGAGGATAGCCCCCGAGCCCAGCAGACGCACCTTCGGGGTGGACGGGGCATGGGACGGCAAGCGATAGAGGCCCTTGATGATATCGGCCTCGACGCCTTCCGGCTGGGAGGGCTGGGCCGTGTTCTCGTTGGTCAGGGTGACGTAGTAGAAGACGTCCTGCCCTTCCTCGAGCATCTCGCGCATGCCGTGGTCCATGATCACCGCCACCTCGTGGGCGAAGGCGGGATCATAGGCCCGACAGTTGGGCACCGTGGCGGCGATCAGCTGGCTGCTACCGTCCTGGTGCTGGAGCCCCTCGCCACTGAGGGTGGTCCGTCCAGCGGTGGCGCCGAACAGGAAGCCGCGAGGGCGCTGGTCGGCGGCGGCCCAGATCAGGTCGCCGACCCGCTGGAAGCCGAAGATCGAGTAATAGATATAGAACGGCAGCATCGCCAGGCCATGCACACTGTAGGCCGTGGCCGCCGCCGTCCAGGAGGAGATCGCGCCGGCCTCGGTGATGCCCTCCTCGAGAATCTGGCCGTCGCGGGATTCCTTGTAATAGAGCATGGTGCCGGCGTCTTCCGGCTCGTAGAGCTGGCCGACCGGGGAATAGATCCCGACCTGGCGGAACATGTTGGCCATGCCGAAGGTACGCGCCTCGTCGGCAACGATGGGCACGATACGCGGCCCCAGGGTCTTGTCCTTGAGCAGGCCGCCGAGCATGCGTACCGCCGCCATGGTGGTCGACATCGCCTTGCCGTCGGCCTCCAGGGCGAAGCCGGCATAACGTGCCGGGTCGGGCACGGTGACGGGCGGTGCCTCACTGCGTCGCCGGGGAATCGGGCCCCCCAGCGCCTGACGGCGTTCCTGCAGGTAGCGCATTTCCGGGCTGTCATCGGCGGGCTTGAAGAAGCGCATCTCGGCCAGGTGGTCATCGCTTAACGGCAACTGGAAGCGATCCCGGAAGGCCGCCAGGGACTCGGGGTCCAGCTTCTTGGTCTGGTGGGCGGTCATGCGCGATTCGCCATTGGCCCCCATGCCGTAGCCCTTCTTGGTCTTGGCCAGGATGACCGTCGGTGCCCCCTTGTGGGCACGCGCCTCGGCGAAGGCGGCATACAGCTTGCGCATGTCATGGCCGCCTCGCTTCAGGCCGTCCACTTCCTCGTCGCTCATGTGGGCGACCAGGGCCTTGAGTGCCGGGTCTTCCTGAAAGAAGTGCGTCAGGTTGTAGGCGCCGTCCTTGGCCCCCAGGGTTTGGTACTTGCCGTCCACGGTGGCCGCAAAGCGGCGCAGCAGGGCGTGGTCGGTATCCCGGGCGAAGAGCGCATCCCAGTCCGAGCCCCACAGCACCTTGATCACGTTCCAGCCGGCGCCGGTGAACATGGCTTCCAGTTCCTGGATGATCTGGCCATTGCCGCGCACCGGGCCGTCGAGGCGCTGCAGGTTGCAGTTGATGACGAAGGTCACGTTATCGAGGCGCTCGCGGGTCGCCATGGACAGCCCTCCCAGGGACTCCGGCTCATCCATCTCGCCATCGCCGAAGATGCCCCAGACGTGGCGATCCCCCATGTCCGTCAGGCCGCGATGCTCGAGGTAGCGCATGAAGCGGGCCTGATAGATGGCGCTGATCGGGCCGATGCCCATGGAGCCGGTGGGAAACTGCCAGAAGTCCGGCATCAGCCAGGGGTGCGGGTAGGAAGACAGGCCACCGCCGCGGGTTTCCTGACGATAACGCTCGAGCTGTGATTCATCGAGGCGGCCCTCGAGATAGGCGCGGGCGTAGATACCCGGCGCGGAGTGAGGCTGCAGGTAGACCAGGTCCGCCCCGTGCGGGGCCTCATCACCCCGAAAGAAGTGCTGGTAACCGACCTCGAAGATCTCGGCGGCCGAGGCATAGCTGGCGATGTGCCCGCCCAGTTCCGGGTGTGCCTGGTTGGCCCGGGCGACCATGGCCAGGCCATTCCAGCGGTTGATGGCGGTGATGCGCTCTTCCAGGGCGAGGTTGCCCGGATAGGGAAGCTGCTTTTCCAGGGGAATGGTGTTGCGGTAAGCGGAGAAGAGCTGGTGATAGTCATGGATGCCCAGGTGGCTGGCAGCCTGGTCGAGCTGTTCCAGCAGGAAACGCCCTCGCGCCTCTCCGGCATGGGCTACCACGGCATTGAGGGCCTCCTGCCATTCGCGGGTTTCCTCGGGGTCGCTGTCGGCGTCGGGGGTCCCGGTAACCGGCAGGGATTCTGCACTAGTGTCGTGGTGGGCGGTCATGGCGGCTCTCCTTATCCGTTCGAGCTTCTCACTCAAGCAGGTCAATTACAAGACGGCGCTGCCTCAGTTCCGAACGCCGACCTGGCTTGAGACAGCCACCCTGTAAAGACGTGATCGCAGGGCTACAAGGTGACGGTGCTCAGCCGTTCCTCGTCACCGATCCCCGACATGCGCACCAGGGCGATGGCCTCGTCCAGGGTCTCGACCGCCTCGACCCTGACCAGCTCATCATCGAGGCTGACCGGCTTGCCGCTCTTCTCGGAGAGCAGTTGTTCCAGTTCTGCCACGTCCATGTCCTTGTCCAGCGGCAGGGTCTCGACATCGGTCGTGGACTGACCACTGGGCAGGTAGATGGTGCCGTTGGAGAAATCGACCGCATAGGCGATCACGCCGGGCACGATGAAGAACAGCAATCCCACTCCGTTGGCAATGGCCACCACCGGGTCGATGGGTCCGCCGATCTGCCCCTTGCGCTCCGGATGAAACAGGGTCCCGCAGCCGGCCAGGGCGGTGATGGTGATACCCAGCACCAGTCCGGTCATGACGCGTCGAAAGCAAGGTTTCATGTAAAGTCTCCAGAGGGAAAAGCGGACGTTGGTCGGGCATGACACCGGCACCAACGGCGGTCAGGATCAGCGAGAGTCTAGCACAGCGACGAAACCCGTCTCTCTTGGCGCCTTGCAGGCGGCCCGCCGGCGCTGTCTCCCGGCCACTCCGCTGATGACGCAGCTTTTGCCGCCAACCGAGCTTCGCCGTACAATGCGAGATCCTTGCCGCCCGTGGCGGCCCCGTCATCCGTTGTCTGCAGCGCCGTGTTGCAGTGCCAAGGTCGAGGAAACGCCGGACCCATGCGCGCCACCCAATTGCTGATCGCCACCCTGAAAGAAACCCCCGCCGACGCCGACGTCGTCAGCCATCAGCTGATGCTCCGGGCGGGGATGATCCGCCGGCTGACCGCCGGCCTCTATACCTGGTTGCCGGTGGGTCTGCGCACCCTGCGCAAGGTCGAGCGCATCGTCCGCGAGGAAATGGACCGGGCCGGCGCCCAGGAGGTACTGATGCCGGCGGTACAGCCCGCCGAGCTGTGGCAGGAATCCGGCCGCTGGGTGGAATACGGACCCGAGCTGCTGCGCCTGAAGGACCGTCATGATCGCGATTACTGCGTCGGGCCGACCCACGAGGAAGTGATCACCGACCTGGTGCGCAAGGAGATCGCCAGCTACAAGCAGCTGCCGGCCAACTTCTACCAGATCCAGACCAAGTTCCGTGACGAGATCCGCCCGCGCTTCGGGGTGATGCGCGCTCGCGAGTTCATCATGAAGGACGCCTACTCCTTCCATGCCGACGAAGCCTCGCTGATGGAGACCTACCAGGTGATGTATGACGCCTATGTGCGCATCTTCACCCGCCTGGGCCTGGATTTCCGTCCGGTGATCGCCGACAACGGCGCCATCGGTGGCACCGGTTCCCACGAGTTCCACGTCCTGGCCGACTCCGGAGAGGACGACATCGCCTTCTCCACCGAGTCCGACTATGCGGCCAACATGGAGAAGGCCGAGGCCCTGGCCGCCCCTCTGGGCAGCGAGGCACAGCGCCCGGCACCCACCGAGGAACTGCGCCGGGTCGACACCCCGCATGCCCGCACCATCGCCACCCTGGTGGAACAACACGGCCTGCCCATCGAGAAGACCATCAAGACCCTGATGGTCCACTCCGTCGAGGGTGGCCTGATCGCCCTGCTGGTCCGTGGCGACCATGAGCTCAACGAAGTCAAGGCCGAGAACCTCACCGAGGTGGCAACGCCGCTGACCATGGCAAGCGAAGAGGAGATCCGTGCCGCCGTGGGCGCCGGCCCCGGCTCGCTGGGCCCGGTGAACCTCGACATGCCGATCATCATCGACCGCAGCGTGGCCCAGATGAGCGACTTCGGCGCCGGAGCCAACGTCGACGGCCAGCACTATTTCGGCATCAACTGGGAGCGCGATCTGCCGCTGCCCAGGGTCGCCGACCTGCGCAACGTCGTGGAGGGCGATCCCTCGCCGGATGGCAAGGGCGTGCTCGCCATCAAGCGCGGCATCGAGGTGGGCCACGTCTTCCAGCTGGGCCGCAAGTACAGCCAATCGATGAATGCCACCGTCCTCGACGAGAACGGAAAGGCTACCCATCCCTGGATGGGCTGCTATGGTATTGGAGTGACCCGGGTCGTGGCGGCCGCCATCGAGCAGAACCATGACGCCGACGGCATCATCTGGCCCGACGCCATCGCGCCCTTCCAGATCGCCCTGGTGCCGATGAATGCCCATAAGTCACAACGGGTCCGCGAGGAGTCCGAGCGCCTCTATCAGGCCCTGACCACGGCGGGGTTCGAGGTACTGCTGGATGACCGCGACCTCCGCCCCGGCGTGCGGTTCGCCGACCAGGAGTTGATGGGCATTCCCCACCGGCTGGTGGTCGGTGATCGCGGACTGGACAAGGGTGAACTCGAATACAAGGAACGCCGCGACAATGACGCCACCATGGTTCCCGCCGATCAGATACTCGACTTCCTGGGCGAGCGTGTGGGCCGCTAGACACTTGCTACTGGTAAGCCTCCTGCTGGCATCGAAGAGCCTGGCCGCCGGCCCGGCTGGTGCCGGTGATGACACCTTCATGGGTGCCCTGGATGCCCAGCGCGATCAGGAACCGGCGGCAGTCGTGCATGCCCTGCCGGTGGTGACTCCCAGGATGCGCGCCACCCTGGAAGCCTCAAGGGACACGCCTCGCTCAGCGGCCGAGATCTGGGCGGCGCGCCAGTGGCACAACGACATGGAGCCTCGGCTCGGCCGTTTCGTGAAGGATGCTGAGCGGCGTAGCCAGTTGCTGCAACGCATCTACCACGAGGCCACCCTGGCCAGGCTCCCGCCGGAGCTGGTGCTGGCGGTGATCCAGGTGGAAAGCGCCTTCCAGGCCGACGCGGTGTCCTCCGCCGGGGCCGTGGGACTGATGCAGATCATGCCCTTCTGGGTACGCGAACTGGGCCTGCCCGCCGACGACCTCAAGGACCCCAGGCGCAACCTGCGTTATGGCTGCACCATACTGGCCCACTACCTTGCCGTGGAGCGCGGCGACCTGACCCGGGCACTGGCCCGCTACAACGGCAGTCTCGGCAAGACCTGGTATTCCGAACGCGTGATGCGCGCCTGGCAGCGCCACTGGCGCCAACCCGTGACCGGCAGCGAGCGCGCTACGGCCCAGCGATAAAGGGCTATTCCCCGGAATGGATTCCTCTGGAGCGGGCATCGGCTCGATCAGCTCAGCCGCGGCCAGACGCTCGATCAAGTCCGACAGGTCGGACAGCAGGCTGCAGGCCCCCGAAACCGCCGTTGGCATGTGCAGACCCCAGGGTAGCTCGGGAGAACGCTGGAAATACCCCAACCCTCCGACCGGCGTTGTCATTTTCTTCCCCGAAGCATGCACATTCCGGCCATCGAGTAGGAGGGGGAATTGCTTCCCCCGTCCTCTCACACCACCGGGCATACGGTTCCGTACCACGGCGGTTCATGATGAATGAGCAAGCCATCTTAGCGTATCGAGTACCGAGATCAGGCCCAACTGCTCGACCCATTTCTTCGGCAGGGCCTGATTCATGTGCGACGCCCCGGTGTTCCACCACGGGCCGCGCCCATTCCCCGCTGACTTCCAGGCACGATACGCATCCAGGCCACTCGCCAGGAGCTTTCGGCGTCGCGTCCTTGGCCGTTTCCACTGCCGCCATATCACGCCGCGCAGTCGGCGACGCATCCATTGATCCAGTGCTTCCAGGGGGCGCTTCACGTCGACGAGACTGAAGTAACTGGCCCAGCTCCGCAGGATCGGAGTCAGTTCTTCGATGACGCGTCGGATGTGGCGCCCCCTGCCGCGGTGCAGGATCTCGCGGACACGCTGCATCAGCCGCTGCAGGCTGGCCTTGGCAAGGGTCAGCCGTGGCTGCTTGTGCCGGGTCAGCGTGTAGCCCAGATACCCTCGGTTCCATGGCCGATCCACCGCGCTCTTGTCACGGTTGACCGTGAGCCTGAGCGAGCTCTCGAGACGATCGCTCAGACTGGCCATCACCCGCTCCCCCGCTCCCCCGCTCGCCGACTGCGCACGTAGCTCTGCATGTCGTCGGCGTAGCGGCAGAAGCGGTGGCCACGGCGTTCCAGTTCCTTGTCCACGTCATCCAACAGGATATTGGCCAGCAGCGGGCCAAGTGGCCCGCCTTATGTATATCTACTCGTTATGCAAAGTGGATCGCTGTATCCGCGTAGTGCGTACTGACTTGGAGAAAACACTTTGCATAACGAGGTGAGGCGTATGCTACAACGTGCTCAACCACGAGAGAAGATTACCGTCCTT
>NZ_JBDNGD010000430.1:0-1421 GCF_041689495.1 Halomonas sp. | reverse complement strand
TGGCAAGGCGTGGTGCCCGGGTCACGGCGGTGGATGTCAATGCCTTCGCCGTGGAGGCGACACGTCGCACCCTGGCGGCCAATGGCCTTTCGGCCGAGGTGCTGGCCAGCGATGTCTATTCGGCGCTGGGCGAGAGGCGATTTTCCGTCATCGTCAGCAATCCTCCCTTCCATCAGGAGCGTGCCATCGATTACGGCCCGGCGGGAAGGTTGATCACCGAGGCACCCGACCATCTGGCGCCGGGCGGGCAGTTGCTGCTCGTGGCCAATGCCTTTCTGCCCTATCCGGATATGCTTACGCGGGCCTTCGGTGGCTTCGAGATCCTCGCCGAGGATCGGCGGTTTCGGGTCTATCGGGCGGTGCGTTGATCCCGATAGGCGATATCGGTGATGACATAGTCCGTCGCGCCTCCCGGGGCATCGACCCTGACGTCATCATCCAGTGACTTGCCGAGCAGCGCCTTGGCAAGCGGCGCATCGACGCTGATCCAGTGCTTCGTGGTATCGGTCTCGTCGTGGCCGACCAGGCGGACCCGGAGTTCTTCCCCGGCGTCGTCTTCCAGGGTGACGAAGGCACCGAAATAGACCTTGCCGGTGTCCGCCGGCAGGCGGTCCACCACCTGGAGCTCATCGAGGCGCTTGGTGAGATAGCGGATCCGGGCGATGACCCGGTTGAGCTCCTTCTTGTTGTAGGTATAGTCGGCGTTCTCGCTGCGGTCGCCAAGGGCGGCGGCCTCGCCCACCCTGGCCGAGAGCGCCGGGCGCTTGACCCGCGACAGGTGATCGAGGATGCCGCGAAGCCGTTCGGCGCCTTCGGCGGTAATCAGGTTGCTCCTGGGTTCCTGGCGCGGGTCCTTGGCGGGATCACGCCAGCGTGTCATGTTGCGGCCTTTCATGGCGCTCCTGACCGGTATGGGCTTCAGCGGGGAAGATACGCCAGCGGCGGCGAGGGTGCCAGACCGGCGAGGCGTTGGTGTTGGACATTGGCATTGCCTCGTCCAGTCATGATAATGATGGCGCTTCATCGAAAGGAGGGCGGCATGGTGGATTCCCCGCGCGGAAAGGAACAAGCTCCCGGGGTCAGCGCTTCCTTCACCACAGCGGATGTCGAGCTGGTCGAGCGGCGTTGCCTGCATCAGGGGTTCTTCCGTCTCGACGAGCTTCATCTGCGCCATCGCCTCTTCGAAGGCAGCTGGAGCGGCGAGGTGGTGAGGGAGGTTCACTGTCGACATGATGCCGTGGGTGTGCTGCTCTATGATGTGGAGCGGGACGCGGTCGTGTTGATCGAGCAGTTTAGGGCCGGGGCCCTCGATGACCCCGTCTCTCCCTGGAAGCTCGAGGTGGTGGCCGGCCTGGTCAAGGAGGGCGAGAGCCCTGCTGGGGTCGCCCGCCGTGAGGCCATGGAGGAGGCGGGCTGTGAGG
>NZ_JBDNGD010000429.1:0-4420 GCF_041689495.1 Halomonas sp. | reverse complement strand
GTAAAGGACGGTGTCCGGATAGAACGCCGCCCAGGCGAACCACATTGCTTCGAAGGCATTGACCGGCTCAAGTTCGTCAGTGCCTCCGCCGCCGACGCCCTCTGGACCGTAGCGAAGCGCCTGGCTATCGATACTGATCTGCTCGGGGTTGTGAAAGACCCAGCCGGTGCCCAGCTCCGGGTCGGAGACCACACTGTAATGGCTGTCTCCCACGGCCAGATGGATAACGGTTTCATCGTCCAGGGCGCCGGGGGCGATGGCCGCGGCGCCGTGGCGAGTGCGAAAGCCCAGCACTTCCGTCTTGGGAGGGAAGCGAGCGTCATCATGCATCACCGGGAACAACCGACGGCTATCCGGCCGGTAGTAGCCACTCAGCGGGTCATAGCTGCCGTAGGGGTCGCGCCGGTAGTTGCGTACGAAGCCGGTCTGATCGGTCAGGACTCGTGTATCGGGGTGACGGGCCTGCCAGCGCTCCCAGGTAGTCCAGACTACCCGGAACGCCTCGAGCCCCTGGCCTGCCAGGGGGCCGTCGATGGCGACGGCGACAATCTGCGGCCATTCGCTGTCGCTGGCCCGGTCGTACATCACCAGGTTGCTGTTGACCAGCCGGCCGGAGACCCCAAACTCGGTGTCGCCACGCTTGAAACCCAGGGCCGTGCCGGTCAGGGGACAATAGGTGATACTGACGGCCTCTCCGCTCAGCTCGTCATTGACGATTTCGTGCCAGACGAGAATGCGCTGGGGATAGGCCCGAGCCTCGCCATTAAGGAAGACCCCTATGACGCGCTCGCCAGGCGCCAGATCCGCCTCGCTCGCCGACTCGAAGCGGGGTCGGTCGATGGAAGGAATGCCGTCCTTGCCGGGACCACCCGAGCGGATCGCCTCGCGAAAGGCGTCCAGGGAATGCGCGACGGGAACCGAGGGCGATTGTTGGGTAGGCGGTGACGCCCAGGCAAGGGCCAAGGGGCTCAACAGCAAGGTCAGCGCCAAAGGCAGCGGAAAGGATACGTTCATGACCCGACCTCCTCGAGCGACTGTGAGATGCCGGCAGTCGACTATCGATCTGTGATCTCGTGTGTGATAAGGACTTTGTCAACGAGACCCGGTGCACCTTACAGCCACCGCCCGAATGCTGGGCGGCAAGTGCTGGGCGGTAAGGTAAGATGGATCTCTCGACGCATGACACGGCCCGAACGCACCCGAGGATCACCGTGTCGCCTTCTACAGCGGAGACATCGCAATGGCCGAGGTACGGCTTAGCCTCATCATCCCGACCCTCGACGAGGCCGACATCATCGATGAGACCCTGGGTCGATTGCAGGGATTACGCAACGAGGGCGCCGAGCTGATCGTCGCCGATGGCGGCAGCGGGGATGACACCCGCGCCCGGGCCGCACCGCTGGCCTCCCGGGTAATCCAGAGTCCGCCAGGGCGGGCGCGGCAGATGAACGCCGGAGCCGATGCCGCGCAAGGAAAGCATCTGGTTTTCCTGCATGCCGATACCCGGCTGCCCCAGCATGCCGACCGGCTGATCGAGGAGGCCCTGTCGAGAGGTCGCTGCTGGGGGCGTTTCGATATCCGACTCCAGGGCCACCACCCGATGCTGCCGGTGATCGCCTTCGCCATGAACCGGCGGTCGCGGCTGACCGGCATCGCTACCGGCGACCATGCTCTGTTCATGACCCACGAGGTCTTCGAGGGCGTCGGCGGCTTTCCCGACCAGCCGCTGATGGAGGATATCGAGATGTCGCGTCGGCTCCGACGCCTTTCCCCGCCCGTCTGCCTGAGTAAGACGGTGACCAGTTCGGGCAGACGCTGGGACCAGGCCGGCGCCTGGCCGACGATCCGCCTGATGTGGCGGCTGCGCTTTCGTTACTGGCGCGGCGACGCGCCGGAAGCCCTGGCGAGGGAGTATCGCGATGTGCGCTGATACGCCCGGCGACTTTCCGCTGGCGATACTGGCCAAGGCCCCGGTGCCCGGGAAGGCAAAGACACGATTGATTCCGGCGCTGGGGGCGGAAGGCGCCGCACGTCTGCAGGAACGCCTGGTTCGCCATACCCTGTCCATCGCTCTTGCCGCCACCGCGTCCCGGCGCATCATCCTGTGGACGGCGCTGGATCACGCTCATCCCCTGTTTCTGGAGTTGGCCAACCGCCATGGAATCGAACTGTGCGCCCAGCCGGAGGGTGACCTCGGCGCCCGCATGCTTCATGCCTTCTGTGCGATGGGCGAGCCGGGCCTGCTGCTCGGCAGCGACTGTCCGGTGCTCACACCCACCCTGTTGAAGGGCTGCCATCACGCCCTGGCGGACAACGATATCGTCCTGCTGCCGGCGGAAGACGGGGGCTATGCGCTCATAGGCCTTCGCGAGCCCCAGCACCGGCTCTTCAGCGCCATCGACTGGGGAACGGGGCACGTCATGGAACAGACCCGGGAACGGGTGGCCCGGCTGGGGGGAAAGCTGGCCTGTCCGGCCCGGGTCTGGGACGTCGACAGGCCCGAGGATCTCGACAGGCTGGCCATCGACTTTCCCGGCCTCCACGACGACAGCTAATTCCAGGACGAGACAGAATAATCAGACCAGGCGGTCGGCCAGGGCATCGAGGTCGGCCACCGTGATGTCCGGGTCGATCCCCCAGGGGTCGAAGGGAGCATCCGGGGTACGCCGCACCCATGCGGCATGCAGGCCGGCATGGCGGGCGCCGATCACGTCGAAGGCATTGCTGGAGATCAGCCAGGTGTCGCCGGGCTCGCTCTCGAGCCGGTAACGGAGATGGGCGTAGACCGCCGGATCAGGCTTGAAACGCTTGATCTCGTCGACGCTGACCACGTCGTCAAAGCGCTCGCGGATTCCAGCCTGCGCCAGCAGTCCCTCCACCGCCTCACGGCTGCCATTGGAGAAGGCCACGCAGCGCACCCCCGCCTCAGCGAGACGATCCAGAGCGGCCGAGGCCTCCGGAAAGGCCGGCAACCGCGCGTAGACGCCCATCAGGTGCTCCTTGTCAGTCTCCGAGAAGCGCGTCTGCAGGGCGCGATCGGTGAACTCCAGCGCTTCGCGAGTGCAGTGGGAGAAGTCCACATAGGCCCCCATCAGGCCGCGACGGAAACTGTATTCCAGTTGCTTGTCGCGCCAGCGGCGCGAGAACTCCGGGGCCAGGTCTGAACGGTCCTGCCCCGCGAGGCGCTGCTCGAGTTTCGTGACCACCCCGTGAGTATCGATCAGGGTGCCGTAGACATCGAAGGCCAGTACCCTTGCCATCCGCTCAGCTCCTAGGATTAACGTATCGTGATGCCAGCAGCATGGCGCTTGAAGGGCGCGGACTCAAGGGGGTGAGAAGACTATCCGTGGCACAGTCGCCAGCCCTGCCAGATCCTTGGTGCCAAGGCTAGTCACGTTACCTTGCTGAACCTTCACCAAGGATCTGGCGCAGTGTCGTGGTGTCCGGCATGCGCGCCAGCGTAACCGACAGGTATATGCCCCTGCCCCCCCTGGAACTCACCAAGCGGGTGGGGGTACAACAACCCCCCAATCAACGCGATATGTCGTCACGACTTCCAGGATTCACGCCTTATTTCTGGCACTGGGGGCCGTGCATCGGCTGTAAGTAATCTGTCTGAGGGGCGACTCAATGATCGAGAGATGACAAGCGCCGACACATTCTCGGCACGACATGCCAAGGAGACGACAGAATATGTCTAGAGAAATCACCACGCCCTATAAGAAACCCTTGCATGGCGAGCGGCATGCACACTGGCTACTGCGTTTCGCCTTGGCCAGCGTCTTTCTTTACATGGGGATAGACAAGTTCATGGGCAGCGGTATTGGGGAATTTTCCCGCATGATGGAGCTATCCGTTGTGCTCGGAGCTGCCGTGGCGCTTGGCGAGATCACTGCCGGCTTACTGATACTTCTCGGTGGGGTAGCGACTAACCCCTTAGGTGACCTCATTACCCGGCTTGGGGCGCTGATCATGGCCCCTATCCTGCTGGGCGCCATCTTCATGGTGCACTGGGGGCAGTGGCACTTCATGGCCACTGCTACGCATCCACTGGGTGGCATGATGTTTCAAGTCACCCTGGTGATGCTGGCAGGGTATCTGCTGGTCAAGGGTAACCATGCCTGAGCATGTCGATGCCCTATCGGGCCTCCATGGTCAAGACAGGCAGCCCGACTGTTCATTTCGTCACATTGAAAACCCGACGCATCGGGCCAGGAGGACATATGTTAAATGACAAGAGACGAACCCTTCTCGAACGTCTTTCCCGAGGCATCGCCTATACGGCACCGGTTATCGCACTTGCCGCTGGCGGGGCGGCCCTGCACGGGGTCTATGCCGACATCACAACCGAAAGCGGCTATCAGATGATGAGCGAAGCCGAGGCGGAAGGCGGAGCAGAAGCCGAAGGTGGAGCAGAAGC
>NZ_JBDNGD010000428.1:0-5832 GCF_041689495.1 Halomonas sp. | reverse complement strand
GGCGCATGAGGTGGTCAACAAGGACCTCACCGTTCGCGATACTGAGGCGCTGGTCAAGCGCCTGGCCAGCGGTGAGCCGGCCAGGCCCCAGCGTGAGGCGCCGTCCGCGGATGTGGCCGGCCTCGAGACGCGCCTCGCCGAGGTGCTCGGTGCCCCGGTGAAGATCCAGCACGGACGGGGCGGCAAGGGGCGCGTGACGATCCGCTACGCAAGCCTCGATGAACTCGATGGTATCCTCGAGCACATCCGCTGACGGAGGATGTGGCTGGAGAGGAATGGCGCTTAACCCGCTAAACAAAGTGGCCGAATTTATCGACTTTTAGTCGTAGACCAACGAGATATCGTGCGCGTTGGCGGCTTTCTCGGTTGAAACCTGGGTGGGGCTTTCCTATAATCGCGCCGGACCGTTCGCTGAAGCTGCCGCGGTGGTCATGGGGCGAACCGAGGCGCAGTAACGGGGCAACTTCAGGGGTAAGCCGATGGCGGCCAGCAT
Source organism: Halomonas sp. (assembly GCF_041689495.1). Lineage (GTDB taxonomy): Bacteria > Pseudomonadota > Gammaproteobacteria > Pseudomonadales > Halomonadaceae > Halomonas. Next base: position 5,339 of record NZ_JBDNGD010000428.1, on the reverse strand, counting down.
CAAGCGTCCACGCTTCCAGAACTTGCTGCTGGCCCAGCTGGTCACGGTTAGCCTCATGACGAGCCTTGGGGCATGGCATGGCGGAATGCCCACCGCCACCTCGGTATTGCTGGGCGGGATGGTAGCCTTCCTTCCCAATGCCTATTTTGCCTGGCGCATGTTCCGCTACCAGGGCGCCCGGTACACGAAACAGATCGTCAACAGCTTCTACAAGGCGGAGGCTGGCAAGTTTGGTTTGACGGCGGCATTGTTCACGCTGGTGTTTATCTCAGTGCCCCCCTCAAACCCCGCTTTCTTCTTTGGCGCGTACGTGGTGACGTTGTTCGCGCACTGGCTGAGTCCCTGGCTGATGCAGCGTCCGTCACACACCTGAAATCGAGGCAGCTCATGGCAGGCAACAACCCGACTCCCACGGAGTATATCCAGCACCACCTGCAGAACCTGACTTTCGGGTACCACCCGGACAACGGCTGGTCGATAGCCCATTCCGCCCAGGAGGCCTCCGACATGGGGTTCTGGGCCCTGCATCTCGACACTCTGGGCTGGTCCATCGGCCTCGGCCTGGTGTTCCTGTGGCTCTTTAGAAAGATCGGCAAGTCCGCGACCACCGGGATTCCCGGGGGGATGCAGAACTTCGTCGAGTTGATGGTCGAGTTCGTCGACAACTCCGTGAAGGACACCTTCCACGGCAAGAGTAAGCTGATCGCGCCGCTGTCGCTGACGATCTTCTGCTGGGTCTTCCTGATGAACCTCATGGACCTGGTGCCCGTGGACTTCCTGCCCATGCTGGCACAGAAGGTCGGGGCCATGTTCGGTGCCGATCCGGCGCACGTCTACTTCAAGGTTGTGCCGACCACCGACATCAACGCCACGCTGGGCATGTCGCTGTCCGTCTTCGGCCTGATCATCTTCTATACCATTCGCGAGAAGGGCTTTTCCGGCTTTATCGGTGAGCTGACACTGCATCCGTTCAATTCGCCCAACAAGCTGATCCAGGCGCTGTTCGTGCCGGTCAACTTCCTGCTCGAGACCGTGACCCTGCTGGCCAAGCCGGTGTCGCTCGGTCTGCGTCTGTTCGGCAACATGTATGCCGGCGAGCTGATCTTCATCCTGGTCGCCATGATCGGCCTGTGGCAGCTGCCGCTGCACTTCGCCTGGAGCGTGTTCCACATCCTGGTTATCACCCTGCAAGCGTTCATCTTCATGATGCTGACCATCGTCTATCTTGCGATGGCGGTGGAGAAACACTGATCATCCTTAACCCACTCGACCACATCCACTAACCACTAAACCACTCGACTGAAACTGGAGAAATCACCATGGAAGCACAAGTTCTGGGTCTGACCGCGATCGCAGTGTCCCTGCTGATCGGCCTGGGTGCCCTCGGCACCGCCATCGGCTTCGGTATCCTGGGCGGCAAGTTCCTGGAAGGCGCTGCACGCCAGCCGGAAATGATCCCGATGCTGCAGGTCAAGATGTTCATCGTCGCCGGCCTGCTGGACGCCGTGACCATGATCGGTGTGGGTATCGCGCTGTTCTTCACCTTCGCCAACCCGTTTGTCGGTTAACTCTCGACGGTCGCAAGACCCGTCGTGACGATAACCCCAAACCTGTGACGCGAGAGGTGCTGGCGTGAACCTGAACCTAACCCTGATCGGCCAGGCTATCGCCTTTGCGTTCTTCGTCTGGTTCTGCATGAAGTTTGTTTGGCCTCCGGTCATGCAGGCTCTGCAGGAACGCCAGAAGAAGATCGCCGATGGCCTGGATGCTGCCAGCCGTGCATCACGCGATCTCGAACTGGCCGAAGAGCAGGCCAACGAGACGCTGCGTGAGAGCAAGGAGCAGGCGGCCGAAATCCTGGAGCAGGCCCACAAGCGGTCCAACCAGATGATCGACGAGGCACGTGAGCAAGCCCGCCAGGAAGGCGAGCGCATGATAACCAACGCCAAGTCCGATATTGAGCAGGAAGTGAATCGTGCGAAGGAAGAGCTGCGTGTACAGGTATCGCGACTCGCCATCGTGGGTGCGGAGCGCGTCCTTGAAGCCTCCATCGACGAAAAGACGCATCGCAAGCTGCTCGACAAGCTTGCTGCCGAACTCTGAGGAGGTGACACATGGCGGAAATATCAACCGTCGCACGGCCCTATACCAAGGCAGCCTTCGACTACGCCTGTGAACAGAAGGCGCTGGACGCCTGGTCCGAGCTGTTGCAGAAGCTTGGCGTTGTCATGGCCAGCCATGATGTGCAGGAACTTCTCGGCAGTCCCAAGCTGACAACCGAGCGCCGGGTATCCCTGGCTATCGAGTTGGCCGACGTCAGTGTCGATGACGCCCAACGTCGCTTTCTCGATACCCTGGGAGAGAAGGGCCGGTTGCCGGCCCTGAGCGCCATTGCTGACCAGTTCGAGCGTCTGCGCGCCGAGCAAGAAAAGCGTATCGAGGTAACGGTTGTCTCCGCCTTCGAGTTGGATGACAGCCAGCAGCAGAAGCTCGCCAGTGCGCTGAAGAAGCGCCTGAAACGCGAAATCTCCATTACCACTCAGGTGGACAAGAACCTCATGGGAGGCGTCGTCCTGCGCGCAGGTGACACCGTCATCGACGGGTCGGTACGTGGTCGACTGAATCGCCTCTCCGAGGCCCTTATCGCCTGAGTTCGAGGGACATGGCATGCAGCAACTGAATCCTTCCGAGATCAGCGACATCATCAAGCAGCGTATCGAGAAGCTGGATGTCGCATCCGAAGCCCGTAACCAGGGCACCATCGTCAGCGTTTCCGACGGCATCGTGAAAATTCACGGGCTCGAGGATGCGATGTTCGGTGAGATGATCGAATTCCCAGGCAGCATCTACGGCATGGTGCTCAACCTTGAGCGCGACTCCGTGGGCGCCGTGGTACTGGGTGACTACCTGCAACTCGAAGAGGGTATGACCGCCCAGTGTACCGGTCGTATTCTCGAGGTGCCGGTGGGACCCGAACTGATCGGTCGCGTCGTCGACTCCCTGGGCAACGCCATCGATGGCAAGGGCGATATCAACGCCAAGCTGACTGATGCGGTCGAGAAGGTCGCACCGGGCGTCATCACCCGCCAGTCGGTGGATGAGCCGGTACAGACCGGCCTGAAGTCGATCGATGCGATGGTGCCGATCGGCCGTGGCCAGCGTGAGTTGATCATCGGTGACCGTCAGATCGGCAAGTCCGCCGTCGCCATCGATGCGATCATCAACCAGAAAGGCAAGAACATCACCTGTGTCTATGTGGCGATCGGTCAGAAGCTGTCGACCATTGCCAGCGTGGTGCGCAAGCTCGAAGAGCATGGTGTCATGGAACACACCATCGTGGTGGCGGCGGGTGCTGCCGACCCTGCTCCCATGCAGTTCCTGGCGGCCTATTCCGGCTGCACCATGGGTGAGTATTTCCGAGACCGCGGTGAAGATGCCCTGATCGTCTATGATGATCTGTCCAAGCAGGCGGTCGCCTATCGCCAGGTCTCCCTGTTGCTGCGTCGTCCGCCGGGCCGCGAGGCCTATCCGGGTGACGTCTTCTATCTGCACTCGCGCCTGCTGGAGCGCGCGGCGCGTGTCAATGTCGACTATGTGGAGAAGTTCACCAACGGCGAGGTGAAGGGCAAGACGGGATCCTTGACGGCGCTGCCGATCATCGAGACCCAGGGGGGCGACGTCTCGGCCTTCGTTCCGACCAACGTGATCTCGATCACCGATGGTCAGATATTTCTCGAGACGGATCTCTTCAACTCGGGTATCCGCCCGGCCATCAACGCCGGTCTCTCGGTGTCGCGTGTCGGTGGCTCGGCCCAGACCAAGATCATCAAGAAGCTCGGCGGCAGCGTGCGTCTGGCCCTCGCCCAGTACCGTGAACTGGCGGCCTTCTCCCAGTTCGCCTCCGACCTGGACGAGGCCACTCGCAAGCAGCTCGAACATGGTCAGCGTGTTACCGAACTGATGAAGCAGAATCAGTACTCGCCCATGTCTGTGGCCGAGATGGCGCTATCCCTGTATGCCGCCAACGAAGGGCATCTGGATGATGTGGAAGTCGACAAGGTCCTGGACTTCGAGCGTTCTCTGCTGGATTACATGAAGTCCGAATACACGGATCTGCTCGACAAGATCAACCAGTCCGGCGACTACAACGACGAGATCCAGCAGGGTCTGAAAGAGGGTCTCGAGAAGTTCAAGGCCACTCAGAGCTGGTAATGCCGCAGGCCTTCCCCGGAAAGGAAGGCCCGGGAGCTTTCTGAGGGCCACGAACGGAGTAGATCGCTATGGCAGCTGCAAAAGAGATACGCACCCAGATCGGGAGCATCAAGAATACGCAGAAGATCACCAGCGCCATGGAAATGGTGGCTGCGTCGAAGATGCGTAAGGCGCAGGACCTGATGCGGGCCAGCCAGCCCTATGCACGACAGATCCGTAACGTCGTGGGCCATATTGCCGATGCCAATCCGGAGTACAAGCATCGCTACATGGTCGACCGAGAGGTCAAGCGGGTGGGCTACATCGTGGTGTCCACCGACCGTGGCCTCTGTGGTGGCCTGAACGTCAATCTGTTCAAGTCCGTACTCCAGGATGCCAAGGCCTGGCGTGACAAGGGCGCGGAACTCGAGTTCTGCGCCCTTGGCAGCAAGGCCGGCGGGTTCTTCCGTAGCTACGGGGGAAACCTGGCCGCGGCGAAGAGAGGGCTGGGCGAGTCACCCGAGATCGAGGACCTGATCGGTAGTGTCAAGGTGATGCTGGATGCCTACGACGAAGGGCGTCTGGATCGGCTTTTCGTGGTGTTCAACGAGTTCGTCAACACCATGACCCAGAAACCGGTGGTCAGACAGGTCCTGCCGCTTTCTCCCGACATGGGCAATGATGCGCATCAGGATGATGACAACAAGCGTCCCGGTAGCTGGGACTACCTGTATGAACCGGATGCCAAGGTACTGCTGGATAGCCTGCTGGTTCGCTTCATCGAATCCCAGGTCTATCAGGCGGTGGTCGAGAACGGTGCCTGTGAGCAAGCGGCACGCATGATCGCCATGAAGAGTGCCACGGACAATGCCGGCGATCTCATCGACGATCTGCAACTGGTGTACAACAAGGCCCGTCAGGCGGCCATTACCCAGGAAATCTCCGAGATCGTCGGAGGCGCCGCCGCCGTCTAGCGCCAGGGAAGGCGGTCCTTCCCGGCAACCAGGTTTCATTTTCAGGGTTTTGAGAGGAACCAATATGAGCGGACGTATCGTACAAATCATCGGCGCGGTGATTGACGTAGAGTTTCCGCGGGACGATGTTCCCAAGGTCTACGACGCGCTGAATATCTCGAACAACGAGAGAGT
>NZ_JBDNGD010000427.1:0-14773 GCF_041689495.1 Halomonas sp. | reverse complement strand
TGCTCTACCAACTGAGCTATGCCGGCTCGGGGCCAATCGATGCAGCGACGTGCAGACCTGGAAAGAAGGTTGGCGTGGCTGGGGTACCAGGATTCGAACCTGGGAATACCGATATCAAAAACCGGTGCCTTACCACTTGGCTATACCCCAGCAGATTGGTGGCCAGAGACGGAATCGAACCGCCGACACGGGGATTTTCAATCCCCTGCTCTACCGACTGAGCTATCTGGCCGCTGCCAACGGTGCGTATTTAACCCCAGGGGACCGTTGCCGTCAACCCCTTGAGTTTCAGAAAGATGGCCGAGGAAGCCAGGACAATCGGGGTCATTGTGATGGGGGAATATACCCCTCTGCCTGGTCCGTCTCACGGTTGCCGAGGAAGCGCTCCATCTGCTCCATCAGGTACTCGCGAGACGCGGGATCAAGCATGTTGAGGTGCTTCTCGTTGATCAGACGAGTCTGCAATGCCTGCCATTCTTCCCACGCCTGCTTCGATACGCTGGCCTGGATTTCCTGGCCTTTCTTGCCGGGCAATGGCGGAAATGGCAAGGCATCGAGTTCCTGCTGGTACTTACGGCAGAAAACGGTCTGGCTCATCGGGTGATCTCCTCGTAGGTAGTATTCTGTATGGAACAGGTGACGACATCGGGCATTTCACCAGGGGGCGGGGCAGGATGTGCTGCTCTCGCAGGACCCGATCCTTTCCAGCAGTGCCTTGACGGGGGCCGCCAGCCCGATACTGTCGGGCGCCTGGGTATCGAACCAGCGGCGGGCCTCACCCACCGAATCCAGGGCCTCGACCCGAGCCGGCTGGGGAGAGACCTCCAGTCTAAAGTGGCTGAAGACATGGGTAAAGTCCGGCCAGGGCGCCTCGAGTTCGGCACTCGGCGCATTGGTATCCAGCCATGAGCGCAGGGCCGCCCTGTCATCGAACTGGGGTAAGCTCCAGAGCCCGCCCCATAGTCCGGATGGGGGGCGCCGTTCGAGCAGCACGCGCCCCTGGGCATCCTGCAACAGGAGCATGACCGTGGTTCGGATGGGCAGAGGCTTCCTGGGTCGGGATTCCGGAAAGCGTCGTTCCTCACCATGCGCATGGGCCAGACAGACATCATGGAAGGGGCAGCGTGGACAGTCCGGCTTGCCACGACGGCAAAGGAGCGCACCGAGGTCCATCATCGCCTGGGTGTAGTCGGCCAGGCGATAATGCGGCGTGTAGTACTCGGCCAGGGCCCAGAGGCGACCCTCAACGACCGGACGCCCCGGCCAACCCTCCACCGCATGCAGACGAGTGAGGCTGCGCTTGACGTTGCCATCCAGGATTACCGCCCGCTTTTCGCTGCTCTGGGCGATGATCGCACCGGCGGTGGAACGTCCGATCCCCGGAAGCGCGGCCAACGCCTCCAGTTCCATGGGCACCTCGCCGTCATGCTCGCTCATGATAACACCCGCTGCCCGGTGCATGTGTCGAGCTCGGGCGTAGTAGCCCAACCCTGTCCAGAGATGCAGCACCGCGTCCTGCTCCGCCTCGGCCAGGGAATTGACCTCTGGGAAGCGAGACATGAAGCGCTCGAAATAGGGAATGACGGTGGTTACCTGGGTCTGCTGGAGCATGATCTCCGACACCCAGACGCGATAAGGCGTGCGCTGCGTGTGCCAGGGCAGGTCGTGGCGGCCATGGGCATCGAACCAGGCCAGCAATCGCTGCTGGAAGACCTCAGCGGGAAGGATCGGGGTCGGCATCTCCCTCATGGTGGCTCCCCACCGGCGAAAAAAAACGCCGACATCAAGTCGGCGCCATAACTGGCTTGCGTGATACTCAATTGAACAGACCCCGCAAGGTGTCACGAAGTTCCCGACCCGAGTCTTCACCAAGACTCTCGATGGCACCCTCGAGCTAGCGTTCGACCTCTTCGCCCGCGCGACGCCCCGCCTCATCGCGCAGCAGGTCGACTACGGTACCCTGGAAGGCCTCACGATCGAAGCTGCACCACTCGCTGCTGTCCCCCCCAAGGTTTCCCTCGCAGCGCACCGGGAAGGGGACGCGCTCCAGGCGGGGATTGACCCGACAGGCTGCCTCGGCGCTATCCACGAAACGGACCGCGGCACGCAGGTCAAAGCCTTCGCTGACCAGGTCGAGATGGCCGTTACCCCCGAATTCGATCCCGGGAATAGTGAGCAGCAGATCATCGCTGTTCACCCTGCCATCACGCACGTCGAACGTCGCCGCGGCATGGTCGAACCGAGTCTCCGTCGACCAGTCGCGATCGCTCTCACGCCCTTCCAGGGTCGCCACCGCCGTACAGAGCTCCCGGGACAGGTTCACATCGAGAATGGCACCCTCCTCGATTCGCGACTCGAGCCTGCCGTTCAGGTGCCGCTTAAGGTCAGGCAGGGTATTGCCACGGGACGTCAGTTCCCCCTGGGTCGTCAGCCTGCCACGCAGCTGGGCCGGATCCTCGCCCAGCGCCTCGAGCAATGTATCGGTACGAACCCGGTCGAGCCGGGGCGCCAGCTGCCAACGGATCGGCGACTGCGTCAGGTCGACATCGCCACTACCCGCCAGGGTACCCTCGTGGAAACCGGACTCGAACGACACCAGGCGCAGCCGGCCATCCCCACCATCGAGAGTAAGGTCCACGTCGGTGAAATCGAGGTTGGCCAAGTGGAAACGGCCAAGGGAGAGGACGCCGTCGAGATCGAGGGAAGCCAGCCAGTCGACGGGCAGAAGGCCCGCTGGCTCCTGCGCATGGGCTCGGCCGACCCCGAGGAGGCGCCACAACGAGGCCGCGTCGGGATTCGTCCCCGCTGCCGGCAGGTAGGCATCGAGATCGAGACGATCCCCCTGGAGGTCGGCGTCCAGTCGCCGACCGTCGAGCCCTGACCCCAGCGTCCCGGTGAAGGTGCTGCCATCCAGCACCAGGGTCAGGCCCGTCAGTTTAAGGTAGTCGAGATCCCCTTCCAGAGGACTGGTGATGGCTACGTCCGAGAAGGCGGTGTCCGACGCCGTATCGGGCAGGATGTCGAACCGCGTCAACCAGGGGCGCAACGAAAGGGGTGCCAGGCGTAATTGGCCATCATAGGACGGCGCTCCGAGTAACTGGCGAAGGTTGAGGTTGCCGCTTAGTCGCAGGCCATTCTCGCCGGTCAACTCCAGGTCGCGCCATTGCGCCGTTTGCGCCACCAGGTCGGCATCCAGTTGAAAGGCCAGGGAGAGCGGCAGGGGACTCCCCCCCAGGCTGGGATGCCGGAGGCTCACATCCAGCTTGCCCTCTTCCAGGTGCAGACGTTTCTCCGCTGCATCGACCAGTAAACGGCCGCCCTGCAACTTGAGGCTCTGCTCCCCTTCAAGGTCGGCCAAGCGGCTGGTGGTATCGAGCACCAGGGATTCCAGTGTGTATCGACGCTCGGCAAATCCCAGGTTGACTCGACTCTCCAGGGAGACATCACTGACCCATTGCGGTGGTGACTCGGGGTCGCTGTCCTGCCAGTCCAGGGGGGCATGGGCAACGAAACGGAAGCTCGACTTGAGCGGGAATGGCTGACTCGGATTGACGTTGGTCCCCGTCATGCTGAGCCCTTCCAGGCGAAGCTCCCGACCCGCCCGGTGATCACGAAAACGCACATCGGCCTCGCGAAGCTGAACACTCGCAATATTCAGCGCCACGCTGAGATTTCCTGCATCGGCACTCACCGAGCTGGGCCCCGCGCTGGCCGGTGCGAGGGCCCCCTCGGCCATCTCGCGACGCTCCACGAGCCTGTCGAGCAAGGCCTCCCAGTTGCCCACGCCCTGATCGTCACGCTCCAGGTTGAGCTGCAGACCGTTGAGGGTCAGGCCATCGACGGCAATCTCGCCACGTAACAAGGGGGCAAAGGCCAGACTGACCTCGGCACGCCTGAAAGCGGCGAAAGCGGGTTCCTCCTCGACGGCCTGATCGGGCAACCAGGCCTCGGCCCTTTCGACGCTGACCCCGAGGCGCGGGTAGAAGGACCAGCTTAGAGGCCCCTCCAGGGTCAGTTCAAGACCACTCTGTTCCTGGACCACATCGATCAATCGAGGCTTGAGATCATCGGGGTCGAAAAAGGTCGTGACATAGACCACCGCCCCGACCATCACCAGGGCCAGGATACCCACGGCAGCCAGGAGGGTTCGAAACAGCCGTTTCATTGCTCACCTCCCTGAGCCGGCAGGTTCAGTTCGAAATAGTTACCGGCCTTAGTGAGCCGATAACCGAGTCGTGACAGCAGCATCTGGTCGGCCAGGGGCAACTGCGAGGCCGGAGCACGAAGCTGGCGGCCCTCGGCGAGCGCCTGGCGACTCACCAATGCCAGCAAGCGAGAACCCACGCCACGGCGACGCGTGGTCTTGCGCACACAGAGATGCGATAGCCACCAGGCTTCGGCATCCTCATCCACCGCCACGGCGCCCAGGAGATGATCATTGAAGAGTGCGCCGAAGAAGAAATTCCCAGCGTCCAGGTGTTGGCAAATGAAGTCATCAACTGGCGCAGGCAGGCGCTCCAGCGGGGCATCCTTATAGATGCGGGCTAGGTCGCACTTGACCTGGGCATCCGCTTCCCAGGTGGCCAGGTCGACAGCATAGAGCGTCACCGGCATACATGGATCTCCCTGAGCCGGGGTGGTGAGATTCGCCACCACTGAATGTACACCATTGTAGCGGATGGGGTGAGCGATTCTCTATAATGGCAGATCTAGGCGTCCGGCACAGGCGTCACCCCTGTTTTACCCGACCCGGTGAGGTAACCGGCGACATTCCCTTAGCGCCCCGGCGCTGGAGTTCCGACATGCCCGAGCGTATCGCGACGGTGACCCGCAATACCCAGGAAACCCGAATCACCGTCACTCTCAATCTCGATGGCGAGGGTCGTCTGACCTGCGAGACAGGCGTACCCTTTCTCGACCACATGCTGGACCAGGTGGCCCGTCACGGACTGATCGACCTGGACATCCTGGCCTCGGGCGATCTGCATATCGATGACCACCACACCGTCGAGGATATCGGCATCACCTTGGGGCAAGCCTTCGACCAGGCCATCGGCGACAAGCTCGGCATCCGCCGTTACGGCCATGCCTATGTCCCTCTGGATGAGGCATTGTCGAGGGTCGTGGTGGATTTTTCCGGCCGCCCGGGGCTGTTCATGGACGTGGACTTTACCCGTGACACCATCGGTCGCCTGGATACCCAGTTGCTCCAGGAGTTCTTCCAGGGCTTCGTCAACCATGCCCGGGTCACACTGCACATCGATAACCTGAAGGGTATCAATGCCCATCACCAGGCCGAAACCATCTTCAAGGCCTTCGGCCGCGCGCTGCGCATGGCCGTGGAGCCGGACCCGCGAATGGATGGCCGGGTGCCATCCACCAAGGGCTGCCTTTAGGCCCCCGTACGACCAAACGAGGAGCGCCCCATGACCATTGCCGTCATCGACTACGGGATGGGCAACCTGCATTCCGTCGCCAAGGCACTGGAGCATGTCACCCACGAAAATGTGATCGTGACTCGCGACCCCCGTTGCATCAGAGGGGCGACCCGTCTCGTGCTTCCCGGCCAGGGAGCGATACGCGACTGTATCGGAGAGCTCGAGCGGACCGACCTGCGGGGCCTGGTCCAGGAGTTGCTCACTCGCCAGGCCAAGCCCCTGCTGGGGATCTGCGTCGGGCAACAGATGCTGATGGATCACAGTGAAGAGAACGGCGGTATCGACTGCCTGGGGTTCCTGAAGGGAGTCGTCAGGCGCTTTCCCGCCGACATGCGTGACGAGCATGACGCCCGTCTCAAGGTTCCCCACATGGGCTGGAACCTGGTGCGTCAGCATCATCAGCATCCGCTATGGAAAGGCATCGACCATGAGGAACACTTCTACTTCGTGCACAGCTATTACGTCGAGGCCAGCGATGACACCAGCGTCTTGGGTACCACCGACTACTGTCGCGTGACCGCCCACGTGGCCATCGGCCGTGAGGCCACCTTCGCCGTGCAGTTCCATCCGGAAAAGAGCTCGCGGGCAGGCCTGAAGCTGCTGGAAAACTTCGTCCAGTGGTCCCCCTGAACATGACAATTTCGAGAGGGTGCCGGCCACGGCGCCCATAGAGAGGACAGGACATGCTGGTAATCCCCGCCATCGACCTCAAGGACGGCAAGTGCGTCAGGCTCAAGCAGGGAAGAATGGAAGAGGCCACCATCTACGGTGACGACCCTGTGGCCATGGCCGAACGCTGGGTTCAAGCCGGCGCCCGTCGCCTACATCTGGTCGATCTCAATGGTGCCTTCAAGGGCCGTCCTGTGAATGGTGAGGCCGTCACCGCCATCGCTCGCCGCTGGCCGAATCTGCCGATCCAGATCGGCGGTGGCATCCGCAGTGCCGAGACCATCGAGCATTACCTCGCCGCCGGGGTGTCCTATGTGATCATCGGGACCAGGGCCGTGAAGGAACCCGACTTCGTCGGCGAGATGTGCCGTAACTTCCCGGGTCATGTGATCGTCGGGCTCGATGCCCGCGACGGCTTCGTCGCCACCAATGGCTGGGCCGAGGTATCGTCGGTGAAGGCCACCGACCTGGCCAGGCGCTTCGCCGATGACGGGGTATCCAGCATCGTCTACACCGATATTTCCCGGGATGGCATGATGAACGGCGTCAACGTCGAGGCCACTGCGGCACTTGCCCGCGAGGGCGGCCTGCCGGTCATCGCGTCCGGCGGGGTGACCAACCTCGACGACCTGCGTGCCCTGATCGCCACCGGAGAGCCTGGCATCCTGGGCGCCATCACCGGTCGTGCCATCTACGAGGGTAGCCTGGACCTTGCCGAGGGCCAGCGGCTCTGCGATACACTCGGCGAGCGAGAATCCATCCACCCACAGGCGGGGAGCTGAATCATGGGACTGGCCAAGCGCATCATCCCCTGCCTGGACGTCGACGCCGGCCGTGTGGTCAAGGGCGTCAACTTCATCGGCATCCGTGATGCCGGCGACCCCGTCGAGATCGCCCAGCGCTATAACCTGCTGGGGGCGGACGAGATCACCTTCCTCGACATCACCGCAAGCCACGAGGATCGCGGCACCACCGTGTGGATGGTGAAACGCATCGCCGGCGAGGTCTTCATTCCGCTGACCGTGGGCGGCGGCATCCGCACCTGCGACGATATCCGCACCATGCTCAATGCCGGTGCCGACAAGATCTCGATCAATACCGCCGCCGTTACCAACCCCGATTTCGTATATGAGGCATCGGAGCGCTTCGGCAGCCAGTGCATCGTGGTGGCTATCGATGCCAAGAAGGTCTCGGGCGAGGGCGAACCCCCACGCTGGGAGATCTTTACCCATGGCGGCCGTCGGGCGACAGGCATCGATGCCGTGGAATGGGCGAAGACAATGGTCGACTATGGGGCGGGTGAGCTTCTGCTCACCAGCATGGACCGCGACGGCACCAAGACGGGGTTCGACCTGGGCGTGACCCACGCCATCAGTGAGGCGGTGACCGTTCCGGTGATTGCCTCCGGCGGCGTCGGCAACCTGGACCATCTGGTCGACGGCATCCTCAAGGGAGGAGCGGATGCCGTACTGGCAGCCAGCATCTTCCACTTCGGCCAATACACCATCCCCGAGGCCAAGCGCTACATGGCGTCGAAAGGTATCGAAATGCGTCTCTAACTCACTGAGGAAAAAGGATTCCACATGCCATCATCAAGGAAGAAAACCGCTCGCACCCTTGCAACCCCGGGCACCGCTTCGAGTCCGACCTTATCCTGTTCGGCACCGCCGGCATGATGGTGACGGCCGGCTTGCGCTTCTGAACCATCTCAGTCCAGCGTCAGGCCCAGATTACTGATGCCGTCGTTGCCACCGAGACGACGCAATACCTTCAATGCCCCGGCATCGAATTGGCCTTCGACTGCCTCGAGCACGGCATCCTGAAAATCATCCTCGTCTTCCATCAGGGGGTGACCACGAAGCCGTTCCGCCAGGCGTCGGGCGTCCTCCTCCCCCTCGGTCATTTCGATGAAGGCACGTACGCCGCTGCGCGATGCCCGGCTGACTTCGAGTACCGCCTCGGGTGCCTCGCCACCCAGCGTATCGAGCAGGGCCGCGATGGCTATCACCGCCTCCAGAGCCCGCCGGGCACCGAAGCTGTCATCCTCGACCGGCGGTTCCAGCCCGGACAACTTCTCTGCCTGGAGGTCAAAGTCGATACGCGCCCCCTTGACCATCAGGTGCTCCCAGACCAGATCGAGAATAACGCGAAGACCATGCAGGTCACCCTGGCCGCTGTTATCGACATAGAGGCCCCGAATGTAAAAGATATAGTTCGGCAGCATTCGCTCGCAAAGCGCGGCCATGAACGCCTGCTGGCGTCGGGGCTCGAGTTGCTGGAGCCGTTGTTGGAAGCCCAGGGACAACTGGCTCATGGCATTCCCCCCCCCGAAAGGACATCATGAAGGCAATGGATGACTCAGGGCCAGAGTCTCTCGGCGGCGACCCGTCCGCGGGTATCGAAGGCTATTCCCTCCGCCAGTAACAGACGACGCTGCCGCTCGGCACCCGGGTGATCAGCCAAACGGCGGGATGCCGTGATCACCCGAAACCAGGGCAGATCATGGCCCGCCGGCAGCTCACGCAGGGCACGTGCGACCAGGCGCGGTGTCCCGGCGTCGGTCATTGCGGCAATACGCCCATAGGTCGTGATCCTGCCGGGAGGAATCTCGGCCAGAATCGTCAGTATCTGTTCGCGTAGCGCCGACTTCATGTACCCTTGCGCTCCCTCCGAGTAGTCACACAACGGCGAGGCATGCATGCACTTTCACCTTCTTCAGCACAGTCCCCACCAGGGACCGGCTCGCATCGCCGACTGGCTGTCCAGCATGGGACATAGCCATACCGTCTTCCACCTCGATGACGGCGAGACCCCGCCTAACCTGGCGGACTGCGACGCCCTGATCGTACTCGACGGCCCCATGGGAATCGATGACGATACCGACCATCCCTGGCTTCGCCGTGAACGCAAGCTGATTGATCGAGCCGTGTTCAGTACCAAGCCCCTGCTGGGCATCGGCCTGGGGGCACGACTCATCGCAGGCGCCCTGGATGCCACGGTCGGTGCGGGAACCCGTGCCGAGATCGGCTGGCATCGCGTTGATCTCGCCCCGCAGAGTCCCTTCGACCTGCCCGAACGCTTCGAGGCCTTCATGTGGCACCGCAACGTCTTCAGCCTGCCCGATGGCAGCCTGCCGCTGGGCGGGAGTGCGGCAAGCCCGATACAGGGCTTTGCCTGGGACAAAGGCCGAGTGGTGGGCCTGCTCTGCCATCTCGAGGTGACCCCTGGCAGCGTGACTCGACTCATCGACCACCTTCCCTCGCCTCCCGGCAGTGACACCAGCGCTCATGCGCAGACGCCCGAGTCCATGCTGGAGGACCGGAAGCGCTTCGATCTCCTGGCACCCTTGCTCGACCGGCTGCTGAGCCAGTGGCTTCAACGGGCCAACCGCTGAGGCGAGGGGCTCGGGAAGGATTCATCAGGCCGGCAGACGTTCGGCCAACGCCTCTCTCGTGGCATTTGCCGACCAGGCCCTGGCGGCCTCCAGGCAGCTGTCCCAGTCACCTACATGGAGGAAAACCCTTTCGGGATGTTTTTCCAGCTGGTGACGGTAGAGCGGATCATAGTATTCGGTGAGAAGCGGTGCCAGCCAGGCCTCGTGGGCCTGGCGATTGCCCCGTTCATGCTCGCGGAAGGCGAGCCGTTGCAGCCGCTGCAACCGCACCAGCCGAGAATGGCCCAGTCGCTTTGCCAACCGCGACAGGGCGGTGGCAAGCTGCTTGCGCATCAGCGTCCAGCCGAGCCAGTCGCCGAAGTGTGACTGATAGATCGTCCAGAGATCATCAATGTAGTCCTGCCGGATCTGGGCGAGACGCCAGTCCAGCGGCATATCGACACGGACTCTCGGCGCCTGCTCCATGGACCGCCAGAAGCTCAGGGGGATATTGGCCGCACCGATATGACGTGATTCGTCCTCGACGACCAGCGGCTGCCCCGTCAACGCCAGCAGGCGCAACCCCATCGCGTGTTCGAAGTCGATCTGGCTGGGGGCTGGAAGCGGATGACGCCCGAAGGCCGAGCCCTTGTGACGCGCGCAACCCTCGAGGTCCAGGCCATTGTCCAGCGCCTGGACCAGGGCCGTCTTGGCACATCCCGTCAGGCCGCTGACGCTCAACAGGGGCTGTTCGGCCGACGCCTCGATGTGCTCAGAGAGCGCATGGCGCATCGCCTTCCAGCCACCACGGATTCGCGGCCTCTCGATACCGGCCTCCATCAGCCACTGCTGAGCGACTTCAGACCGCAAACCACCCCGGAAACAATAGACGATGGCATCGGGATGAGCCTCGATCAAACGCTGCCATGTCGACACTCGTGCAGACTTGATGCCACCTCGCACCAAGGTCTGCCCGAGTTCGATGGCGGCCTGCTGGCCCCGGGCCTTGTAGCAGATGCCGACATGGTGACGCTCCTCATCGTCCATCAGCGGCAGGTTGACCGCACCGGGCAAGGCCCCCTGAGCGAATTCCACCGGGGCACGCACGTCGATCAGCACGCGCCCCTCCCGCAGCAGGGCGAGATCCGGCTCGACCAGCGGCAGATTCATCCCCTCACCTCGATCAATGTCTCGCCTTGTTGCGCCACGATTTCGCCGAAAGGGGCCAGTTCCACGCCGTGGTCACGTCCGACGCGTTCCACGTCGTCCTCCCAGGACGGGTGGACAGCGAGCAGCAGGCCGCCCGAGGTCTGGGGATCGCACAGCCACTGCCAATGGGCCTCGTCCATGGCCGGCAGACAAGCCCCCAGAGCATCGCGATTACGCTGGGTGCCACCCGGCACCGCGCCCTTGCGGCGGTAGGACTCGGCCTCTGCGAGCCGTGGCAGGCGCCGGAAGTCGATCCGCGCGGCGACGTCGCTGGCCGTACACATCTCGGCGAGATGACCGGCCAGGCCGAAGCCGGTGACGTCGGTCATGGCATGCACGCCCTTGACCTTCGCCAGCGCCATGCCGATGGCATTGGACTTGAGCATGGCCGAGCGCGCCAGGCCCTGGTGGCCGGCCTCAAGAAGCCCCTGCTTCTCGGCGGTGGTGAGCAGGCCCACCCCCAGCGGCTTGGTCAGGAACAGCAGGTCACCGGGCTTGGCCCCCTTGTTGAGCTTGAGGTGCTCGAGGTCGACGAGGCCGTTGACCGCCAGGCCGAAGATCGGCTCGGGGGCATCGATGGAGTGCCCGCCGGCCAGCGCCAGACCCAGCTCACGACACACCGCCTGGGCCCCGGCCACCACGTCGCCGGCGACGTCCGGCCCGAGCTTGTCCAGCGGCCACCCCAGGATGCCCAGTGCCAGGATCGGCTTGCCACCCATTGCATAGACATCGCTGATGGCATTGATCGCCGCGATGCGACCGAAATCGAAGGGGTCATCGACGATGGGCATGAAGAAGTCCGTGGTGGCGATCATCCCCCGGCCATCTCCCAGGTCGTAGACGGCGGCATCCTCACGGCCCTGGTTACCGACTATCAGCCGGGAATGACTGGCACCGGGGCCGGCCTTGGCCAGGATCCCATCGAGTACGTCGGAGGCGATCTTGCAACCACAGCCGGCGCCGTGGCTGAACTGGGTCAAGCGAATGCCGCTCATCGATTTCTCCTCTTCAATCTGCCCATTCAATCGCTACCAACCGACTACCGCAAGGGACCCTGGCTTCAGGGAGCCGCCTTACAATGCCTCAAGGGCATCGGCCAGCTTGTCCACGGCGACCACCTCCATGCCCTCGGGCGAGCGCTTTGGCGCATTTCCGCGCGGCACGATGGCCCGCTTGAAGCCGTGCTTGGCCGCCTCGACGATACGCTCCTGTCCGCTGGGTACTGGCCGGATCTCACCGGAGAGCCCCACCTCGCCGAATACCACCAGCTCGCGGGGTAGCGGCCGGTTCTGCAGGCTGGACACCACCGCCAGCAATACCGCGAGGTCGGCACTGGTCTCCAGCACCTTGACGCCCCCGACCACGTTGAGGAAGACATCCTGATCACCGGTGAAGAGGCCTCCGTGTCGATGCAGCACGGCCAGCAGCATGGCCAGTCGATTCGGGTCGAGTCCCACGGCGAGTCGTCGCGGATTGCCCAGCGGTGAATCATCGAGCAGGGCCTGGACCTCGACCAGGATGGGCCTCGTCCCTTCCCAGACCACCATCACCAGACTGCCTGGCGACTGCTCCTCGGCACGCGAAAGGAAGATCGCACTGGGATTCTTGACCTCCTTGAGGCCGTGCTCGAGCATGGCGAAGACGCCCAGTTCGTTGACCGCGCCGAAGCGGTTCTTCTGGCCGCGCAGGGTACGGAAACGGGAGTCAGCACCTCCTTCCAGCAACAGGGAAGCGTCGATCATGTGCTCCAGCACCTTGGGCCCGGCCAGGGTTCCATCCTTGGTGACGTGGCCCACCAGCAAGAGAACGGTGTTGCTCTGCTTGGCGAAACGGGTCAGGGCTGCGGCGGATTCACGCACCTGGGCCACGCCTCCCGGTGCCGAGGCGATATCCTCCAGATGCATCGTCTGGATGGAATCAATGATCAGGATTGCAGGATCTTCCCGCCCGGACACGGCGAGAATGGTCTCGACGCTGGTCTCGGCCAGCATCTTCAGGCCCCGCGTCGGTAACTGAAGCCGCTGGGCCCGCATCGCCACTTGGGAGAGGGACTCTTCGCCGGTGACATAGAGTACCCGATGCGCCTGGGCCAGCTTGCAGGCCGTCTGCAACAAGAGGGTGGACTTGCCGGCACCGGGATTTCCCCCCAGCAACACTGCCGAGCCCGGCACCAGGCCACCACCCAGGACGCGATCGAACTCCTCGAAAGTGGAGGAGAGTCTCAGCACTTCGGCCAGATCGACACTGGCCAGGTCGACCACCTCTCGTGTCAGGTCGCCGGCATACCCACCACGTGCTGACATCGGGGCCATGCCGGCGCCGGGCCGCGCCGCCGCGAGCCTTACTTCCGTCAGGGTATTCCACTGTCGACAGCTCGAGCATTGCCCCTGCCACTTGCGGAATTCGGAACCGCAATCGGTACAGACGTAAGCGCTCTTCACCTTCGCCATTCAGTGTCCTCATGCCGACCGGGGTTCGACTGCAACGCAGAAGGGCGACCCGCAGGCCGCCCTCCCGTGTCGCGACAAGGCAATTACAGTCGCTGTAACTGGAGCGCCTCGTTGTTCTGGAAACGACGCAACTGAGGATCTATAAGCTCCAGTGTCCGCTCATCGATTCGCAGGAAATAATAGATCTGGCCTTCGCCATCCGGGGTCAGCTCATAGACGGTGGCATCGGGGTCGTTCGCCGTACCACTGATGACCTCCCAGTTTCCGGCATAGTTCTCGTCCGGCGGATTCTGCGAGTGTTCGCGATAGGTCGCCTGAAGCTCGAAGGTCCGCTGTTCCTGAGCACCTTGCTCCTCGCCGGTCATCCGCACATTGATGTCGATACCTGCACAGTTCCGGCAGGGCAGCGTGCCCTGGTAGGCCACCTCGGTGTCATTCATTCCGGGAGCCATGGCACGATCATCGGTCGGGCCGGCAGCGCAACCCGCCAACAAGGCAAGCAAGGCCGATCCTACTATCAGGGTCCTGAGTTGCATACTAGTCCTCCTAACCATATGTCACGGTGCCGTGGTCCACGGCAACCTGAGTAACAGCATAACCCCTCATGCCATCTGCGGACAGCCTCTGACCAAGGGTCATTGTCGGTCAGGAGACCCCGGAATGCACATGGACGAATATCAAGCCCAGCACGATCGGCATGACCACAAGGCTACCCAGGTTACCGATCAACACCAGCGAGGCGACCTTCTGGGGTTCCTGGCGGTACTGTTCGGCCACCAGATAGTTGAGGACCGCCGGGGGCAGGGCGGCAAATACCCAGAGGGCAGCGGCCTGCAGGCCGGAAAGGTCAAGCAGCCAGATCAGGGGTAGCGCAAGGACCAGCCCTGACAGCGGACAGAGTACCGCCCCCAGCAACCCGGTCTTCCAGTCACCGAAATCGATGTCGAGCATCCTGACACCCAGGGCGAAGAGCAGCAGTGGGATGCAGACCCCGCCCAGCATGTGCAGCGCCTCTAGCAGCCAGCCGGGCAAGGGGATGCCCGCAAGATTGATAGCCAGGCCGGCGATGCTGGCCAGCACGATGGGCATGCGCAGGATCCGCCACAGCGGAGTGTGCGGGCTGAGCATGTAGAGTCCCACCGAAAAGTGCAGCAGCATCTCGACGATGAACAGCACGATGGCGGCAGGCAACGCCGCCTCACCGAAAACCAGCAGCAGCAGCGGTATGCCCATGTTCCCCGAATTGTTGAACATCATCGGCGGCAGAAAGGTCTTTGTTTCCAGCTTCAGCCACTTCACCAGAGGCCACAGCAGAAGACCGGAACCAAGCACCACCACCACTCCCCCTAGGGCAAGCCCGGCATACTCCTCAAGCGGTACCTGGCCGTCGGCAAGCACGGCAAACACCAGCATGGGAACGAAGAGCTCCATGTTGAGGGTATTGAGGACACGGATGTCCGGGGCCCGATAGCGGCCGTAGAGGGTTCCGCATCCGGCAATCAGGAATACCGGCAACAGGGTGGCGAGGATCTTGGCGGTCATGAGGGATCCCATGGTAGCGGTGTCGTGGATATCGTGGAAACGGCCATTAGCCTAGCAGCTGGCGACTTGCGCGGTCAGGTAGAGCAGGTCAC
>NZ_JBDNGD010000426.1:0-18723 GCF_041689495.1 Halomonas sp. | reverse complement strand
TAGGCCATGAAACTCGCCACCGCGATGCGGGCCACGAAGAGGTTCCAGTCACCGAGCCCGGCCAGACCGACATAGCTACCCTGAGGGAAGATGACCGAGATGACATAGGAGATCACCAGGGCGGGCAGCATCACCCGCATCACGATGGCCCTGGCCGGTTCCTTGCCGAAGAGTCGAACGGTCAGGTCGGTGGCAAGGAAGATGAAGGGGAAACTGAAGGCACCCCAGGTGGTATGGAAGCCGAACAGGGTAAAGGGCAACTGAACCAGATAGTTGCTGGCCGTGATCACCAGGATATGAAAGCCGACCAGGAGGATCAGGCAACGGCGGTACTGGGGTTCAGAGAGCACGAACATCGTGGCAACCTTTTTTTCAGAGGGGTGAGGGAACCCTCGTGGACGAGATGCCCGGGGCCGGGCGAGAAGACGGGGATTATACGGTGTGGTCAAGCAGTTGACCATGCCAGGGACGGCGTGAGACCGCCACGGCTATCACCTTCGAGGAAAGGCGATAGCCGGGCGATGGAAGCTTGAGATATCAAAGCTGCCGAGCGTCATGGGCAGTACCCAGGGAGCGCTTCATCATGGCCTCATGGACATCTTGCAGGCTGGCGGGGTCATCGATGGTGGATGGCACCGAGTATTCCTTGCCGTCGGCGATATGACGCAACAGCTTGCGCAGGATCTTGCCGGACCGGGTCTTCGGAAGCCGGTCGACCACCAGCACCTGCTTGAAGGACGCCACGGCGCCGATCTGCTCATGCATCAGAGCGATCAACTCCTGCTCCAGCGCCACCTTGTCCCCATCGAAACCATCCTTGGGAATTACCAGCCCCACGGGCACCTGACCCTTCAGGGCATCATGAATACCGATCACGGCACATTCCGCCACGGCCGGATGCGACCCCACGACTTCCTCCATCTCTCCCGTGGAGAGGCGATGTCCGGCGATATTGATGACGTCATCGGTGCGGCCCATGATGAAGAGATAGCCGTCTTTGTCGAAGTATCCTCCGTCGCCGGTCTGGTAATAGCCGGGGAAGGCGGCCATGTAGGCAGAGAAGAAACGCTCGGGATCCCGCCAGACGCCTGCCAGACAGCCCGGCGGCATGGGTTGCTTGATGACCACACTGCCCTGCTCCATGGCGGCTGCGTGGTTACCCTCCTGATCGAGAATCTGCACATTGAAACCCGG
The DNA here is from genome assembly GCF_041689495.1 of Halomonas sp. GTDB lineage: Bacteria > Pseudomonadota > Gammaproteobacteria > Pseudomonadales > Halomonadaceae > Halomonas. The sequence goes on along the minus strand of NZ_JBDNGD010000426.1, from coordinate 17,529 downwards.
AACCGGAAAGGTCGCCGATCCCGCCTTGGTGGGCCAGGACTCCAGCCCATGCAGGTTGGCCGCAATCGGCCAACCTGTCTCCGTCTGCCACCAGTGATCGATGACCGGCACCTCCAGCAGGTCATCGAGCCAGTGGAAGGTCGGGGGATCCAGCCGTTCCCCCGCCAGGAAGAGGGCCTTGAGACAGGAAATGTCGTAGTCCTGGAGCAATCTGGCGTCCGGATCCTCCTTCTTCATGGCGCGAAAGGCCGTGGGTGCCGTGAAGAAACTCTTGACACCATACTCTTCGATCAGTCGCCAGAAGGCCCCGGCATCGGGGGTACGCACCGGCTTTCCCTCATAGACGAGGGTGGTACAGCCCCGCAGCAGGGGGGCGTAGACGATGTAGGAATGCCCGACCACCCAGCCGACATCCGAGGCCGAGAAGAACACCTCTCCGGGTGCCATGTCATAGATGGTCTCCATGGAATAATACAGCGCCACGGCATAGCCACCGGTATCCCGAACGACGCCCTTGGGTTTTCCCGTGGTGCCGGACGTGTAGAGGATATAAAGGGGATCGCTTCCCTTCACCGACACACAATCCGCCGGTCTGGCGGCCTCGATCAGCGTGTCCCAGTCGTGGTCGATGGCGCCCATCTCGGCCGGCATTTGCTCTCGCTGAACTATCACGCAGGCGTCTGGCTTGTGGGCACTCTGCGAGATGGCCTGGTCAATGATCGGCTTGTAGGCAATCACCCTGTCAACCTCTACACCGCAGGACGCGGCCACCACCACCCGGGGTTCGGCATCATCGATACGCATGGCCAGCTCATGGGGAGCGAAGCCACCGAACACCACCGAATGCACTGCCCCGAGTCGTGCGCAGGCATACATGGCGATCAGGGCCTCCGGCACCATGGGCATGTAGATGACCACCCGATCCCCTTTCTCGACACCCAGGCCCTGGAGGGCGCCGGCGAAAAGCGCGACCTGGTCGCGCATTTCGGTGAAGGTGATGGTGCACTTGTTTCCGGTGACCGGGGAATCCCAGAAGATCGCCGGCTGATTTCCCTGCCCCTGGTCGACATGATGATCGAGGGCGGCATGGCAGATATTGAGTTCACCGTCCACGAACCAGCGAGCATGGTTGGCTTCATCGTATTCGAGAACCCTTGTCGGAGGGGTGAACCAGGGAATTCGCCGAGCCTGTTCGGCCCAGAATTCCTCGGGGTGGTCGAGGGAGCGTTGGAATTCGTCGTGATAGCGGCTCATGGGGCGTCCTTTGCGGGTCGAGTGAGATCAAGGATTGTTGACACTGTAGAGGAGTTTTACGGCGATGGCGTCAGACTATCGGCTAATTTGCGACAAAAGATGAAGAGAATGGCGGCATATTGTCGACAATATGCCGTGACAGACGAGTCAGTCCGCGAGTGGCGTGAGCCTGGCAGGAAATCGTCACTTGGCGTGGCCGCGGGTTGGTCTATGATTTATTGAGAATAAAGTAAAACAGCAAGATCGCGGGTCCGATCCACTGTGGCGAGACATTCTCGCCCGGGCATCTCCCGTCGACATTCCTGCAGGGGGTCCTGATGAGCACCAAGAACACGATTGCATCGCACTTGCTCGGTGGCGGAGATCCGGTTATCGACCAGGCGACGGCCCTGCTCAAGGCCATGGCCAATGACAATCGCCTGCGCATCCTGTGCCTCCTGGAAGGCACGGAACTGTCGGTGACCGAACTCAACCAGCGACTGAGTTTGAGCCAGTCCGCCCTTTCCCAGCACCTCGCGATCCTGCGTCGGGAAGGACTGGTCCAGACGCGCCGTGCCTCTCAGACCATCTATTATTCCCTGAATGGCAACCATGCCCCCACCATCATTCAGGCATTGAGTCGTATCGGCTTCGATGAGGCCGGCTGATCAGCGTTTCTGCCAACGGCTGTTTTCCAGAACCTCTAGCCCCCGTGCAACGGCCGCTTCGACACCCCGCGAGATAGCCAGACCAAGGCGATTCCCGAGGCGCTGCTTGGGCTCGAGCCTGAGGCTGATCACGCGTGCCTCCTTCATGCGCTCGACGAGATAGGCTTCACTGGTCCCCAGGGCATCGATGAGACCCTTGGCCAGCGCCTGGGTGCCATACCAGATCTCCCCCGTCGCCACCGCCTCGACGTCCAGGTCGGGACGCCGGGTCGCGACATGCTGCTTGAACAGTGCATGGGTGGATTCCAGGTCGTCGAGAAACTTGTCCCGCCCTTCCTGGGTATTTTCACCAAAGACGGTGAGGGTCCGTTTGTAGCGTCCGGCGGTGAGCAACTCCACGTCGATATCATGACGCTTAAGGAGGCGGTGGATATTCGGCAGCTGCGCCACCACGCCGATGGAGCCAAGCACGGCGAAGGGAGCCGCTCGCAGCTGGTCCGCGCCACAGGCCATCAGGTAGCCCCCGCTGGCCGCCACCTTGTCGATACATACGGTCGTCGACAGGCCGGCCTCGCGCAGGCGATCCAGCTCGGTAGCAGCAAGACCATAGGAATGCACCAGGCCACCGGCGGACTCCAGACGAACCACGACCTCATCCTGGTCCCCGGCGGCATTCAGTACCGCCGATACCTCTTCGGCCAGGCGGCCGGTGCCGCTCGCACGGATATCACCATGGAAGTCCAGCACCCAGACAACCGGGGGTGTCGGATCCTCATCATTCTTGCGACCCCGCTTGCCCTCGGCCTTGTCTTCGCTACGAAAGCCCTTGAGCATGCGCTTGCGCGCACCGGGCGGCTTGGCGGCCATCATCATGCGTCGCCGCCGGTATCGACGGTTATCGTTCAACTCCTCAAGACGCAGACGGGGGCGGTCGCCAGATTCGTTCTTCATTCGTATGACAAGGGCGACCACCAGCCCCAGAATCAGCACCAGACTCAGGACCTGGGCCAGGAACATGCCAAACTCCGTTAACCATTCGTTCACCGGATTCTCCTCTTTCAGGGGCGGTATCACCGCACCCAAGCGAAACATGACGGCAAAGCGGCCACAAATCTTGAAGGCCGCCAACCCATTCCCTATGCTCGCATCGAACCATGCCCTCGATGCCACAAGGATTGACGATGCCCCCCTCCCTGCTCGACAAGCTTCACTCCCGATTCGACCTCGAGGCCGCTCGTGGCATGGATGAGGTCTTCCAGTTCCATTTCAGTGATGCCGACAGCCACTACCTGATCATCAAGGACGGCAGCCTTGCCGTCGAGAAAGGCGAACATGCCTCGCCCTCCGTCTCGCTGAGCATGAGCACCGAGACACTCAAGGGGGTCATGAGCGGAGAGATCAACGGCATGAGTGCCCTGATGTCCGGCAGCCTCCAGGTGACCGGCAACCCGATCCTGGCCACGCGTCTCAAGAGCCTCTTCTCCCGGGGCGACTGATACTCGCGGAAATCGGCTGGGGCTGGGCATGCCGGCGGGCCAGGAATAGAAGTTGCTTCCGCGGTGTCAGGGCCTGGCACTGACCTCGGCCAGGTGAGTCCTGATCAGGGCACTGGAAATCGAATAGGGCGGCGGCAGCTGAGGCAATTGCCTGGGGGTGAACCAGGCGGCATCGACGATCTCCACGCCATCGATCTGGATCCGGCGGCTGGCGGCCTCGGCGAAATAGCCCAGCATCAGGGAATGGGGAAAAGGCCAAGCCTGGCTGCGGAAGTAACGTACACGCCCCACCGTCACGCCCACTTCCTCGAAGATCTCTCGACGAACGGCTTCCTCGGCGGACTCTCCGGGCTCGACGAACCCGGCCAGGGTGGAAAAGCGTCCTGCCGGGAATCGCGGACTGCGTGCCAGCAGCAGTGACTCGCCGTGAGTAACCAGAGTGATGATGCAAGGCGAGATGCGCGGGTAGTTGCGATGACCACAATCCTGGCAGTGCATGGCGAATTCGGTGCCCAGCCGGGTGGCGGGTGCACCACAGCGACCACAGAAACGATGGTTGCCGAGCCAGGCACCGACTTGCAGCGCAGTGGACAAGAGCGCGAATTGCGCTTCGGATAATCGCGACAACCACTCCCGGCCATCGGGCCAGTCATTACCCGGCTGAGCTTCCAGAGAGAGCGCAATCGGCAGATCTCCCCAGAAGCAGAGCGGCTGCATTTCCGGCGTCCAGGGTCTGGAGGCCTGGATGATGCCGCCGTCGGGCGCCGGGGCAATACGCCCTCCCGCAAGACGAATCACACCACCGCTGTCGGATGTCGCCGGCAACTCACGAACCAGCATCAGCTCGACACTCCCCGAGGATAGAGGGTGTCCCAGACACAGTCACCGGCCTCTTCGCGGATCCTGGCGAGCTTTGCCCCATGAGCCTCCCATTCGGCTTCAGTGGGTCTCAACACGCAGATCTGCCCTGGGGCGAGGGACAGGTGACTTATGGCCATGCCGCTCTCCTGGCTGTTGCCGCCTGCAGAGCCGGCCGAGGCATCCAGAGAAAGGGTCGTCTGGCCGCCGGTCATGGCCAGATAGACGTCGGCCAGGATTTCGACATCCAGCAGGGCGCCGTGCAACACGCGGTGACCGTTGTCGATCTCGTAACGCTTGCAGAGGGCGTCCAGGCTGTTGCGCTGCCTCGGATGCTTGTCGCGGGCAAGCTTCAGCGTATCGAGTATCCGAAAATGCTCGGCGACCGGGCCCAGGTGAGTTCCCTGGCGCTCGGCATTGAGTCGCTGGAACTCATGGTCCATGAAACCCACATCGAAGGGGGCATTGTGTATCACCAGTTCGGCCCCCTCGATGAAGGCCCAGAACTCATCGGCGATCTCGGCGAAACGTGGCTCGTCGGCAACACGCGCATCGGTGATGCCATGAATGGCCACGGCCTCGGTCTCGATCTCTCGCTCGGGGTTGATGAACTGGTGATAGGTCCTGCCGGTGAGGCGTCGACTGATCATCTCGACTGCACCGATCTCGATGAGACGGTGGCCCTCGCGGGGATCGATGCCGGTGGTCTCGGTATCCAGGATGATCTGGCGCATGCAAACCTCATCAACGGTTGTCGGTAATCTCGTCCTGTCGGGCACGCGTCAGGTGCGCGTTGATTGCCTGGTTGGCCAGGGTGTCCGCCCGCTCATTGCCTGAATGGCCACTGTGACCCTTGACCCAATGCCAGTCGATATGGTGTCGATGGGTCTCCTCGTGGAGTTTCCTCCATAGATCGGCATTCTTTACCGGCTGTCGTGCAGCGGTCTTCCATCCCCGCTTGATCCAGCCATGAATCCATTCCGTGATGCCCTTTCGCAGGTATTCGGAATCGGTCCAGAGCGCCACTCGGCAGGGGGGTTTCAATTCACGAAGGGCCATGATGGCCGCCATCAGTTCCATGCGATTATTGGTGGTAACGGCCTCGAAGCCCTTCAGGGGTTTCTCGTGGCTCCCGCTGACCAGTAATGCCCCCCAACCACCCGGCCCCGGATTGCCGCGGCAGGCGCCATCGGTGTAGATAGTTACCTCGGGAAGTGCGTCGGCCTGGCGGTGGTCAGTCACCCTCTGTCATCCTCTCCGTTTGATTCTCCTGATGCTGAGCCGCCAGTCGGGTGGCGCCACCCAGAGCGGTACCGGCCAGAGGGCGGGAAAATGTCATTCGAGAACCTTGAGTCTGAGCCAGGCGAGGCTTGCGATGGGCGTGGATCATATAGCTGTCACCCAGTGGCAGGTTATGCTGGCGGCCCAACGTCTCCAGCATGGCGTTGCGGGGCTGGCGGCCAGGCAGGTGGAAGCCGCAGTAGTCTACCCGTTCGATCTCGTAGTCGACAAATGCCAACCAGTCATTGAGTCGGCCGGGAGTTAGCCAGCGTCCCCGCCAGGGGATGTGCGTGCGACGTCCCGGCCAGACACGGGATATCGCGCCCGGGCCCAGGGGTGCCCAGCCGAAGATGATCAGTCGGCCATCCTCGGCAATGACCCGGGCGGCTTCCTGAAGCAGGTGATGAGGATCGGGGAGGACTTCCAGCAGGTGATGAATGACAACCAGGCTCAGGCTGTCATCCCCCAGCGGGAGGGCATCGGGTGGACAGACCAGGGTCGAGGCATGCTCGGCCAGTTCCCTGGTAGGCGCCCATCGCATGGCGTGACGCACCGGACACATATCGGCCAGGTTGGCCGTCATCCCGATCTCCAGGCTGTGGGCGCCGAAGACCCTTTCACAGACGGGTCCCAGGCAGGCCCTTTCGGCTTGCCATACCGCCCGTCCAGGAGGCGTAGCCCAGTAGCGGCGGCCGTCTCTGACCAGACGAGCCAGTTCAGTGGGGGATGACGAAGTTGACATGGGCAGTGCCTTTCCTCCAGTATCGCCGAATTTATCTCACCCGATCCAATTCACGGTAGCACCGTTAGTTCTTCACGGTAGTCGGGGCCAGTCATCGAATGCGAGGATCGAGAATGCTAAGCGTGACACCGATTCCTGCCCTAGGCGATAACTATATCTGGTTGATGCGCCAGGACACGAGTCCCGAGGTATGCGTTGTCGACCCGGGAGATGCGTCACCGGTCATCGACCTGCTCGAAAGAGAGTCCCTGAAACTGTCCACCGTGATCATCACTCACCACCATCAAGACCATACCGGGGGTCTCGGTGACTTGATAGAGCGCTATTCGCCTCGGGTTATCGGCCCTGACAACTCGGCGATTTCGGGGATCGACGAACCAGTCGTCCCGGGTGACGAAGTCAGGGTCATGGGGCGTCTTTTCGAGGTGATTGAAGGACCCGGCCACACCCTTGACCATCTCGCCTTCTTCGCCCCGGGGATTCCTCCTTTGCTGTTCTGCGGCGATATCCTGTTCAGCGCCGGTTGCGGCCGCCTTTTCGAGGGCACGCCCGCCCAGATGCATGCCTCCCTGAATCGCCTCCTTGAACTGCCGGACGACACCCTGGTCTTTGCCGGCCATGAGTACACGCAGGCAAACCTGCGTTTTGCCAGTGCCGCCGATCCCGACAATGGCGATGTCAAAAAGGCCATGGAGGAATGCCGCCGAGACCGGGAACTCGACCGCCCGACCCTTCCCAGCACCCTGGAACGTGAGAAGCGCATCAATCCCTTCCTGCGCTGTGATGACGCTGGCGTGCGCCGGGCTGCAGCCAGCCACGGCAATACCGACTCCAGCGAGGCGACCTTCGCCACCCTGAGAGCCTGGAAGGACCGTTTCTGAGCATTAACCGATAGACGCCTACCCAAGGGCCCGGTGACATCGCCGGGCCCTTCTGCGACAAGTAAAGAGGACCCGTATAGATGACCTACCACACGACACGTCGACGTATCCTGAGCTTCACCAGTTGTCTTGCGCTGATGGGGTCACTGATGGCCACCATGGGCAATAGCCAGGCCTCAACGACGCCCCAGCACGCCTTCACAGACGATTCGGCCGGCAATATGGCCCAAGAACCCAGGCTCCCCTCTAACCAGACATTCTGGGATGCCTTGGCCCTCGAGCCCAGGGACGCCTGGTCGCGCCTCGCCGAGGCCTTCCAATGGCAGGACGATGTCGATCAGGCCCGCGTCCAGCAGTGGATCGACCACTACCGCGAGAGCCCCCAAAACATCGCCGAGATCGCCGAGCGCGCCCGGCCCTGGCTCGCCTGGATAATCGAGCGAGTGGAGGAGCGCGGCCTGCCCGGAGAGATTGCGCTGATCCCCTTCATCGAAAGCTCCTTCGATCCCACCGCCCGCAGCCATCGCGGGGCGGCGGGCCTCTGGCAGTTCATGCCCGGCACCGGCCAGGCCCTGGGGTTGCGCCGCGGCGGTGGCTACGATGGCCGCCTGGATGTGGCCCGCTCCACCCGTGCTGCTCTGGACTACATCGAGATGCAGGCCGAGCAGTGGTATGAGAATGACATCGCGCTCTCCCTGGCCGCCTACAATGCCGGTGCCGGCACCGTGAATCGTGCCCGCCGCCTGGCCGTCTCCCGAGGGAAGGCCGGCACCTACTGGGACCTCGAGTTGCCGCGGGAGACCATGGCCTATGTCCCCAAGTTGATCGCCCTTTCGGCGATCGTCGCCGAACCGGATCGCTACAAGGTCACCTTGCCCCAGATCGAGGCCGCGCCGGCCGTCGCCGAGGTCCCGGTGACCCGGCCGCTGCAACTCGGCGAGGCGGCCAGCCTGGCGGGTGTCTCCCGCACGGCCCTGGCCGACCTCAATCCCGGCCTGTTGGGCAGCAATGCCGACCCTCGCCACGTCAAGCGTCTGCTGGTGCCCGCCGACAGTGCCGAGCGACTGGTGGCCCGTCTCAGCCAAGACTCCAGTCGCCGATCGGCCGCCGCCGCCAGTGGGGAGATCTATGTCGTCCAGCGTGGTGACAATCTGTCCTCAATTGCCGCAGCTCACGGCACCGGTGTCGATGAGATCAAGGACCGCAATGGCCTCTCACACGACATCATCCAGGTGGGTCAGGAACTGCGGATACCCCAGCGACGCCTTGCCTATCGCTGACCCGCCGCTTTCCGGTTCGATCTGTTGAAGAAGGTTTACAAGGCCGCAGGGGCCTGACATCTTAAGGCGGTTACTAAACCCCGTCGTGTCGGTCTTCAAGGATGTCATTGATGCCCTCTGTTCTACATTATCTGCTGCTCTTGACTCTGGTGGCGGCGTCCGTCTTGACCCCCGCTGTTGCCTCTCAAACCGAGGATGCCGACACCGTTCATGGCCTGGCGCTCTATGGTGAACCGGCGCTGTCGACCGAGTTCTCACATTTTCCACACGCCGATCCAGACGCCCCCAAGGGGGGCAGCCTGGTGCGTTCTGCCATCGGCAGCTTCAACTCCACCAACCCCTTCATCATCCGCGGCACCCCAGCCACCGGCCTGACCGAGATCTACGATACCCTGCTGACCCAGAACCCGGACGAACCCTTCTCGATGTATGGCCTGCTCGCCCAGGGCGTGCGTCTGGATCCGGACCGCCAGTGGATCGAGTTCGATCTCCATCCCGAGGCGATCTTCCATGACGGGGAACCGGTCACCGCCGAGGACGTGGTGTTCAGCTTCGAGACCCTGACCGAGAAGGGCCAGCCGTTCTATGCGGCCTACTACGCCGATGTCATCGAGGTGAAGGCACTGGATGAGGACACGGTCCACTTCGACCTGGCCGATAGCGAGTCCCGGGAACTGCCGCTGATCATCGGTCAGCTGCCGATCCTTCCGGCCCACTTCTGGGAGGGTCGGGACTTCGAGGCCACTACCCTGGACGCCCTGCTAGGTTCAGGGCCCTATCGCATCGCCGAGGTGGAGCCGGGACGGCGCATCATCTACGAGCGCGTCGAGGACTACTGGGGCCGGGACCTGCCGGTCAACCGGGGTCGGCACAACATCGGCCGGCTGGTCCACGACTACTATCGCGACCAGACCGTGGCCCTGGAAGCGTTCAAGGCAGGGAACCTCGACTTGCGCATCGAGAGCAGTGCCCGCAACTGGGCCACCGCCTACGACTTTCCGGCGCTGGACGAGAGATTTGTCAAGCGGCTCGAGGTGCCCGACGGCCAACCGGCGGGCATGCAGGCCTATGTAATGAACCTGCGGCGCGACAAGTTTCAGGACGCACGCCTCCGCGAGGCATTCAACCTGGCCTTCGACTTCGAATGGCTCAACCGTAACCTCTTCTATGGCGCCTACCAGCGCACCGAGAGCTATTTCGCCAACTCCGAGATGGCCGCCGAGGGCCTGCCGAGCGAGGCCGAGCTGACGCTGCTCGAGCCCCACCGCGAGGCATTGCCCGAGCGGGTCTTCGAGGAGCCACTGCCCATCGAGCATCCCGAGGAGATGCGTCCACGGCTGGCCAGGGCGCTCGAGCTGCTCAGTGAGGCCGGCTATGTGGTCCGCGACGGCAAGATGACTCACCTCGAGTCCGGGGAGCCCCTGCGCATCGAGGTGCTGCTCTATGACACCCAGTTCGAACGGGTGGTGCAGCCTCTCTTGCAGAACCTGACCAAGCTGGGAATCGAGGGGAGCATTCGCGTCGTCGACGTCAACCAGTACCTCAATCGGCTGCGCCGCTTCGACTTCGACATCATCGTCGGCAGCTTCCCTCAGTCAGCCAACCCGGGAAACGAGCAGCGTGATTTCTGGACCAGCGAGTATGCAGAGGTCCCTCAGAGTCGCAACCTGCTCGGACTCAGCAACCCGGTCATCGACGCGCTGGTGGACTCGCTCATCCGCGCCGACTCCCGCGAGGCGCTGGACACGGCCGCCCGGGCTCTGGACCGGGTGCTGCGCTGGGGTTTCTACGTGATTCCTCAATGGCACCTGGGCCAGACCCGTATCGCCCTGTGGGACAAGTTCGGCTGGCGGGAGCCCTTCCCCGAGTACAGCCTGGACCTGGCCGCCTGGTGGGTGGTCCCCGAGCGCGGGGCCGAGATCGAGTCCCGCCAGCGCAACCGTTGAACGGCACCGGTCGGCCTGCCTGGCCACCGGCCCGCCGGCTGCCATCATCCGTGGAATAAGGATACGCCGTGGCCGCCTATGTACTGCGCCGCCTGCTGCTGATGATTCCCACCCTGCTGGGGATCATGCTGCTCAACTTCATCATCGTCCAGGCCGCCCCAGGCGGGCCCATCGATCAGGTGCTGGCTCGCTTCCAGGGTCTCTCCAGCCAGGCCAGCACTCGCATGGAAGGCGGAGGCGGCGATGCCACGGCCAGTGGCGATTCCCGGGGTTCGCGGGGGATACCTGCCGAATTCATCGAAAAGCTCGAGACACAGTTCGGGTTCGACCAGCCGCTCCATGAGCGCTTCCTCGGCATGATCGTCGACTATGCCAGCTTCGATTTCGGCGAGAGCTTCTTTCGCGACAAGGCGGTCACCACCCTGATGCTGGAGCGGCTGCCGGTATCCATATCCCTGGGGCTCTGGACCACCCTGGTGGTCTACCTGGTGTCGATCCCGTTGGGCATCCGCAAGGCCCTGCACCACGGTTCGCGCTTCGATGTCTGGAGTTCCGGCCTGGTGATCGTCGGCTATGCCATCCCGGGTTTCCTGTTCGCCATCCTGCTCATCGTGCTGTTCGCCGGCGGAAGCTACTGGGATGTCTTCCCGCTGCGCGGCCTCACCTCGCCAGACTTCGACGAGCTTACCGCCTGGGGCAAGGTCAAGGACTACCTCTGGCACATTACCTTGCCGGTGATCGCCTCGGCGATCGGCAGCTTCGCGACCCTGACCATGCTGACCAAGAACAGCTTCCTCGACGAGGTCCACAAGCAGTATGTGCTGACCGCCCGCGCCAAGGGGGCCAGCGACCGACGGGTGCTGTACGGGCATGTTTTTCGCAATGCCATGCTGATCATCATCGCCGGACTGCCCGCCGCCCTGGTGGGGATCTTCTTCACCGGCTCGCTGCTCATCGAGGTGATCTTCTCCCTGGAAGGACTGGGCCTGCTGGGCTTCGAGGCGGTCATGCAGCGTGACTACCCGGTGATCTTCGGCACCCTCTATCTCTACACCCTGATGGGGTTGATCCTGAAGCTGATCTCCGACCTGACCTATGTGTGGGTGGACCCGCGTATCGACTTCGAGACACGGGAGTCCTGAACCGATGTCACTGCTCTCGCCCGATCTCTCCCCCATTACCCGCCGGCGCCTGGCGGTCTTCCGCGACAACCGTCGTGCCCTGCTTTCGCTGTGGTTCTTCGCGGTCCTCTTCGTGATCAGCCTGGTCGCCGAGCTGATCGCCAATGACAGGCCTCTTGTCATGCAGTATCAGGGACAGTGGTACCTCCCGGTGCTGGTGGACTACCCCGATACCGAGTTCGGGGGCTTCCTGCCCAGCCCCGCCGACTACCGCGACCCCTATGTGAGCGATGAGATCATGGCCAACGGCTGGATGCTCTGGCCACCAATACCCTTTTCCTACGAGACCCTGGACAGGGCACTTGACCACCCCGCCCCGTCGCCTCCCACGGCCCGGCACTGGCTGGGCACCGACGACCAGGGTCGTGATGTACTGGCCCGCGTGATCTACGGTTTCCGCCTTTCGGTGGTCTTTGCCCTGATACTCACCGCGGGGTCGCTGGTGCTCGGCGTGCTGGCCGGTGGCATCCAGGGCTACTTCGGCGGCAAGGTCGACCTGATCGGCCAGCGTGTTACCGAGATTTGGTCAGGGCTGCCGATGCTCTTCCTGCTGATCATCCTGGCGAGCCTGGTAGAACCCAACCTCTGGTGGCTGCTGGGCATCATGCTGCTGTTCTCCTGGCTGGGCCTGGTCGACGTGGTCCGCGCCGAGTTCCTGCGCGCCCGCAACCTGGAATACGTTCGCGCCGCCAAGGCCATGGGGCTGACCCCAAGGTTGATCATGTGGCGTCACGTGCTGCCCAATGCCATGGTGGCGACCCTGACATTCATTCCCTTCCTGTTCACCGGGGCCATCACCACCCTCACTGCCCTGGACTTCCTGGGCTTCGGCCTGCCGCCGGGTTCGCCGTCGCTCGGCGAACTCGTCGCCCAAGGCAAGAACAACCTCCAGGCCCCCTGGCTCGGCATCACCGCCTTCGTGACCCTCTCGGTGATGCTCTCGCTGCTGGTATTCATCGGCGAAGGGCTGCGTGATGCCTTCGATCCTCGCCACATCCAGCATGCCGACTCGTCCTCCACGACCCAGAAGGCTATCCCGAGGAGCCAGGCCGATGTCTGAGCCCCTGCTGCATCTGCAAGACCTGACCATCGCCTTCGGCGAGGTCACCGTTGTCGAACGCCTGTCGATCACGGTGAACCGCGGGGAGACCCTGGCCCTGGTCGGCGAGTCGGGTTCCGGCAAGTCGGTCTCGGCGCTCGGCGCCCTGAACCTGCTTCCCCCCAATGCCCGCGTCCAGGGTGGACGCCGGCTGGGCGACACCGACCTCGCCACCCTGTCCGACCGGGGCTGGCGAGGCTTGCGCGGCGGCCGGGTGGGCTTCGTCTTCCAGGAGCCCATGACCTCGCTCAACCCGTTGCACCCCATCGGCAAGCAGATCGGCGAGACCCTGCGCCTGCACCAGGGACTCACCGGCAAGGCCGCCCGGGCGCGCACCCGGGAACTGCTGGAGCAGGTCAAGCTGCCCCGTGTCGGAGAGCTGCTCGATGCCTGGCCGCACCAGATCTCGGGGGGGCAGCGACAACGGGTGATGATCGCCATGGCGATTGCCAACAATCCGGAACTGTTGATCGCCGACGAACCTACGACGGCGCTCGACGTCACCGTGCAGCAGGAGATCCTCGCCCTGCTCGCCGAACTGCGCGACCGGCACCGCATGGGCATGCTGTTCATCACCCACGACCTGAACCTCGTGCGCCGTCACGCCGACCGCATCTGTGTGCTCTATCAGGGCAAGGAGCAGGAGACCGGCCCGGTGGCCGAGGTATTTCACTCGCCAAAAAGTCCCTATACCCGCAGCCTGCTCGCTGCCGAACCCGAGGGTCGTCCCGGCCGCATAGCGGAGGGGGCTCCGCTCCTGGCGGCTCGGCGGTTATCGGTCAGTTTCCAGCGGCCCAAACGTCTCTTCTCCCGTCGACCACCCGCCTTCGAGGCCGTCAAGCCGATGGACATGCATATTGCCCCCGGCGAGACGCTGGGGATCGTGGGAGAATCCGGCTCCGGCAAGACCACTCTGGCCCTGGCCATACTGAGGCTGGCTCAGTGTCGAGGTGAGATCGACTTCGGAGGAGCGCGCCTGGATCTGATGACCGGCAAGGCCCTGCGTCGTCAACGCAGGCGTTTCCAGGTGGTGTTCCAGGACCCCTACGGCTCACTGTCGCCTCGCCTGCCGGTCTCGGAAATCATCAGCGAGGGGTTGCGCTTCCATTATCCTGCCATGGACAAGGCAGAGGTGGTCCGTCGCGTCCAGGCCACCCTTCTCGAGGTCGGGCTGCCGGCGGACTGTGCCTCTCGCTACCCCCATGAATTCTCCGGGGGACAGCGCCAACGTATCGCCGTGGCACGCGCCATCATTCTGGAACCGGAATTGCTGGTGCTCGATGAGCCAACCTCGGCGCTGGACAGAACCGTGCAGAAGCAGCTTGTCGAGCTGCTTCGTGGCCTCCAGGTCCGCCGGGGCCTGAGTTACCTCTTCATCAGCCACGACCTGGCCGTGGTGCGGGCCATGGCTCACCGCGTGGTGGTCCTCAAGGACGGCGAGGTGATGGAGGAGGGAGACTGCCTGCAGGTATTGCAGAACCCGCGTAGTGACTATACCCGAGCACTGCTGGAAGCGGCCGATCTGGACAGGGCGCGTTGAGGCCCTTACCCGCCATCCCTGCGCCTCGGACGACGACCGGCCGGATCCGATCCTAGAGAGTAATCACCTGATCCGGCATGTTGCCCGACAGCGCCAAATAGAGATCCGGGAAGCAACCGATGGGGACACCCGGCATCAGCCTGTCGGCGATCTCACGCTCATAGCAGCACTGGTCACAGCCCATGAGCAGCATACCGCTCTGCTCGGCCACGGTGCGCAGGCGTTCACCGATGGGGTTGCCATCCACCAGCACGTAGTTGTTGTCCTCGAAGAAGAACATGCCGACCACCTCGACCCCGTGCCGGCCTTCCTCGAGCTGGGGGAGAATCATCTTGGCGAGCGCATAGGAGACGTTGTGGCGCTGAGTGGCGAAAATATAGGCGACTTTCATTGAACAGCAGACTCCCGGGTGGAGATGGATGTCAGGATGGCGGCACGCAGTGCCGCCACGGCGAGGATGGCACGGTCATGCCGCAAGGCGGGAACACCCTCCAGCAGGACGACCAGACCGTCGGCAGTCATGGAGGGTGCCGCCGTCAGGGGCCTGCCCGCCTCGTGTTCGGCCAGGGCCTGGCAGTAGGCGACCAGCGTCGCACAAGGGGTGGACTCGAAGCGGATCTCGGCAATGATGCCATTGTGGAGGTCGAGGCTGAAGCGGGCTCGCAGGCCCTGCGGCGTCTCCACCCACTCACCGGTGACCGGAAGTGGAGAAGCACGCCGCATGCGCAGGCCTCGCTCCAGGCAGTCGGGCAGACGCAATGGTCAACCTTCCCTGTCACCACAGCAGCACATTACCGATACTTCCAGCGCAGCAGGTGGCGCTCCAGGGCACCAGCGAGTCCGAACAGCATCATGACGAACACCAGCACCAGGACGATCAGCGCAAAGGTCAGTTCGGCATTATAGGTGCTCTGGGCAAACGCCAGCAGATAGCCCAGGCCACGACTGGAGGCGACGAACTCGCCCACCACGGCGCCGGTGAAGGCAAAGCCCACCGCCACCTTGAGGCTGCCCATCACCCAGGCCACCGCTGAGGGTCTTCACACGCTCGACCAGGCGGGTATCCACGTCGCGAATACCGTTGTAGACGGCGAAGAAGGTGAGCACCACCACCAGGATGAAGGACAGTGCCACCTTGGAAGCGATGCCGATGCCCAGCCAGATGATGAACAACGGCGCCAGGATGACCCGGGGGATGGCATTGAGCATGGCCATCACGGGCTCCAGCAACTCCGCGACAGGACGCGCCAGAGCGGCGATGAAGCCGAGCAGCGCCCCGCCGATCAGGCCCAGGAAGAGGCCCAGCAGGGCGGCACCGAAGGTTGCCTGGAGGTGCTTGTAGATCTCGCCATCGATGAACAGCTGCGCAATGGAGCCGCCGATGGCCGAGGGTGGCGGTGCATAGAAGGGATCGACCCAGCCCAGAGCACTGATGCCCTCCCAGGCAAGCAGCACCAGGGTGAGCGCAGCGGTACGACGGAGTTGCAACCAGAAAGTCGCCTGATTCATTGATTGACCACCTTGAGTTCAGGCCGTTGGCGTATCGTGGGTGTGCGTACCTCGTCGGACAAGGCATCCTAGAGCTGGCGAGCGGTCCTCGAAAACTCGGGGTTTTCCTTGACACGCAGGAGCACGATGGCGTCCAGGGAGGCGAAGGGTTCATCCATCAGCAGGAGCTTGGGTTGCAGTGCCAGGACCTGAGCAATCGCCACCCGCTTGCGCTGGCCTCCCGAGAGTTCCCGGGGATAGCGGTCGCCGAACTGACCGAGTCCCACCGATTCGAGCCAATGCATGGCCTCCTGGCGAGCCTCGAGCTTGCTTCGGCCACGAATGCGCAGCCCCAGGGCGACGTTGTCCATGGCGGTACGCCACGGAAGCAGGGCATCATCCTGGAAGAGGAAGCCGATCGCCTTTCGCTTGACAGCCAGTGTCACCTCGCCAGCGGTGGGTTTCTGAAGGCCCATGACCGCACGCAGCAGAGTGCTCTTGCCGCACCCGGAGGGGCCGATGAGGCTGACGAATTCGCCTGAGGCGACCGACAAGTCGACATTCTCGACGACCGGTTCGGCCCCATAACTCATCTGCAGGTCACGAATATCCAGCATCATGACGCCAGGACGTCCGGACGAGCGATATCTTCCAGGATGACACTGCCACCGCGACCACCCGCCGCCTTCTGGACATCGATCACGCGTTGCATGACCTCGAGATCCAGGGTCACCTCGTGTGGGTAGAGCGACGCACGATAACGGCGCAGACTGTCAGCGACGAGTTCACGATCACCCCCGGTGATGATCTCCCGTGGCAAGGCATCCACCAAGGTTTCGGGCGCGGATCTCCTCACGGCGCTCCTCGATCTCTTCTCTACGCACGGCAACGCCCATGAATTCATAGGCACCGCCCAGGTACTCGTTGGCATCCTCGATATCCATGCCATTGACCAGCACCCGCGCACCGCGCTCCTGGAGCAGCGTAAGTGCCGGTTCCTGAACCATGCCGGCATCCAGCTGACCGAGGCGCAGGGCGTCATAGAGGTTGGTGCCGACGGTGGCGAATTCGACACTGTTCAAGTCAACGCCGGCACGACCGAGCAGGTAGCGCAGTAAGGCGTGGTCGGCGTTGCCCAGTGCAGACACCCCGAGGACTCGACCCTCGAGATCACCGACACTGGTGATCGACTCGGCATTCTCGACACTGGTCGCCAGGGCAAACAGCGGCAGGCGCCCGGTGGTCGCGACTCGGACGATGTCGGCGCCACTGGCGAAGGCATTCAGGGCGGCGTCGAAGGAGGTCGCGGCATATTCCACGGCACCACCATTCAAGGCCTGAATCGCCGCGCTTCCGCCGCGGGTGTAGACCAGTTCTACATCCAGGCCTTCTTCCGCGAAGAAACCGGCCGCACGCGTGGCCTCGTAGGGCACCACGCAGAGTAACTGGCTGCAGAAGGCCAGGCGGATTTTCTTGAGGTCCTGGCCAAGGACTGGCCCTGCCCCCCCCCCAGAGCAGCCAGCCCTGCGGCACTAGCCATACCCTTCAAAGAATACATGGGGTTATGCATATAACAAGAACCCCACTTTTATTGGTAACAGCTCTTTTTGGTAATAAACACTAAAGATAACGGTATAACTATCAGTTTATCGACCATGCTCTGGCATCAAACGTTGAGCCGCAACGCAGCCGGGTGCTCTATAATCCGTAAATCTCAAATCTAACTGCCCCGACATCATGCACCTGAAACTCTTCCTGTTGATCGGGGTACTGCTTTCTACCCTGCTCTCTCCTCAGGCGTCACTCGCCGAGGCTCGTGCACTCGATCTCGACCAG
>NZ_JBDNGD010000425.1:0-1714 GCF_041689495.1 Halomonas sp. | reverse complement strand
CGGTACCGGCAGGTCCCACTCCAGGGAGAGGTCCTCGACACCGAGGAGGCGCGCGAAGTCCAGGTAGGAGTCCAGCACATGGGCGCGGGGATGGGGCGCCAACTGCCGATGGGTGAACCAGTGCTGGGCATCCTTGGCACGGGCCTTGTCGTAACCGACGCGCACGTTCGCCTTCAGGCCCAATGACAGCACGCTGGCGCGCAGGGCCTGTTGCATGTGCAGCAACACATCGAAGCGAGTATCCGTCAGTTCGCGCCAGAGCCGACGCATCCCGGCAAGCCCCGAGGCCTTGTCGTAGACCACGAACTCGACCCCGGAGAGGCCGGCCAGTAGACTGTGCTCGCCCTTGCCGATGATCCAGGTGATACGTGCCTCGGGCCACTGGCGCTGGAGGGCGCGAACCGTCGGCACCAGATTGCAGACATCACCCAGGGCGGAGAGGCGCAGTACGCCGATGTGCCGGGGTTGGGCGGGCAGAGGATGCTTCATGCGCTTGGCAACATGTCAGACGGGTAAGACCTTCATTCTATATGATCCCGACAGTTTAAGTGACGCCGGCGAGGCGCCACAAATCGACCCGTCGCTTTTTGAGCCCGATCACTGGCGACGAACAGGCACCATCGTCGGCCAGGCACCCGGTCGAGGCGCCAGCCTGTTCCTGGAGGTTCCAGGCGAGCACTGGGTGCTGCGTCCCTATCGACGGGGCGGCCTGGTCGCCCGTCTCAGCACCAAGCGCTATCTCTGGACCGGCCTGGAACGCACCCGGGGCTTTCGCGAAATGCACCTCACCGCCGAACTCTTCGATGGCGGGCTACCCGTGCCGCGTCCTGTCGCCGCCGGCGTGACCCGACATGGCGCGACCTATGAGGCCGCCCTGATTACCGTGCGTATTCCCACGGCCCATGCCCTGGCCGAGCGACTGCCTCATGACGCGGATGATGCCTTGCTCGAGACGTTGGGACGCACCATTCGCCGCTTCCACGACGCCGGCCTCGACCATGTGGACCTCAATGCCCGCAACCTGCTTATCGATGCCCGGGACAAGGTCTGGCTGATCGACCTCGACCGCTGCCGGTGGCGTTCCCCGGGCCCCTGGCAGCGCGCCAATCTCGAGCGCCTGGCGCGCTCAGTGGAGAAATTCGGCGCACCTGATGCCATGCAGGCCATCCGCCGCGGCTATGACTCGGCAGGGGACTGACCGTCATACTCGGCGATCAATTCCGCCACATGGGCCTCCAGGGTGAAACCATCGAGAATGTGCTGCCGAGCCGCCCTGCCCAGTTCCTCGCGCAGCTCGCCATCCCCGGCCAGCAACGCCATTGCCTCGGCCCATGCCCGGGGCGATTCGGGGGAAGCCAGTCGCCCGGTGCGGGAATCGATCAACTCGGGAATAGCACCGCTATCGGCACCGATCACCGGCTTGCCCGCGGCCATGGCCTCGATCACCGTCAGCCCGAAGGCTTCATTGCGCGAAGGCACGCAGATGATGTCCAGGGCCTCGAAGAGTCGCGGCAGGTCGGGGCGGAAGCCGGTAAATGCGATCGAGTCCTCGAGGCCTCGTTCGCTGACCAGGGCTCGGAGACGGGCCACATAGGCCTCGTCGCTGCCCTCGCTGGCCAGTAGCCCGCCGATCAGCACACCCTGCCAGGCCAGGCCAGGCGCCTCCTCGGCCAGCCGTGCCAGGGCCTCTATCCACAGTTCCTGTCCCTTGCCT
>NZ_JBDNGD010000424.1:0-10113 GCF_041689495.1 Halomonas sp. | reverse complement strand
GGGAGGGCAATTGGCCGCGGCCCGCGCCTGGTGGATGCTGGCCTGCTGGGCCGGCCATCCGGATGTACGGCTGCTGGACGGTGGCCTGGAGGCCTGGCTCTCCAGCGGAGGCGGGCTGGTCGAGGATGGCAACCCGGAAGCCTGGCCGGACCCCGGCGACTGGGCCCCCGTTTTCCAGGCCTCGGCGCTGGTCGAAGCGGATCAGGTCTCCTCGGACCGGGCGCTCAAGGTGGATGCCCGCAGTCTGCAACGCTTTCGCGGCGACGTGGAGTCCATCGATCCTGTCGCCGGCCATATCCCCGGGGCGATGTGTCGGCCCAGCACCGATAACCTCACCCATGGCGATCGCTTCAAGTCGCCGAAAGTGCTCGCCGCGGAACTGCCGGATGCCGAGTCGGTGATCGCCTACTGTGGTTCCGGGGTGACCGCCTGCCACAACATCCTCGCCTACGCCGTTGCCGGACGTTCCCTGCCGCGCCTCTACGCAGGCTCCTGGAGCGAGTGGATCCGCGATCCATCAAGGCCCATCGCCACAGGAGACGCCTGATATCCGAGTGCTGCCGAGTCACGTGCTGGCCGGCACCACTTGCATCGGCAGCATCTTTCGGCATCCTTTTGCTCGGCGCTCGGCGCTCGGCGCTCGGCGCTCACATGTTCGGGTAGCTGGGCCCACCGCCGCCTTCCGGTGCCACCCAGGTGATGTTCTGTGCCGGATCCTTGATGTCGCAGGTCTTGCAGTGCACGCAGTTCTGGAAGTTGATCTGGAATCGCGGCTGTTATGTCGGTAACTGCCGACCGTTTTAGGAATGAGGACCCGATTTGAATAGCCGAGGGTTGCTCTCGCCTGGAGTTCCCGGGCGAGAGCAACCCTCGGCCCACGTCTCAAGATGTGTTGCAGAAGAATGTTATTGCTCGATTTCACATGCGCCGGCAGAACTGGGCGAGATCTCAGCGCCGCGCGACATGCCAGCTGATGCGGCGTCGAGATCGGTGCGCAGCGGCAGGTCTGCCAGCACCACGTTATCCGCCGTAAAGTGCGCCTTATAGAGCGCCATAGCGAGATTCTCCAGCGCACCGGCAATCAGCGCTTGTCCGAAGGCACGTCCGCAAAATCAAATCAGTTGACAAGCGCAGGCAGTCGACGCTAACTTTATTCTGGAATACTAAAGTGTGTTCCGAAATAACGGAATACGCCAACAAGGAGGCTCACCATGTTCAAAACTCTGACCCGTCTCGGCCCCACTGCGTTGGTCCTTTGCGTCGTCGCCGGCGCCGCTCAGGCCGACAAACTTCAGGATGTTCTCGACCGCGGCCATCTGGTCGCAGGAACCGGCAGCACCAACGCGCCCTGGCACTTCATGGACGCCAACAACGACCTCGTCGGATTCGACGTCGACATGCTGCGGCTAATCGCCAAGGGCCTATTCGCCGACCCCGACGCGGTCGAGTTCGTCAACCAGTCAGGCGATGCGCGTGTGCCGAACCTTGCGACTGACAAGGTTGACGTGACCTGCCAGTTCATGACCGTGACGGCCGGACGCGCGCAGCAGGTCGAGTTTTCGATCCCCTATTATCGCGAAGGTGTTGGCCTGATGCTGATGGCCGACGGCAAATACGCCAACTACGACGCACTCAAGGCTGCGGGCGGTGACGTTACCGTATCGATCCTTCAGAACGTCTATGCCGAGGATATCGTTCATGCCGCCCTGCCCGACGCGAAGGTCGATCAGTACGACGGTGTGGACCTGATCTATCAGGCACTCAATTCGGGACGCTCGGACGCCGCCGCGACAGATCAGTCATCGTTGAGCTGGTTCATGAAGCAGAACCCTGATCGCTATGCAGACGCAGGTTATGGCTGGGCGCCGCAGAGCTATAGCTGCGCCGTCAAGCCTGGCGAGCAGCGCTGGCTGAACTTCGTGAATTCGGTTCTGCACGAGGCGATGACGGGTGTTGAATTCAACACCTATGCGGCCTCCTTCGAAGAGTGGTTCGGCGTAAAGCTTGACCCGCCGCAGATCGGTTTCCCGGTCGAATACAAGTAATACCGGGCATCCCGAGGGCATTCGATGGACTATAATTTCAACTTCGCGGCGGTGTGGCGGGATTTCGACCTCCTGCTCTCCGGTCTGGGGCTGGGGCTGATACTGGCCGTTGTCTCGATCGCGATCGGTTGTCTGATCGGTCTGTTCGCCGCCTTCGGGATGCTGTCGAACCATCGCCCGGTTCGATGGACGGCGACGGCATATGTCTCGGCGATCCGCAACACGCCGATCCTGGTGTTGATCCTTTTTACCTTCTTCGCCCTGCCGCAGTTGGGTGTTCGCCTTGGCAAGATCGAGAGTTTCATCGTCACGCTGTCGGTCTATTCCGGCGCCTATCTGACCGAGGTTTTCCGTGCCGGGCTGATCGCTCTGCCGCCGTTCCTGCGCGAGGCGGGGCTGACAATCGGGTTGACCGAATCCCGGACCAAGATACTGATCACCATTCCCGTCATGTTCCGCAATGTTCTGCCGGCACTCGGCAACAACTTCATCTCGCTGTTCAAGGACACATCGCTGGCCGCTGCAATCGCCGTGCCTGAACTGACTTTCTATGCCCGCAAGATCAACGTCGAAACCTTCCGCGTGATCGAGACGTGGATGGTCGCAAGCCTGATGTACGTATTCGCCTGTTCGATCATCGCCGCACTGTTGCGGCATGTCGAAAGCCGTCTTGCGATTCCGCGATAGGGGCCGAAATGGAAATCGTGAAAACCCTCGATGCCATCTGGGCCGCGCGCTGGCCTCTTGTCCAAGGGCTCGGCGATACGATGCTGATTTCAGCGGTGGCGATTGTTCTGGGCACGATGCTTGGCCTGATCGTGGGGCTGCTTTTGTCTTACGGAAACCGCCCCGTTCGGCTTGTGGTAAGGCTTTATTCCGATTTTCTGCGGGGCACGCCGGTCTTTGTACTGATCCTCGCCAGTTTTTATGTGCTTTCGGTGCTGGGGATCCAACTGTCCGCGTTCCAGGCCGGAGTCTTTGCACTGACCCTGTTCTGTTCATCGCATATCGGCGAGATCGTTCTGGGCGCCCTGAAGGCCATTCCCAAGGGGCAGACCGAAGCAGCGAAATCCGTAGGCCTCACGTTTTTCGGAACGTTCTTCTCAGTGCTTCTGCCGCAGGCGCTTCGAATGATCTTGCCGACTTGGGTGACCACGGCCACCGAGATCGTGAAAGCATCGGCGCTGCTCTCGGTCATCGGCGTTGTCGAGCTGTTGCTGGCGGTGCAGCAGGTGATCTCCCGCACATATCTGAGCCTCGAACTCTACTTCTTCGCCGGGTTTGTCTTCTTCCTTATCAACTTCATGATCGAAAAAGCCGGGCGATTCGTCGAGCGCAAGGTCTCGCTGCCCACCTGAGGTCCACATATGACTGTTCCCGTTCTGGAAATCACGAACCTGCACAAAAGCTTCGGCAAGGTCGAGGTGCTCAAGGGCATCGACCTGACCATGCAAAGTGGCGATGTCGTGAGCCTGATCGGCTCGAGCGGATCAGGCAAGACCACACTTCTGCGCTGCGTGAACCTGTTGGAAGACTACGAGGATGGCGTCGTCGCCGTCGGGGGGGAGCAGATCGGCTACACGCAGCGCAACGGCAGGCGGATCCGGCTGAAGGAAAGGGAAATCGCCCGGCAGCGTGCGATGACCGGCATGGCGTTTCAGCATTTCAACCTTTTCCCGCACATGAGCGCGATCCGCAATGTCATGCTGGGCCTGATCAAGACCCGCAAGATGCCGAAGGACGAGGCCTACGCCACCGCCGAGGGTTGGCTGGATCGCGTGGGCATGAAGGATCGGAATGACCATTACCCGGGCCAGCTTTCCGGTGGCCAGCAGCAGCGCGTCGCCATCGCCCGCGCGATCGCCATGAACCCGGAGCTCATGCTCTTCGACGAGGTGACGTCCGCGCTCGACCCGGAGCTCATCAGCGAGGTGCTGGCGGTCGTCAAGGGTCTCGCCGCCGACGGCATGACGATGCTCCTGGTCACTCACGAGATGCAGTTCGCCCACGACGTATCGGACAATGTCGTCTTCATGCAGGACGGACGCATTGGCGAGGAAGGCCCGCCCGACCAGCTCTTCCACAACCCGAAATCGGAGCGTCTCGCGGCGTTCCTCAAAAGCTCGAAATTCTGAATAGGGATAGAACATGACCATCACGAGGCACGGTGTAAACGAATCCAAGGGCTCCGGGCGTCAGGGGCTGCCTTTTGCCAAGGCGACAGAGGCCGACGGCTGGCTCTATGTCTCCGGCCAGACGCCGATGGTGGATGGCGAGGTGATTGACGGCGGGATTGTGCCGCAGGCCCACCAGGCGATCCGCAACATGATCGCGATCGTGGAGGCAGCCGGCTATAGCGTTGCCGACATCATGCGGGTCGGTGTCTGGCTCGACGACCCACGCGATTTCTGGAGCTTCAACAAGGTCTTTGCCGAGCACTTCGGTGATTACCCGCCGGCCCGAGCCTGTGTCCAATCCGCAATGGTCGTCGACTGCAAGGTCGAAGTGGACTGCATCGCCTTTCGCAAGACAACCTGACGAAAATGCCCTACAGAGGGCGCGTCCAGCGAAGAAACGGCCGATACCTGAATGAGCAATTCGAAATCTGTCACCCCCACCAGAACGAAGGAACGCGGGCTGGAGCGCGCCTTCTTGATCCTCGACTATCTTTGCACCACCAGCGAGCCACAGCGACCCATCGATATCGCAACCGGCATGGGGGCGCCGAAGTCGTCGATATACGAACTGGTCGGCCTGCTGACGGCAGCGGGTTTGCTGGAGCGAACGGACGCAGAAGGCCGGGTCTTCCTCGGACGCAGGCTGCACTACTGGGGGCTGAACTATCTGAAGAACTTCGACATAACACGTCTTGCCCGGCCGGTTCTGGAATGGATCACGGATCAGACGCGGGAGACCTCGCAGCTCTGCATGCTCGACCGAGACAAGTACTTCGTCTCGATGATGAACGAGGGCAGCCGCCCATTCAGGATTAGTGCCGCTGTCGGCGAGCGGACGCCCATTCCCTGGACGGCGTCGGGCCGCCTGCTTCTCGGCCATCTGTCGACGGAGAAAATCCTCGCGCTGATCCCGCCTGAGGATTTCACGCGTCCCCACGGCGGGCGCATTGATCCGCAGAAGTATGCTGAGAGCGTGCACGCGGCCTGGAACGAGAAGTTTTTCTCCTTCGACAGCATCGCGGACAATTTCACCCACTGTTTCGCGGCGCCAGTCCTCGATGCCGAAGGAATTTGCCAGAGCACCGTCTGCATCATCGCGCCCAAGCAAGACGCGATGGCAAGCTATGCCCATTATCGCGCGACTCTCGTTCAGGCGGGAAAGGAATTGTCGCGCCTGCTCAGTTCTCCGGACTCCGAGATTCAAGGCCTCGCTGCGGAATAGCCGGGCTGTCAACTTGAGGAATCCTTGAGATGATGAGTGGAGCTCAGCGAATGACCGCAAACCTGCCCTTCATCGACGCCATCACATCTCCGGAGACTCGCTGATGCATATCGACGACATCGAAACCCCCGCCGTCCTGATCGACCTCGACCGGGTCGAAGCGAACCTGAGACGCGCGCAGGATTACGCCGACGCGCACGACCTGCCGCTGCGGCCGCACGTGAAAACCCACAAGCTGCCGGAAATGGCGCAGAAACAGGTGGCGCTCGGCGCGATCGGCATCACCTGCCAGAAGATCGGCGAGGCCGCGGCGATGGCCGATGGCGGGCTGACCGACATCTTCCTGCCCTACAACATCCTCGGCACGTCCAAGCTCGACCGGCTGGCCGACCTGCATGCCCGCGTGACGTTGTCGGTCACCGCCGACAGCGCCGAGACAGTCGCTGGTTACGCCGCCCGGTTCGGCGCGGACAGGCCGCTGAACGTGCTAGTGGAATGCGATACCGGCGCGGGTCGCTGCGGCATGCATACGCCGGAAGAGGCGGTGGCGCTCGCCCGGCAGATCGAAGACGCGCCGGGCCTGACCTTCGGCGGGCTGATGACCTATCCGCCCAGGGGCGACATCGCCAAGGCCGATGCGTGGCTGCGCAAAGCCAAGGCCGCGCTGGAGTCGGCGGGCCTGCCGCCCAAGGTGATCTCGTCCGGCGGTACCCCTGACCTGTATCGCGCCGCCGAAGGCACGGCCACGACCGAGTACCGCCCCGGCACCTACATCTATTCCGACCGGATGCAGGTCGCCTTCGGCCTCGGCACGCTGGACGATTGTGCGCTGACGGTGAAGGCCACCGTGGTCAGCCGCCCCACCGAGGACCGCGCAGTACTCGATTCCGGCTCCAAGGCGCTGGCCGCCGATGCGGTTCCTGCGCCGCACAAGGGGCACGGCCACCTGGTGGAATATCCGGATGCCGTGATCACCGCCCTGTCCGAGGAACACGCGGTCGTGGACCTGTCAGCCTGCACGGACAAACCGGCGGTCGGCGACACGGTACGTGTGATCCCGAACCATGCCTGCGTCGTCACCAACCTGTTCGACACGGTCTACCTGGTGCGCGGCGACACCGTCGAACGGGAGGCCGAGATCACGTCGCGCGGGAAACTGCGATGAAGCCCCGAAAGATGGTATCGCCTTCCTGGCTTGAACAGGGGACCTCTGGAGCCACATAAAAGCTCTACACCTGCTGGCGGCTCAGTTTCGCAAATCGGCTGAGGCCCGGACTCCCCCTTTCCCTGGGCAGATTTACCCCACGGCCTTTGTGACAGGTTATCGCCTGGTTTGTCGATGTTTCGAGAGGTC
Source organism: Halomonas sp. (assembly GCF_041689495.1). Lineage (GTDB taxonomy): Bacteria > Pseudomonadota > Gammaproteobacteria > Pseudomonadales > Halomonadaceae > Halomonas. The sequence goes on along the minus strand of NZ_JBDNGD010000424.1, from coordinate 3,315 downwards.
GGTGACTTAGGTGGATGCCATGTCGGCGAATGGCCTGCGGATCATGGAAATGTCGATCTCGACCGCGTTCGGCGTAACCTGACGATGCTGTTCATCGCCCACGACCTGTCGGTGGTAGAATATCTCGGCGACCAGATCCAGGTGATGTATCTCAGCCGGCTGATGGAGGTCGGCCGCGCCTCCGAGGTCCATTCCCGCGCGATGCAACCCTACACCCGCGCGCCTCCTTGGCGAGTTCGTAGGCGCTGATTGGCACCTGCCGCTCGGTCAGCAGATCGAGGATCTGCAGGCTGAGGTCAATCTCGGTGGTATGGGTACGGATCGGTTTGATCTCGGACATGTGGCCTCTGCGCAGCGCCCTCTACGGTTACCTAATTATGGAACCATACATAATACGGAAAGGAGTCCCGATGGCTGCGTTCGAAAACGAAACTACCCCCGACTGGAGCTGGCATGACGCCAACGGATTAACCCGGCTGATCAACGCTTCGGGAACGATGACGGAGCTTGGCGGTTCGATCGCCGACCGCGAAGTTGCCCAGGCGACGGCGGGCGCGATGTCCCGCTTCGCCAAGATTCACGAGCTGCAGGCGGAGGCGAGTCGCATAATCGCTGATCTGACTGGCGCGGAGGCCGGCTGCTTGACCGCCTCGGCCAGCGCAGGGATCAGCCTGGCGATCGCGGGCTGCATGACCGGGCTCGACCCCGCCCGGGCCGAGGCGCTCCCGCGGGAAACCGGACCGCGCAACGGCGTTGCCGTGCAGCTCGGGCATCTCTGTGGCTACGGCGCGCCGGTCTCACTGGCGGTGGAGCTGACCGGGGCGGATGTCCGGCCCGTCGGGCAGTCGACGCTTGCGATGGACCACCAACTGATCCATGTCCTCGACGAAGGCGCCGCGGCAGCGCTTTACGTGGTGTCGCACCACGTTGTCGCCTACGGTCAGATCCCGTTCGAGCGTTTTGTTGAGATCGCGCACCGGCAGGGCGTGCCGGTGGTTGTCGACGCGGCCTCGGAATACGACCTGCGCGGCTTCATCGAGAATGGCGCCGACCTGGTGGTCTACTCGGCTCACAAGTTCCTGGGCGGCCCAACTGCTGGCATCATCGCCGGCCGCCGAGACCTGGTGCGCGCGGCGTATCTGCAGAATATCGGGATCGGGCGCGGCATGAAGGTCGGCAAGGAAAGCATTGCGGGCGCCAACGTCGCGATGCAGCGTTGGCTGGCGCGCGACCATGCCGCGGCGCGGGCGAAGGAGGAGGCCGTGCTCGATTACTGGCAGGCGGCGCTCGCGGATTTGCCGGGGGTGACGGTGCGCAAGGTGCCGGACCCGACGGGGAACCCGCTCGACCGGCTGCAGGTCGAGGTCGATGCGACGGTGACCGGCGTGAGCGCGGCAGTGCTGGCCGGAAGGCTCGGCCGGCGCGACTCGGCCATCGTCGTGCGCGATCACGAGGTCGAGCTCGGCTATTTCCAGCTCGATCCCTGCAACCTGGCCCCGGGCCAGGCGCCGCTCGTAGCCGAGGCGGTGGCCGACGAGATCACCCACGGCGCGCAGCCCGGCGATAACGAGAGCGCCGCTCTCGCCAGTCCCCGCAACGGGGGTGTGGCGGCGTATCTGAACTGGCCGGGATAAGCCGGACCGGCCGTTGAAGATCGGCGCCCCGGCGACCGGCTGCCGCCCGAAGAGCCAGGCTGGGTGACCGGCAGGCTGAGACAGAGCGTCCAATATGGCCCTACTCTTCCCTGCCGGCCCGGGACGCGCCCATAGAAGGCTGTGTAAGCCCTCGCTCAAAAAATGATTTTTTATCAGGCTTAGCCACCGGTCACGGAGATCGTTCCCAGCGCCGGAAACGTGGGCAATGCAAGCCCACGGCCCACATAGGGCAGCTTACTTCCCGTGAGCAGCGCTTCGTTTGGTGGAAAATTGGTCACCTTTTCTTCAACTCACCGCGCAGCCAGGCGACTAAGCAATTTCTCTGTATCAGGCTCGATAGCCTCTTGGAGGTTGATCTCCACGTGGAAGAGATCCTTCAGCCCGTGGCCTGTAGCTACCACTACGATTCGATTCTCCGCCGCGATAACTCCCTTCTCTCGGAGAGGCTCGACCGCTGCGAGTGTGATGGCCGCGCTGGGCTCGAGTACGACCCCCTCGAGCGATGCTGCTTGGCGCACGCCTTCCAGTGTCTGTGCGTCGTCGAGCGCGATTGCGGCGCCATCGTTCTCGCGGATGTGCTCGAGCGTATAGTCCCCGTCGCGCTCATAGCCGGCGAGAGTGTCGTTGAGTGCCGAAGCGACCGTAGTCTGATGCTGCCAGGGCCGCACGCCGCCACCTTCCGAAAAGGCCCGCGCGATCGGGGCGCAGGCAGAAGGCTGCACAGCGATCGGCCGCGGAATGCGGGCGATCCGTCCCTGCGCTTTAAGCCGGGAGAACCCCTTCATGAGCCCGACGAGCAACGGGCCGCTCGAGATCGGCAAGAGCAGGACATCGGGCGCAGCAGCGGCGAGTTCGTAGGCAATAGTGGCGTAGGCTTCGACGCCATAAGGGTTGTGGAATGTCGTTGTTAGGTTCACCCAACCGCGCTCACGCGCCAGTTCGTCGGCCAGACGGCAGCATTCGCTGGTGGGGCCGTCCACGGTGACGAGCCTGGCGCCCGTGACCGCGATCTGCCGCAGCTTGGCCTCGGGAGCCGTCTTGGGGACAAGGACGACGACAGGCTTGCCAGCGCGGGCTGCGTAAGCTGCTCCGGAGGCCCCGGCATTGCCGCTCGAGGAGAGAACCAACGCTTCTCGGCCGTATTCGCAGGCAAGCGAGGTCCCCAGCGAGATCGCTCGGTCCTTGAAGGACCCCGTTGGCATGACCGAGTCGGTTTTGATCCACAGATCCTCGAGACCACAAGCCGCGCCGAAACGCTCCGCTTTGAGAAGCGGGGAGCCGGCCTCGCCGAGCGAGATGCGGTTTTCCGGACTGCAGTGCGGCAGGAGGGGGGCCCATTGCCAGATTTCCCGGGCACCGGAAGCGGCTGTTTGTGCCTGGGCCGCCGTTCCCAGCTGGACGTCGAGGATGCCGCCGCAGTCGAGGCAGGTCGACGGGACAGTCATTATGGAGACTTCTGCACCGCAAGTGGTGCAGACGAGATGATCTTCGGTTGTCATGGGGCATCCCTTAGTGTGTATCGTGCTTATCCGGTTGTCACACCCACCCACTAGATGTAGTGGTGCGGGATTTCGCGGCGTAGAGCTCGGCATAGGTAGGCGCGGTGACGCCTCCGGCGATGCCGAGCAGTGAGCGGAATGCGTTGAACGGATAGAAGCGG
>NZ_JBDNGD010000423.1:0-6950 GCF_041689495.1 Halomonas sp. | reverse complement strand
GTCTGGTTGTTGTGACAGTGGTCTGGCAGGTGGCCGGATGGATTCTTGCCATCTACTCTTCAAGGTCAAAGCCTTCAAGAACAGACGCTTTAGATCAGTCTCTTGAAGGTCAGTGTCCTCCTGTATACGTATCATACCACCTGCTTCAAAACTAGCGCTTAGTCCCCGACAACGCAACCATGCGTGGGGATAATCCACCGATGCTATCCCTTGCCCTCTCCTTTGCGCCATATCCATTACCATTCTGCCTTGATTCCGTAGGGCCGGTATCAGGCGACCCGAGGCAGGCCTCGAGTTCCACCAGCAGGTTCGGATGGCCAAAGCCGCCTGCCTTGGTCATGACCCATCGCTGGCGATCCCCCTCGAGAAAACCCGTCGCCACACCCGGTGACCATTCGGCATCCACCTGAATAAAGGTCACACCCAGTCGCGACAACACCGCCATGGCGATGTCCCCGCCGGTCAGAAACAGCAGCCCGGGCCCCGGCGGCCATTGCCCGACGGCTGCCTCGACCCGCATCGCCATGGCCTTCGCTACCTCCTCGGCATCGTGTGCCTGGTGAGGCGGCCCACCGGGAATCACCAGGTCGGGCCGGACGGTTGGCGCTGACAAGGAGGTCTCCAGTGCCTCGACGATGGTCAGAGTCGGTTCGGCATGGCTCAGTCGATTCACTTGCGCTACCGCCAGCGGGCTTCGCGAACCCACTGCATAGACACGGGACCTCGTCTCTAAGGGTATCCGAAGGCTGGGCCGCGGCTGTCCGAACAAGTGTCGGGCGATGGCCGCTGCCAGGCCCGCGGCACCGACCATCAGCCAGTCGGCCGCATCGCTCCGGCTGGCCTCTTGGAGGCGGTCAAGGTCGTGGTCGCTTTCCGCATCCGCGACACAGTCCGTTCCGGGTAATCCATCATCCGATCGGGCCGGATAGCGGCTCAGGGGCAACCCATGTCGAGCGAACACCTCATCCAGAGGACCCAGGGGCGGCGCCGACCGCGCGTCCCCGCCATAGGCCGTCGAGGCCAGGGGGACACCCTCCACGCGAACCTCGGCATCACACAGGATGCGCCCCTGGGCAGGCACCGCCGGCGCCAGCAACAGGCGCCTCTCGCAGGCCTCGCGCATCGCCAGGCACTCGGCAACGACCTGGCCGCGCAGGGTCGAATCGATCTTCTTGAACCACACCTCAGGCGATATCCGGGACAGCAAGGCCGTGGCAAGGGTAACCCGTTCGGCGGCGACCGAGGCATCCAGATGCCGCGACTCGGTATTGACCGCGATGACCTCCGGCAACGAGCCGCGCCAGGCGTCCAGCAAGGCCTCGAGGTGCTCCAGGGCCACCACGACCCGAGTGCCGGCACCGCGTCCTGCGAAAGGCGCCGCGGCGTCCAGCGCCCCGGTCAGGTCATCGGCGACGATCGCCACCCGGCAGCGCGTCACGGGGAATCCTTCCTTACCAGGCGATGCGCATAGGCAATCGCCGATCCCAGGTTGGTGGCATCGGCCTTGCCCTGCCAGGCGATGTCGAAGGCGGTACCGTGATCCACCGAGGTCCGCTGGATCGGCAGGCCAAGACTGACGTTCACCGTGGTATCGAAGGCGATCAGCTTGACCGGGATGTGACCCTGGTCATGATATTGCGCCACCACCAGGTCGAATTCCCCCCGCGAAGCACGATAGAAGACCGTGTCGGCGGAGATCGGGCCGCTGACAGCGAAACCGCGCGCCTGCAGCGCCTCGACGGCCGGCGCGATGCAGCGCGTGTCTTCGTCGCCGAAGATGCCACCCTCGCCGCAGTGGGGATTGAGCCCAGCGACCGCAATGCGTGGCGCCTCGATCCCAAGCGAGACGAGGTGTTCGTGCCCGGCCTGCACGGTGGCGATGATCCGCTCCGGGGTCACCCGGTCGATGGCCTCGCGCAACGACACATGGGTCGAGACGTGCAGGGTCGAGAGACTTTCCGAGGCCAGCAGCATGAAGGAGGACGGCGCGCCGGTCAGTGAAGCCAGCATCCCGGTATGGCCATCATAGTGGTGGCCGGCCTCATGCAGTGCCGCCTTGTTGAGGGGGGCGGTGACGATCACCCCGGCGCAACCCGACTGGACCAGATCCACCGCCGCCTCGACGCAGCGAAAGGCCATGTCTCCAGCAGCGGCACTGATGCGCCCCTCGGGAAGCTCGACCCCCTCGGGGAGTTCGACCACCGCCACCACTACGCTGCCGGGCGCCGTTTCCGCTGCATCGAGAGCGACGAATTCCAGGTCGCTTCCAAGCATCCGGGCGGCACGTCGATAGATGGCGGGATCGCCCACCAGCAGTGTCGTGGCCCGGTCTTCAGGCGACATGGCCACCAGGGCCCGGCAGATGATCTCCGGTCCGATGCCCGCCGGGTCCCCCATGGTGATGGCGATGTCGTAGTGGCTGGAATCCCTCATGGCATCAACTGCCCTCCGTTGACCTCGATCACCTGGCCGGTGACGTAGCCGCTCAGGGCATCGGTGGCCAGGAAGAGATAGGCACCGACGCAGTCCTCGGCGCTGCCGAGCCGGCCCTGGGGAATCGTGGCACGCGCTGCTTCCATCTGGGCGTCGTTGGAGTGGCGCTCATGGAAGTCGGTGGCGATCACACCCGGCGCAACGGCGTTGACGCGAACGTTCTCCCCGGCGAGTTCCTTGGCCATGTTGCGGGTCAGGGTAGTGACGAAGCCCTTGGCCGAGGCATAGAGCCCAGCGCCGGGTCCTCCACCGTTGCGCGCGGCAATCGAGCCCGTATGGATGATATTGCCGCGCCCGGCATGCCGGAAGTGGGGCAGTGCCGCACGGCTGGCCATGACCACCGAACGGGCATTGAGGTCCATCACCCGGTCGTAATGCTCATCGTCCATCTCGTCCAGGCTGACGCGCCCCAGCATGTCGCCGGCGTTGTTGATCAGCAGATCCAGGCCGCCCAGCCGGTCGGCCGCCTCATCGACGATACGCATGGCCTCGGCCGACCGGCTGACATCGCCCCTGACGAGGCTGGCCTCGCCGCCGTTCTCGCGAATCGCCCGGCATACCGCCTCGGCCCCTGCTTCACTGGCATGATAATGCACCGCCACCCGGCACCCGAGTCGCCCGAGGCGTGTCGCCACGGCCGCACCGATACCACGGCTGGCACCTGTCACCAGTACTCGCCTACCCTTCAACTCATCGAACATGTCGCTCTCCTGATCGCTGTCGCATCGATGTCATCTGTTGACTATAGTGACGTTGGCATACCTGTCATACATCAATACACCAATAGCACGATCGACGAAGGCTGGCCAGCCGCCCGCCCGCCGTTCCCGCATACGGAGGCACCATGATTCCGCTCTCGCCGACCGACCTTCTTCCCGCCGATCACCACAAGGCCCTGCTGGTGGGGCGTGCCTGGCTGGACTCGCCGCAGCCGGGTCCGGCGCTGATCGCCCTGAGGGGCAACGAGGTCATCGATATCAGCGCCGCCGGCCCGACCATGGCCGATCTTCTGGAGCGGGATGATCTTGCCGAGATCGTGCGCACCAGCGATGGCGCCAGCCTGGGGTCGATCGAGACGCTCCTGGCCAACTCCCTTGCCACGCCGCCCAAGGCCCCCTATCTGCTGGCCCCCTGCGACGTCCAGGCCATCAAGGCCTGCGGGGTGACCTTCGCGGTCAGCCTGATGGAGAGGGTCATCGAGGAGCAGGCCGGTGGGGATCCGGCCCGCACCGTGGCGCTGCGCGAAGACCTCCAGACACTGATCGGCAAGGACCTGTCGCGCATCGTGCCCGGCTCCGACGAGGCCATGGCACTCAAGGAGGCGCTCCAGGCCCGGGGCGGCTGGTCCCAGTACATGGAGGTCGGCATAGGCCCGGACGCCGAGGTCTTCACCAAGGCACAACCCCTCTCGTCGGTGGGCCTGGGCGCCACTGTGGGGCTGCACCCCGCGTCGAAATGGAACAACCCGGAGCCGGAGATCGTGCTGGCGGTCGACAGCCGTGTCCGAGTCAGGGGTGCCACCCTGGGCAATGACGTCAACCTGCGCGACGTGGAAGGCCGCAGCGCCCTGCTGCTGGGCAAGGCCAAGGACAACAATGCCTCCAGTGCCATCGGTCCCTTCATTCGCGTCTTCGATGAGCGGTTCGATATCGACACCCTGCGCCAGTGTCAGGTATCGCTGCGCATCGAAGGGGCCGACGATGACTTCCTGCTCGATGACAGCAGCGACATGTGCGAGATCAGCCGGGACCCGCTGGACCTGGTAGGCCAGACCATCGGCGCCCACCACCAGTATCCCGACGGCTTCATGCTCTACCTCGGCACCATGTTCTCGCCGATTCAGGATCGTGACGGCCCGGGTCAGGGGTTCACCCATCACCCGGGCGACCGCGTGACCATTGCGACTCCATCGCTCGGCGCCCTGGTCAACGAGGTGGGTTACAGCGACAGGCTGCCGCCCTGGACCTTCGGCATCCGCCAGTTGATGCAGCATCTTTCCCGGGGCTGACCCCCAGACTTCCCTATACCTCATCAGGAGGAGATCACCATGACCACCATCACCCGTGTCGAGGTTCAGGACATCCGCTTCCCGACGTCCCGTTCGCTGGACGGCTCGGACGCCATGAACGCCGCGCCGGACTACTCCGCCACCTACGTGATCCTGCATACCGATGGCCAGGGACCAGAGGGACACGGCCTGACCTTCACCATCGGTCGCGGCAACGAGATCGTCGTCACCGCGGTGCGCTCACTGGCATACCTCGTCGAGGGACGCTCGCTGGAGGCGATCACCGCCAACATGGGTGCCTTCTGGCGCGAGATCACTGGCGACAGCCAGCTACGCTGGATCGGACCCGACAAGGGCGCGATTCATCTGGCCACCGCCGCCCTGGTCAACGCCGTCTGGGACCTGTGGGCCAAGCGCGAAGGCAAGCCGGTCTGGAAACTGCTGGCCGACATGGCCCCCGAAGAGCTGGTACGCTGCCTCGACTTCCGCTTCGTCACCGATGCCTTGACGCCCGAAGAAGCCATCGCCCTGCTTCGCAAGCGAGAGCCCGGCAAGGCCGAGCGCGAGGCCGAGATGCGCCGCGACGGCTTTCCCGGCTACACCACCTCGGCGGGCTGGCTCGGCTATACCGACGACAAGGTTCGCCAACTGGCGCGCGACGCCCTGGCCGAGGGCTGGACCCACTTCAAGCAGAAGATCGGCGGCGACCTGGAAGAGGACATTCGTCGTGCCGCCCTGCTGCGCGAGGAGATCGGCTGGGACAATGTCCTGATGATGGATGCCAACCAGGTCTGGGACGTCGACGAGACCGTCGCCAAGATGCGCCGGCTGGCCGAGTTCGACCCCCTGTGGATCGAGGAACCCACCAGCCCCGATGACATCCTCGGCCATGCCGAGATCCGCCATCGTGTGGCACCCATCGGGGTGGCCACCGGCGAGCACTGCCACAACAAGGTAATGTTCAAGCAGTTCCTCCAGGCCGAGGCCATCGACTACTGCCAGATCGATGCGGCCCGCCTCGGTGGGCTCAACGAGGTCATCCTGGTGGTGCTGATGGCCGCCAAGTTCGGGGTGCCCATCTGCCCCCATGCCGGTGGGGTCGGCCTTTGTGAATACGTCCAGCACATCTCGCTGTTCGATTACATCGTCGTCTCAGGCAGCCTCGACGGCCGCGTACTCGAGTACGTCGACCACCTGCATGAGCACTTCGTCGACCCGGTGTCGATTCGCCGCGGCCGTTACCAGGTCCCCGAGGCGCCGGGCTACAGCATCACCATGCACGACGCCTCACTGGCCGATCACCGTTTTCCCGACGGCGCCGCCTGGCAGGAGGATGCCTGAATGAGCGACAACACCTCCCTCCTGGCGATCCTCGAGCCGCGGCTCGGCGAGCGGGCCGTGCTGCGCGATCCCGCGGATCAGGCCCGCTACCTCAGCGACTGGGCCGGCGACCGGCTGGGCATGCCGCTGGCCGTGGTTCGCCCGGCCTCCACCGCCGAGCTCGCCGAGATAGTGACACTCTGCCGTGAACATGGCGTTGCCATGACGCCCCAGGGGGGGCACAGCGGCCTGGTGGCCGGTGCCATGCCCGCCAGCGACGGGCGTGAGCTGGTGATCAGCCTGGAGCGCATGAACCGCATTCGCGACATCGACCCGGTCAACTTCACCATGACGGTGGATGCCGGCTGCATTCTCGAGACCGTCAAGCAGGCCGCCGCCGAGCATGACTGCGATTTCCCCCTATCCCTGGGCGCCCAGGGCAGTTGCCAGATCGGCGGCAACATCGCCACCAATGCCGGCGGGCTCAACGTGCTGCGCCACGGCATGATGCGCCAGCTGGTCCTCGGCCTGGAGGTGGTCCTTCCGGATGGTCGCCTCTGGGACGGCCTGCATGCCCTGCACAAGGACAACCGCGGACTCGACCTCAAGCAGCTGTTTCTCGGCAGCGAGGGGACCCTGGGCATCGTTTCCGGCGCCGTACTCAAGCTGGTCCCGAGGGCCGAACAGAGTCGCACCGCGTTGCTGGGGCTGTCCTCCGTGGAGGCGGTGATCGATCTCTACGTCCTGGCCCGGCGTGGCTGCAGTGACCTGCTCACGGCCTTCGAACTGATCCCGCGTCGCTGCATCGAGCTGGCCATGGAGGCCACCCCGAGCCTGCGCGACCCCATGGACGAGGCCCATCCGTGGTACGTGCTGATGGAAGTCGCCGCCACCGGCCCGGTGGATCTGGGCACCATGCTCGAGCAACTGCTGGAAAAGGGTATGGAGCGCGAGCTGATCCTCGATGGCGTTCTGGCCAGCAGCGAGAGTCAGTCACTGCAGTTGTGGCAATTCCGCGAGAGCATGCTGGAAGGCCAGCGCCTGCGCGGCGAGCATCTGCGAACCGACATCTCGGTGCCGATCTCGGCGATTCCCGCCTTCGTGGCACAGGCCAGTGAGGTGGTGATGG
>NZ_JBDNGD010000422.1:0-1331 GCF_041689495.1 Halomonas sp. | reverse complement strand
TTTTTCTGGGCACCTGGCGCAGGTGGCTGGCGGTCTGCCCGCCGGGCAGCGCGGCGATGGCGTCGGCGGCCAGCAATAGACGCGGCAGGTCGATGCCGCTGTGGCTGTTGCCGCCATCCAGGGCATAGACCAGGTCCTCGGTGGCGGTGTTGCCGGTGGCGCCGGGGGCAAAGGGACAGCCGCCCAGGCCGCTGCAGGCCGCGTCGATGGCCGTGGCCCCGTGATGAATGGCGAAGAGGGCATTGGCGACACCCATGCCATAGGTGTCATGGCCATGGAAGGCCCAACTCAGGTCAGGGGCTTGATGGCGCTCAATGAGGCGGGTGAAGTGTTCGGCGACCCGGTAGGGGGTGGCGCGTCCGGTGGTGTCGCACAGCGCCACTTCCAGGTCGAGGTGGCCACAGATGGCCATGGCCTGGTCGAGCACGGCATCGACTCGTCGCCAGTCGATGTTGCCCTCGAAGGGGCAATCGAAGCTGGTGCCCAGGTCGAGCCGCAGGCAGGCATTGCCCTCGCGGTCCAGGAGTTCGACGATCCGCGCCAGGTCGGCCAGGGACTCCTCGACACTGCGCCGGACATTGCTCTGGTTGTGTGATTCGGAAACCGAGACCACGAAGACCAGTTCGCGAATCCCCTGAGCCAGGGCCAGCTCCGCCCCCTTGAGGTTGGGCACCAGGGCCGAGAAGCGCATGGCGGGACGGTCGGAGAAGGCGGCGACCAGCTCGCCGGTATCCGCCATCTGGGGAATCGCCCTGGGGCTGACGAAGGAGCCGATTTCCATGCGGGTGATGCCGGCATCGATCAAGGCCTGGATGCAGCGGCGCTTGTCTTCGGTGGGCAAGGGGTCGCGGATCGACTGGAAGCCGTCACGCGGCGCGACCTCGACGATATCGATGCGTTCGGGTGGCGTGAGAAGGGTCATGGGCTTTCCTTGTGCTTCAACCAGTTGATGACGCCGCCGGCCGAGAGGATGTCGCGCTGCCGGTGACTGAGTTCATGGATCAGGCCCAGCGGATGGCCATCTTCGAGGATGGCCTCGATGCGCTGCCCGGCGGCCAGCTGGTCGCGAAGGTTGTCGATACGCAGTTGCTGACCCTCCTCGAGGCGGTCGTAATCCTCCGGGTTCTCCAGGGTCAGGGGCAGTACCCCGAAGCAGGGCAGGTTCTGCCAGTGGATGCGTGCGAAGCTGCGGGCGATGACCACCTGCAGGCCCAGCAGGCGCGGCAGCAGGGCGGCGTTCTCGCGGCTGGACCCCTGGCCGTAGTTGTTTCCGCCGAGGATGATGTGGCCTGCCTCGCCCCGACGACGCGCCCGGTCCACATAACCGGGGT
>NZ_JBDNGD010000421.1:0-7605 GCF_041689495.1 Halomonas sp. | reverse complement strand
GGCCAGCATCAGGAAGACGTTGGGCACGAAACCAGCTTTCTCCTGCACCGCCAGCATGGTGTCGCGGATGTCGTCTGGCAGGTCGTGGATCGATTCGGGAATGGGGAAGCGGCTGATCAGTGCGGACATGGAGGCTCCAGGCGTTGTGGTTGTTGTCTCGGGCTATCCGACAGTTAACGTCAACGTCAGGTGATTGGCCATGATCCCTTCGGCGTAATCGATCGACCCGCCTCAGGCCACGGAGAGATAGCGCTCCTGCAACTCGGGGTTCTCGCGAAGCTCGGCGGAGGTGCCGGCATAGGCGACCTGCCCCTTCTGCAGGATGTAGGCTTTCCGGGCATGGCGCAGGGCGAAGGGCACGCTCTGGTCGGTAAAGAGGATCGTGGTGGTGCTCGCCAGGTCGTCGATCAGTTCGCCGATCTGGTGAACAATGACCGGTGCCAGCCCCTCGTTGGGCTCGTCGAGCAGCAGCAGGCGTGGCTCGGTGACCAGCGCCCGGGCGATCGCCAGCATCTGCTGCTGCCCGCCCGAGAGGGTGGCGCCGTCCTGGTGGCGCAGTTCCGCGAGCATCGGGTAGGTGTCGAGAACCCGCTCCGGGGTCCAGCGCCGCTCCACGGCGTGGCCGGGTTGCATCGCTATCTCCAGGTTCTCGTAGACGGTGAGTCCGGGGAAGATGCGCCGGTCCTCCGGAACCAGAGCAATGCCAAGCCGGGCGATCCGGTGGGCCGGCAGCCCACTGATGTCCTGGCCCTCGAACACCACCCGCCCCTGACGCGGTGGCGTGACCCCCATGATGCTCTTGAGCGTCGTGCTCTTGCCTGCGCCGTTGCGCCCCAGCAGGCAGACGACGTCACCGGCCTCGACCTCCAGGCTCACGCCCTGCAGGGCATGGCTCTCGCCGTAGTAGGTGTGGATATCCTCGAATTTCAGCATCAAGATGCCGCCTCCTCTTCTTCCTCGCCGAGATAGGCGCGCTTCACCTCAGGGTCGTTGCGGATCTCCTCGGGCGTGCCCTCCGCCAGTCGCTGGCCCCGGTGCATCACCAGGATGCGGTCGGCCAGGCCGAACACCACGCTCATGTCGTGCTCGGTGACGAGGAAGGTGTAGTCGCCAGAGTCGGCCAGTTTGCGGATCAGGTGGGTGACGTGCCGGGTCTCCTCCGGAGTCATGCCCGCCGTGGGCTCGTCGAGCAGCACCAGGCGCGGGCGTGTCGCCAGCACGATGGCAATCTCGAGCAGCCGCTTGTCGCCATAGTTGAGCACCCCGGCCCTCTGCTCCGCCACGTCCTCGAGCCCCAGCCGCTTGAGCAGGACATAGGCCTCGTCGATGATCTCCCGGTCCCGCGAGGCCAGGCGCAGCATCGACAGTGCCTTGCCGTGGAAGGCGGTCAGTGCGACCTCGACGTTCTGGCGCACCGAGAGCTCCTGGAAGATGTTGGTGATCTGGAAGGAACGGGAGATGCCCAGCCGGCTGATGCGATGCGGCGGCAACCCCGTGATCTCGTCGCCGTCGTAGTGGATGCTCCCCGAGGTCGGCGCCATGCGCCCCGAGATCATGTTGTAGAAGGTCGTCTTGCCCGCGCCGTTGGGCCCGATCAGGGCCACGGTCTCCCGCGGTTGCACGTCGAGGGAGACTCCGTCCACAGCATGCACGCCGCCGAAGGTCTTGGTCAGGTCACGGATCGAGAGCAGCGGTTCGGTCATCGTCTCAGCAACCGGTCGAGCACGGTACCGAGGATACCGCGGCGGAAGAACATCACCATCAGCGCCAGGATGATGCCGAGGAACAGCATCCAGTGGTCGGTGTAGCTGGTGATCCAGGTCTCCAGCAACACGAACACCATAGCGCCGAAGAAGGGCCCCAGGAAGTAGGCCGACCCGCCGAGGATGGTCATCAGCACGGCCTCCGCGGATTGGCTCCAGTGGATCATGTCGGGGCTCGCCACCCGGTTGAAGGGGGCGAAGAGCCCGCCGGCCAGCCCTGCAAAGAGCCCGGCCACGATGAAGGCGATCAGCCGGAAGCGCCGCTCGTTGAGCCCGCAGAACGACACCCGCTCCGGGTTCTCGCTGATGGCCTTCAGGATCAGGCCGAAGGGCGAGCGCGTGACGAGGTAGAGCAACGCCGCGGCGAGCACCACCACCACCAGCACCACGTAGTAGTAGACCAGGGGGTTGGCGAGTTGCAGGTCGAGACCCAGGCCGAACTCGGTGAGAGGAAAGCCGGTGATGCCGTCGCTGCCGTTGGTCACGCTGCGCCACTGGTGGGCCACGGCGAACACCATCATGCCGAACGCCAGGGTCAGCATGGCGAAGTAGACCTCGTTGAGCCGCACGCAGAAGAAGCCGATCACGGCGGCGAGCAGCATCGAGGTCAGCATCGCGGCCAGCAGGGTCCATACCAGCGGCACCTGCAGGTGGAGCAACAGCATCGCGGTAGTGTAGGAGCCCATCCCGAAGAAGGCCGCATGCCCGAAGGAGAGCATGCCGGTGTAGCCAAACACCAGATTGAAGCTGGCCGCGAAGAGACCCATGATCAGGATCTCGGTGGCCACGAAGATGTAGAAGTAGGGGACACCGTAGGGCAGCAGGATGAGCGCGGCCAGGACCAGCGCCAGCACACCGACAATCATCAGTCGTGTCGTCATGCGCTAGCCCTCTTGCCCATCAGTCCCTGGGGCTTGATCAGCAGTACCAGCGCCATGCCGATGTAGGGCAGCACGAGGTTGATCTCGGGCAGGAAGCGCCCGCCGAAGCCGTGGATGAAGCCCAGCACCAGCGCCCCGAGCAGGGTGCCGGGGAAGCTGCCGAGCCCGCCGATCACCACCACGATGAACGACTCGATGATGATCTTCTCGCCCATCGCCGGCCCGATGGCGCGCATGGGAGCGGCCACCACGCCGCCCACGGCGGCGATCCAGGCCCCGAAGGCGAACACGCCGGTGATCACCATGGGCACGTTGATCCCGAGGGTCTGGGCCATCTCCCGGTCCAGCGCCGCGGCGCGCACGATGCGCCCCAGGCGGGTGCGAGTGAACAGCAGCCACAGGCCCAGCATCATGGCGATCCCCACGGCGATCACGAAGAGGCCGTAGATGGGATAGTTGACGCCGAACACGGAGAAGGTCCCGGTGAGCAGCGCCGGCGGGTCCACCACATGGATGGACGGCCCCCAGATCATCCGCACGGACTCGTCGATGATCAGCAGAAGGGCGAAGGTGAGCAGCAGGCTGTCGGTGATGTGGCGGTCGTAGACCATGCGCAGCATCAACCGCTCGATGGCGATCGCCACCACGGCCACCAGCAGCGGGGCCACCACCAGCGCCACCCAGAACGAGAGCCCGAGCAGTCCCATCGCGGTATAGGCGAAGTAGGCGCCCAGCATGTAGAGGGCGCCATGGGCGAAGTTGATGACGTTCAGCACGCCGAAGATGATGTTGAGACCGACGGCGATGACGAACAGCAACAACGCAATGTCGAGGCTGTTCAGCAGCGCGGCAATGAAGCTCTGCATCGTGGACTCCCCAGTGGGTGGGTCAGTCAGGCAGGCCGGCCGCCCGGGATGGACGGCCGTCAGGCGGCGTCAGAGCGAGCAGCCCGTCTCCGACACGTCGGGCGTCACCAGGTCGCCGTCGAAGGTCTTCATGGGGTCGAGCATGCGCACGCCATACTCCTCGCTGAGCGCGGCGGTCTGCCCCCAGGTCGGGCCGACCACGGCCTGGTGGTCACCCTCACGGAAGGTGAGCGAGCCGGTGGGCGCCGGGAAGGTCAGGCCGGAGAGCGCGTCGGTGATCGCCTCGGGGTCGGTGGAACCGGCCTTCTCGATGGCCGCCTTGTAGGCATATATGCCGGCGTAGGCCCCCTCGGCGTTGTAGCTCGGCGGCTTGCCGTAGCGCTCCATGTAGGCGGTGACGAAGGCATTGTTGACGTCGTTGTCATGGGCCGCAAACCAGTAACGCGTGCCGACCCAGATTCCCTCGGGCACGTCGTTGCCCAGCGCGGACATCACCTCGGTGGCGCCGCCCAGGGTCATCAGCACCTCGAAGTCCCGGTCGAAGAAGCCGAGGTTGTTGGCCTGGCGGATGAAGTTGACCAGGTCGCCGCCCCACAGCGAGACCAGCACGCCATCGGGCTTCGCATCCATGACGTTGTTGATGAAGGGGGTGAAGTCCTCGTTGCCGAAGCGCGGGAAGGCCGTGCGCTCCATCAGCTCCACCTCGGGGTCGAGCTCCTTGAGGTAGTTGCCGAAGAACTCCCAGGACTGATGGCCGAAGGCGTAGTCCGGCCCGATGGTCGTCCAGCGCTTGGCCCCGCTCTGCTCAGCGATCTCGGCGGCCGCCTTGGTGTTCTGGCTGATGTTGACGCTCAGCCGATAGGTGTAGCGGTTGCAGAGCTTGCCGGTGACGTCCGGGGTGGCGGCGTGGGTGATGATGAAGGGCCGCTGCAGTTCCGGCACCACCGGGACGACGCCCGTGGCCACGCCGGAGCTGTCCAGGCCCATCAGGCCATGCACCTGCTCAGAATAGACCAGCTTGCGGGCGGCCTGAATGGCGGCATCGGCCTTGATCTGACTGTCTTCCAGCACGAACTCGACCTCGTGGCCGAGGATGCCCCCCTCCTCGTTGATCTCGTCCACGGCGAGTTGCATGCCCTGCTGGGCGAACTGGCCGTAGACCGAGGGGGATCCGGACATGATGTAGATGGCGCCGATGCGGACCGGATCTTCGGCCGATGCACTCGTCGTGACGCCGAGACCGAGCGCCAGGCACACGGCGGTGCACAGCGTCCGGACCCGGGGAATGGTGCGCGTCTGGTTCAACATGCTCTCCACCTCTTGTCTTGTAGTTATCGTTATCGTTGTCGTTGCCGGGTCGGTTGAGCTCGCCTCGAGCCGCCGCGCTCGGTCGACCCCTGGTGATACCCGCTGCCGGAGGCCAGCGGTGCCGGGGCACGAGGCATGGCTCGCCACCCCGAGGGCGGCTGTCCCCGAATAGTATAGGTGCGGGGCCAAGACCCTGTCAATCGGCCCGCCCGGCCGCTTCTCAAAGCACGAGCGGCCGACGAAGTTGCTGTCCGGGTAGCCTTCCACCTGGCAGCCGCGGCCCACCTCGCCAGCGGCGTCGGGCAGGGTCTTGCCGTGCTCCTCGGTGTGCTCGCTGATCAGAGCCTGGAACCTGAGCATGATGCGCTCGCGCCTCAGGTCCCGCAGAAGGTGCGCAGCACCCGCTTGGTCGGCTCTGCCGGGAGGGCAAAGGCCTCGCGGCCGGGCTGCTCGGTGAAGGGCTCGGCCAGTACCTGGTTGAGCGCCTCGAAGGGGGCGAAGTCGTCGTCCTCGGCCGCGGCGGTCAGCGCCTCCTCGACCTTGTGGTTGCGGGGAATATAGAGCGGATTGGTGGCATGCATCCGCGCAGCGATGGAGGCCGTCTCGACCCCCTCCCGGGCCAGGCGCTCCCGCCAGCGGGGCAGCCAGGCCCGGATGGCCGCCTGATGCTCGAATAGCTCGAACAGGGATGGTTCCGCCCCAGGGGAGGCGGCCAGGTCGCCGAGGCGACGAAAGGTCAGGGTGAAGTCGGCCCGGCCAGCCTGCATCGCCTCGAGCAGGGCCTCCACCAGGGCCGCGTCATCCTCTTCTTCCTTCACCAGGCCCAGCTTGGCGCGCATCACCGCCAGCCTCTCGGCCTCGTAGCGTTCCGGAAAGGCCTGGATCAGGGTGGTGGCGCGCTCGATGGCCATGTCCGTGTCGTCGTCGATCAGCGGCACCAGGGTCTCGGCGAAACGCGCCAGGTTCCACTGGGCAATCCACGGCTGGTTGCGGTAGGCATAGCGCCCCCCTTCATCGACGGAGCTGAAGAAGGTCTGCGGATCATAGGCTTCCATGAAGGCACAGGGGCCGAAGTCGAGGGTCTCGCCAGAGATCGCCGTGTTGTCGGTATTCATCACGCCGTGGATGAAGCCTAGGCCCATCCACCTGGCCACCAGGGCGGCCTGGCGCGCCTGCACGGCCTCGACCAGCGCCAGGTAACGCTCGGTTTCAGGCAGGTCGGCAAGGGCGGGATAGTGACGGCGGATGGCCAGATCGGCCAGGGTCTGCACCGCCTCGAGGTCACTGCGGACGGCGAAGTACTGGAAGGTGCCGACCCGCAGGTGGCTGGCGGCCACCCGGGTGAGCACCCCGCCCGGCTCGGGCATGCGACGGAAGACGCGCTCGCCGCTGGTCACCGCGGCCAGTGCCCGAGTAGAAGGGATCCCCAGCCGATGCATGGCCTCGCTGACCAGGTATTCGCGCAACACCGGCCCCAGGGGCGCACGGCCATCGGCGCCACGGGAGAAGGGCGTGCAGCCGGCACCCTTGAGCTGGATATCGCGCAGGGCTCCCTCTCGATCGGTCACCTCACCCAGCAGCACGGCCCGACCATCGCCGAGACGCGGCACGAAGTTGCCGAACTGATGGCCGGCATAGGCCTGGGCGAGTGGAGCGGCACCGGCGGGCACGGCGTTGCCGGAGAACCAGTCGGCGGCCTGGCGCTCGTCGAAGGCGGCCAGGTCGAATCCCAGCGACTCGGCCAGGGGGCGATTGAAGGCCACCAGGCGTGGCGAGGGAACCGGCACGGGATCGAAGCGCTCGTGGAAGCGTTCCGGAAGATGGGCGTAATCCAGGGTGAATTCGGGAAACATGACGACTCCGATGGACGACCGTGCCAGGGCCGGTGGATGAATACCCGAGTATAACGCTGGGAATTATGTCTATCGACCCATTGTTCGGGGTGCGCCGTGCAGAGGGCTATCGGGAGGGCTCGTCAGCCGGACTCCGCCATGCTCGTCCCGAACTGGCGGACGCTGGACACGAAGTCACTGAAACGCTCCCCCTGGATCAGCACATGATCACGCATGGACTGCTCGGCGACCTGGGCGTTCCCCCTCTCGATGGCGGCGACGATCTCGCGATGCTCCTGGAGGGAGATCCCCATCCGCTTGCGGACCTGCAACTGCAGGCGGCGATAGGGCTTGAGGCGCTGCTTGAGCTGGCGCGCCTCCTCGGCCAGGAAGCCGTTGTGGCTGGCTGCATAGAGGCGGTGGTGGAACTCCTCGTTCTCGTAGTAGTACTCGTCGGTATCGCCTGCTTCGGCCGCGGCTTCGCAGCGCATCAGTGCCTCACGCAGCCCCTCGAGCTCCTCCTCGGAGATTCGCCGCGCCGCCAGTCGACCGCACATTCCCTCGAGCTCGGCCATGACCTCGAACATCTCGATCAACTGCTCGAGCCCCACCCGAGCCACGAAGGTGCCCTTCTTCGGCGATACCGTGACCAGGCCGCTGGCTACCAGATGCTGGATTGCCTCACGAACCGGGGTACGCGATACCTGGAACTCCCGACCCAGGACCTCCGGGTCCAGGCGCTCGCCCGGGGCACGACGCCCGTTGATGATGTCGTCCTCGAGGGAATCCTTGAGGCGCTGGGCGTTCGATCGTTTCACGGCACTCATTCACCACCTCCGCGGCCGGGCCTGCCTATCCAATGGTTCATCGCCAGATCCCTCCAGATGAGCTATATAACCCCATACACCAATGGTCGATTTGCTGTGCTGCAGGATTGACAGATATACACAGTACG
>NZ_JBDNGD010000420.1:0-2172 GCF_041689495.1 Halomonas sp. | reverse complement strand
CATCGTCGGGATACATCTCAACGAACTCGCGGTACGTGCACGGATAGTCACGGCCGGCCACCAATCCGGTCAGCGCGGTGTCATCGAATGAAGAGCCCACCACTACATATTGTAGGAGGAGGAGCAAACCGTCTACCCCGCCTCTTTAATTGAGCCTTGAGAAAGGTTATTTGCAAGGCCTTCAGCGCCATTAATTGACTGCTCAATTTGGCGACGAAGTGGTGAACTTCCTAGCGCTAGCGAAATGTAAAACGGCTCAACTTTGCCACTTACAATAAGCCTAAATAACTTATCTGACAGCATTAGTCGTGATCGAGTAGAGACAACATGAGCTACTGATCCAATTAAGTCTGGCGAACCACTTGCTCGGCACATAAGGAGGTCGCCCGCATTGACTTCAATGCCATCTCTAGGTTCTAAATTATCAGGGAGGGCCTTGTTTTCGGATTCCCTGTAAACCCCATTATTGACAGCGCCTGCCTTGAGAACGCCACAGCTATCATGTTCCGCTGGGAAGTTGAAGCATTCTGGACTCCAGCCCTGTTCAATACGTTTGAGAATACGTCTCAGCGCTATTACATCCCAATGCGTCGGCACCTCGCCCAGCCACTCTACGCCGGAGTCTCTCATCGGCACATCGGGGTCGAGGCCCTTGGTCACGGCATGAGAGATCACCGTCTGGCGCTTCTCCTTGAGCAGCGCGATCAGGCGCTGCTGTTCTTCCACCAGGGAGTCGATGCGCGCAGTTTCGTGGTCGAGGAAGGCGGCGATGGTGGCCTGCTCTGAGACTGAGGGCCAAGCGATTTCAAAGTTTCTCAAGAAATCATCTGGTACTCGCTTTTGACCACCAGCACCGTACATGTGCGATTCGCCCAGCTCTCTAAAAGGCCGAGAGGAAATCACCCGGTAGAGATAATCCCCGGTTACCAGCGACGCATTTGGCCGTGCGACTGTAAGTTCAGTCGTACCAAACCCAACCCCCTCATGCAGGCCTCTCATGATGGCCCCCTTGCCGTTTTCAAAGCAGGGGGTGATTTTCGCAAAGGTCACGTCGCCTTCGCTGAGGTATGTGTACCCATCAATTACGTCGCCAATAGGGCGAGATTGAGTGAGATCAAGAGAGCCTTCCTCGCCAACGGCCTCCATCGGTATGAAACTGACTTCTCTTGTGCCGGACAGGTGCCGAACTTCCGCCTTAGAGGGATTTAGCGTGGCAACAAACCGCATGCGCTTGACTTGCCAATGCGCCGGCACCTCACCCAGCCACTCGATACCGGAGTCCTTGTATTCGGGGTACCGTGAAAAGCTCATCCCTTCAGTCCCTCTCTCTTGCATTCATTACCGCCTCTCGCCAGAAAGGTTCGGTGTCCCAATGGCCAGGAAAGCCCATATGCGGGCGTGAGACCTGCGGATAATGGTCCAGCAGCGTCACCAATCGTTCTGCCCAGTGGCTGGTTGGCGACACCACCTGCATCAGTGACTCGATCACTACCAGCTGCAGATAGAGTCTGCGGCGTGGATCGAGGCGCTGTTCTGGGTGCTCGTGAGAGCCCGTCTCGATACCGTCGGGGATGCCGGGCCAGTCAGCCGGAACCTTCCTCGGCATCTCGGGGCGGCTACCGAATTCGCGATTCCACACCCGGCCATGGTGCGCGCAGGCGTTGCGCAAGTCGGAGAGGCTGCGGAACCAGGAGCGCAGCACCGGCATCTTCCAGCCAAAGTGGCGCTCGATGCGCTGGGTGTCCTCGGGGAGCCGCAGCTTGGCCAGCAGCGTCGAGACCTCCTTGAAGGTCAGCAGCTCCACCGCCATCCAGATCGGCGGTTGGTTGGGTGCAGCTCGATACTTCTTCCTGTAGTGCATCAGGAAGGACTCGACCTCGCGCCCCTTGGCAGCGTTCTCCAGCTTCTCAAGTAGCCAGCCATGGTTGTAGCGGGAGTCGAAGATGCCGGGATCCAGGTAGCCATGGGGGCCATGATGCTCGGCGAGGGTATTGGTAAGCTGGGCGCGTAGCGCGACTTCCAGCCGCTCGATTGCATCCAGCAGCAGCAGGCGCAGCTCGCGATCGAACACATAGAGCTGCAGCACGTCGTCGAAGGTGGTGCCCTCCAGAAAACAGTGTTCTTGAAGGCCCAGCTTGTAGAGAGGCCGCGTGTAGGCCGAGAGGCGGAAGT
>NZ_JBDNGD010000419.1:0-5191 GCF_041689495.1 Halomonas sp. | reverse complement strand
GGCCCGCTTGAGTTCTCCCCAGTTCAATGATCCATGGCGTTCAACGCTGCGCCGCTTAGGTGGCGCTAGTGCCATGATTGCCCGTGAGGACCGGGCTGCATCCATGGATGCCTCACACCCTCGGGAAGGCACAGTGCCTTTTGCGCCTTAGGTGCAGCGGGCCGGGTTCTGGCCAGGAAGAAACTTTCCTGCTGTTCGACGCATTTGCGCTTGACGGGAGGGGGGCAAGGGGGCAACATGCGGTCAGTTGGTTAGCAAGTCTAACATCGCAAGTGGTCATCGAAAGCTTTGAACAGCGTCGGTTTCCCGGTGAAAGTTTCTTGTTTTACCCACTCAACTCGGGTATTCCCGGCACTCTACAGCTATTCGAGGAATTCGATAAATGGCTACTGGTACAGTCAAGTGGTTCAACGACACTAAAGGCTTCGGCTTCATTTCTCCGGACGACAACGGTGACGACCTGTTCGCTCACTTCTCCGAGATCAAGGCCGAAGGCTTCAAGTCCCTGCAGGATGGTCAGAAGGTTTCCTTCGACGTGACCCAGGGCAAGAAAGGCCTCCAGGCTTCCAACATCCAGGTTATCGACTGAGTCCTAACCGACCTTGTCATGCCGTGATGTGATTACCTCAGGGTAGTCCAGAAAGGTCCGCGAAAGCGGGACTTTCTCGTGGGAGGGTCGAAATGCTCAATTATTCCTATATCGAATCTAAAAATTTCTAAAAATAACTTTTTTGTATAAGACAGAGGCGCCACAATGGCCCGGTTACCCGATTCCTGACCGGATTGCCTCATGTCGCTGGATGCCTGGATTAGCCTCGTCGTCGTTGCTGCCGTCTTTCCGTTGATGGCCTTCTCACGCTTCAGTCCGGACATGGTCCTTCTGGCCGCGGTAATGCTGCTGTTGACCCTGGGCGTCATCGATCCCGGTCAGGCGCTGGGCGGTTTCTCGAGTACGGGCCTGTTCACCGTGGCCTTCATGTATGTACTGGTGACCGCCATTCGCGAGACCGGCGGTATCGACCTGATCATCCGGCATGTCCTGGGGCGTCCCGAAAGCGAGGGCAGGGCTCTGGTGCGACTCCTGTTGCCGGTGGCGTCTCTGAGTGGCTTTCTCAACAATACGCCGGTGGTGGCCACCTATATCCCCGCGGTGCTGGGCTGGAGTCGTCGTCTCGATCGTCCCGCGCAACGCTTCCTGATGCCGCTCAGTTTTGCCTCCATCCTCGGCGGCACCATCACCCTCTTCGGCACCAGCACCAACCTGGTGGTGCATGGTCTGCTGATCGACCGTGATCCCTCCCTGGCCATGGGGCTCTTCGATATCGCCTGGGTCGGCGTTCCGGTTGCCGTCGCCGGCCTTATCTACCTGGTGCTGCTCGGACCGCGGTTCCTCCCGAAGCGCCCTGGATCCGATACCGTCTTCGACAATCCTCGTGAGTTCACCATCGAGATGGAAGTCGATCCTCAAGGGCCCCTGGTCAATCGCACGGTGGAGGAGGCGGGCCTGCGCCACCTTCAGGCCCTGTTTCTGGTCGAGATCGAGCGCGATGGCAATATCGTCAGCGTGGTGGGCCCGGGCGAGCAACTCAAGGCCGGCGATCGGCTGGTTTTCGCCGGGACCTCCGAGGCGGCGGTGGAGCTTCAGCAGATTCGCGGCCTTATGCCGTCACGCCACGGGGGGTCTAGTCTCGAGAAGGATTTCCGCGAACGCCGGCTGGTGGAGGCGGTGGTGTCCAGCCAATGCCAGTTCATCGGCCAGCGCATTCGTGACGGCCACTTCCGCACCCTCTATGGGGCGGCGGTACTGGCGGTGTGTCGAGGCGGGGAGCGGGTGGCCGGAAACCTTGGCCAGGTGCGCCTGCAGCCGGCCGATGTGCTGCTGCTGGAGGCCCGGACGCCGTTCATCGAGCGCCACCGCCAGTCCCGGGACTTCCTGCTGATCAGCCAGGTCAATGGCGCTGCACGCCCTGTCCACGAGAAGGCCTGGCTGGCCTGGAGCATTCTGGCCGGCGTGGTGCTGCTGGCTACCCTAGGCGTGATGAGCATGATGAACGCGGCCATGCTGGGTGCCGCCCTGGTCCTGTTCACGGGCTGCTGCTCGGTTGGGGCGGCCAAGCGGGGGCTCGATACCCAGGTGCTGCTGACCATCGCCGCCTCCTTCGGCCTGGGTGCCGCCCTGGAAACCTCGGGTGCCGCCTCGGCGCTGGCCTCAGGCGTGCTCGGCCTGTCCGGCGGCAGTCCCTGGCTGCTGCTGGTGGCGGTTTACCTCCTGGTGACGCTGCTCACCTCCGTGGTCACCAACAACGCCGCGGCGGTGATCACCTTCCCCATCGTGATGGCCAGTGCGGAAACCCTTGGCGTAAGCCCCATGCCCTTCGTGGTGGCGGTGATGTTCGCCGCCTCGGCCTGCTTCCTTACCCCTATCGGGTATCAGACCAACCTCATGGTGCTCGGTCCGGGCGGTTATCGCTTTGCCGATTTCCTGCGCCTTGGCGGGCCGCTCAACCTCATCACGGCCGTCGTGGTACTGGGGCTGATTCCCTGGTTCTGGCCATTCTGAACCGGGCAGGGCCTCGCCGCCCCGTGGCGATTGCGGTAGGGTGTCTTCTTTTGGGCGAACACGGAAATCCTAACCATGAGTCATCCCGGTGAATTGATCATCGAGCCGCGCAGCGGCAGGCCTGCCGATGCCTGTGTGTTGATCCTCCACGGCCTGGGTGCCGATGGCCGAGACTTTGAACCCCTGGTACCTGCATTGCCGCTGCCGACCGACGACGCCGTACGTTTCATCCTCCCCCATGCGCCACGCCTCCCGGTGACCATCAATGGCGGCATGGTCATGCCGGCCTGGTTCGACATCCTCGAGATGAATCTCGACCGCCAGGTCGACGAAACGCAGCTGCTTGCCTCAGCGGAACGTATCCAGGGATTGGTCCAGGCTCAGATCGATAGCGGGATCGACAGCCGGCGCATCATCATCGCTGGCTTTTCCCAGGGTGGGGCGGTGGCCTACCAGGCGGCCCTTTCGTTCTCGCAGCCGCTGGGCGGCTTGCTGGCCATGTCCACCTACTTCGCTACCGCCGACGGTATTACTCTTGCCGAGGCCAATCGTGGCCTTTCCATCGAGGTGCATCACGGCAATCTCGACCCGGTGGTGCCGGAAGCCCTCGGCAGGGCAGCCTATGAAAGGGTCCTTGCGTTTGGCTATCCTGCGCAGTATCGTCAGTACCCAATGGCTCATGCGGTCTGTCCACAGCAGGTTGCCGATATCGGGGCCTGGCTGGGTAAGCGGCTCTCGCGCTGATGGCGACCCGGTAGTCAGAGGCGGCTCGCCGTGGGCGATGTCATGCCTGCAACGGTGTCCGGAAAATCGCCGTCGCGTGGTCTAGGCTGAAGGAGGCGATCATCGATCGCCGTAAGCCATCAAGGCGGGATAAATGGACAGAGCCGCGGGATTCAGGCAAGGAAGCAGAGCGCCACGAGGAATGAGATGGCCCCACTGGTGGGTGAGCTTCCTGGTTTCGCTTTCCCTGGCATTGCTGCTTGCTGGTGGCTGGCGATGGTGGGGCCCAGGGCCTGCGCTGCTCGCCACGGGTGTTGTCCTGGTCATCGGACTGGGGATCCTCTATCTGTGCGAGGCGCGGGCGAGAGACCGCCGTCTGACCCTGGAAGGGTCCCTCGCGAGCCGTCTGCTCAGGGACTTCCCCGGGGCTGTCGTGCTCGTCGATGAGCAGGGGGTGATCGAGCAGGTCAACCCGGATATCGCGCAGCATGTCGGCTACGCCCCCGTTTCCCTGGTCGGCAGACGCGTCACCTTGCTGGACACGGAGCCACTGGCGGGCGGACTGCGTCGCGCTATCGATCGGGTAGTCGCGCACCAGACACCCTGGCAGGGTGTACTGTCCTTTCGCCTGAGTGATGGCGAATGGCGTTATCGGGCCACCGTGATATTGCCCGATACAGACAATGCCCGGGGCAATCGACGCCTTTTGATCCTCCAGCAAGATGTTACCGGCGCCCATCGGGACCAACTCCATGATCGGATATTCCTCAGCAGTCTGCAAAATACCGTGTCGAGACTGCCGGCGGTGGTCTTCGAGAGTCGCCATGATCGCTTGGGTCGACTCGAATTTCTCTACCTCAGTGAGGGTCTCCAGCAGTTGTGTGGGCTCTCGCCGGACGGGGTGATCGAGGATGCATCCAGGTTCCTGGAGCGGGTCCACCCCGATGATCGTCACCGCCTGGCTGCCTCGCTGACTCAGTCGTCGGTCAGTCTGGACCCCTGGTACCTGGAATTTCGCCTCAGCTTGCCGGAGGGCGCTCGCTGGCTGGAGGGACGAGCTATTTCACGACGCCGACCTGATGGGAATACCCATTGGGACGGACTCCTGATTGACATCAGCGAGCGCAAGCATACTGAACAGCTGATTCAGCGGCTGGTGGGTACCGACATGCTGACCGGCGTGCTGAATCGTCGCGCCTTCTTCGAGCAGGGGGAGGCGGTGCTGGCGCATGCGTCTCGGCGAAAGCGGAAGCTGCCCCTGGCGATGCTCGATCTTGATCATTTCAAGCAACTCAATGACACCCTCGGCCATGCCGCCGGCGATCTGGCGCTCGAGAACTTCGCCATGACCTGCCTCGAATGCCTGCGTCCCTATGATATCTTTGCCAGGATCGGCGGCGAGGAATTCGCGGTATTGCTGGTCGATACCGAGCTGGAGGAGGCCTGGGCAATTCTGGAACGGTTGCGCCAGGGGGTGGAGCGCATCGAGCTGGATATCGACGGCCACGCGATTCATTTCACGGTGAGCATCGGTCTGGCCATCCTCGAGCCCGACGGCAGCCTGGACGGTGCGCTCTCCAATGCCGATCACGCTCTCTACCGCGCCAAGGAGACGGGACGCAACCGGGTCTATGGGCCACCGGGGTTCTTGCCGGACCGGATCTCTGCAGGGAATCGCATGGCCTGAGGCCGCCCTGGCCCTGAATACCGTGAGTTTCGCCTTATCGCCCCAAAGGGTAAAAAGGGTCCCGTCCATGTCCACGCGAGGGAGAAACAGCATGTCAGGACTTTCCGTCGATTTTCGCCTGCCGGTTGCCTGCTCGAATTGTGGTAATCACCGAATGCGTGTCTCGCAGGTGAAGAATCCCGATGACAAGGTGTTCTGTGCGTCCTGCAGTCGCTATGTCT
>NZ_JBDNGD010000418.1:0-3597 GCF_041689495.1 Halomonas sp. | reverse complement strand
GCAACATGCACCTTCACACGCCTGGCTACGAGACGGGGTCTGACCCAAGGGCTGGTCGCGACAACGAGACCCACGGCAACATCTGCCCACCGTAGGCCCGGTAAGCGACAGCGCACCGGGCAGACTACCGCCGTCTACAACCCCTTCGATGCGCTGCTGCTGTTTCAGAAGCGCCAGTTCAGCCCCTACTGGTTCAAGAGCGCTACGCCCACCTTCCTGGTCGAGTTCAAGGTGGTGGAGAATAATTCGTCCACTTCACCAAGAAAATCTTCAGCTCGCAACAAAACCGAGATGTATTCTGAAACGGTTACGCCACCGGCGCGAACAGCAGTGCCAGGTCTTCCTCGTCAAACAGCGGGCCGTCACCTTGGCGCTCAGCCCCGCCCTCCAGGATCGAGGCGGCCAGATCCGCCTTGCGCGCCTGCAGGGCGAGGATGCGCTCCTCCACCGTGCCGGCGCACACCAGCTTGTAGACAAACACCGGGTTCTGCTGGCCCAGGCGGTGGGCACGGCCGGTGGCCTGAGCCTCCACCGCGGGGTTCCACCAGGGGTCGTAATGGATCACCGTGTCCGCCGCGGTGAGGTTAAGGCCGGTGCCACCGGCCTTGAGGCTGATCAAGAACACCGGAATCTCGCCCTGCTGGAAGAGTGCCACCCGCTGGGTGCGGGTCTTGCCGGGCGTATCGCCGGTGAGCGTGGTGTAGGGAATGTTATCGCGCTCCAGGGCCTGGCCAATCAGGCCGAGCATCTCGGTGAACTGCGAGAACACCAGGATGCGCCGCCCCTCCTCGATCATCGGCGGCAGCAGCTCGCGCAGCTGCTCCAGCTTGGCCGAGCGGCGTACCTTCTTCGCGCTATCCAGCTTGACCAGCCGCGGATCACAGCAGACCTGGCGCAGCTTGAGCAGCGCATCGAGCATCACGATGCCGGAACCGGCCAGGCCACGCTCGGCGATGGCCTGCTGTACCCGCTGGTGTTGGGCCAGGCGCAGGCTCTCGTAGAACTCGCGCTGGGTGCCGGTCAGGGTGATCTCGCGACGACTCTCGGTCTTGTCGGGCAATTCCCCCAGCACCTGCTGCTTGGTACGGCGCAGCATGATCGGCGAGATGCGCCGCGAGAGACGTTGGCTCAGCGCGACGTCGCCATCCTTCTCGATGGGGGTGCGGAAGTGCTGGCCGAACCACTGCTGGCTGCCCAACGCTCCCGGGGCCACCGCATCCAGCTGGGCCCAAAGCTCGCCCAGATGGTTCTCCAGCGGCGTGCCGGTCATCGCCAGCGCCCGCCCGGCCTTGAGCTCACGCACGGCCCGCGCTGTCTGACTGGCGGCGTTCTTGATCGCCTGGGCCTCGTCGAGCACCAGCAGGCCGAACGCCATCTCGCGCAGCTGCTCCAGGTCGCGGATCAGCAGCGGATAAGTGGTCACCACCAGGTCGGCCTGGGGCAGCGATTTCTCGATCTGACGCTGGCGCTGGGCCTTGCCACCCTGCAGGGCCAGCACCTCCAGGCCCGGGGCGAAGCGCGCCGCCTCGGCGCACCAGTTGCCCACCAGGCTGGTCGGCGCCACCACCAGCACCGGCCCTTCCAGCGCACCGCGAGCACGCTCGTCGAGCACATGCGCCAACATCTGCACCGTCTTGCCCAGGCCCATGTCATCGGCCAGGATGCCGCCAGTCTCAAGCTCGGAGAGGAAACGCAGCCAGGCCAGGCCGCGGGATTGGTAGTCACGTAGCTCGCCCACAAAGCCTTCCGGCGCCGGCAGGCTGGCCGGCAGTCCCTTGAGCCGCTGGGCCAGCGCCGCCACATCCTCACGTCCCGCCCAGCGCTCATGCTCGGCCAATGGCGCCACCCGCTCAGCGGCGGAGAGGGGCAGCTGCAGCGCCGCCTCCGGATCGGTCTCATCATTCAGCCAGTCGAGAATTGGCGCCAGCAACGAACGCAGGCGAGAAAGCGGCAACACCAGGCGGCGATCCTGGTCCAGCGTTAGCGCCCAGCTGGCCGCTTCAGGTTCGTCGTCTGCAGGCTCCAGCGGGAAGGCCGGGTTCTTGAGCAGCTGACGCAGGATCGGCAGCAGGTTGAGACGCTCCCCCTCCACCTCGATATCCAGTGCGAGATCGAACCAGCCATTGCCGGCCGGCTCGAGTTCGCCGTGCCACGCCTGTGGCGCGAGATAGCGTGGCTCTTGCGGAAATTCGTCGCTGAACTCGACCCGGCAGCCTGCCTGGCGCAGTCGAGTGATCATCTCCCACCACCCCTCGGGCCCCGCCAGATGAGAGGGCCACTCGGCGGCACTGGAAGGGGGGGAGTCGCCGCTGGGCAATAATAACGACCAGGACGGAATATCCAGCTTGGCCGGCACAGCTCCTCGCTCCATCAGCGACTCCAGCGTCACCATCCCCCGCGGCAGGGTCCGGATCTGTGCCGTCTCAGCCTCCTTGTCACGGTACACCGTCACCCGCTGGCCATCCTGGAAGACAGGGTCGATGTCTTTCCAGTGGGCAGTCACTTTGACGCCGCTATAGTCGAAGCCCACCTCGGCGGCGCCCACGCTGATCCATTGCGGTACCAGCACACCGTCGCGATAGGATAGCTGGCCGTTAGCCACCCGCATGGTGACCATGATCCGCGGCGCCACGCCTTCCAGGGTGCGTTCCTCCACCGCCTGAGGGGGAGGCACCTTGCCGGCAAGCGCCGGCGTGTTGCGCAGCCGCTCGCCTAGCCACTCACTCATCTCTGGCGGTAGCGGCGGAGAATAGCGAAGCTGCCTGAGCAGATCTGGAGTTCCCTCCATGCGTCCGAACAGCCCCTTCTCGGGGTCGAGATAGCAGAGCTCGCGGCCGACTCTCACTACCATTGCCTCATCGGAAAGCGTCTCTCGCGGCAGCGTATCGGCCTGCAGATGCTGATTGCCCTCGGCATCGGGATGCCAGCTGAGCGTAAGCTCGCAGTCGGGGCCCTGCTCGAGCCGCGTCCCGGTCTGCTTCTGGTAGAACAGCAGCGGCGGCTCAGCGTCATTCAACAGTGCCCACAGCGCACGGGCCTGGAAGGGCTGAGCAACGATCGTCCAGTGGCGCTGCTGACTGCCCGCCCATTGCGAGTCACGGTTGCCGTGCAGCAGCAGGCTCAGCGCATCCTCCTGGGCTTCGGGCCAACCGTTTGGTGGCGCCGGCATCAAGCCAAGAGGATGCGCCTCGACGGTCTCCGGGGATACCCATCCACTGTGGCGCTTGCTCTGCCGCGAAGGGCGCAGCCACACCGGCAGAACCTTGAGTACCGTCTCCCAGTTGAGGCGAGCAATATCGAGAAACAGCCCCAGCCGATACTCCTCGCCGACGGTTGCACCGGGCGCGGCCACGCTTGCCGAGGTCTCCACCTGCTCAATCCAGGCTTCCCAATCGCGCGTCAGCCGTGACGACTCTCGTGACGACTCTGTTTCGACCAACCGGTTGGCCTGCGGGGCATGATCGCGTTCCATCTGCTCGAGGTAGGTCTGGATCAGCGCCACGGCATGTTTGCAGCCGACGCCCACCGGGCAGTTGCAGGCCGTGAACACCTCGTCACCGGCGCCATCATTCTCCACCGATATCTCGGCGAAATAGT
>NZ_JBDNGD010000417.1:0-1356 GCF_041689495.1 Halomonas sp. | reverse complement strand
CTTTTGCCGTCCTTCCCCCGCGCAGTATCTGCGTTCCTACGAAAACGACACTGTCACTCAGCTTGCCTGTCAGGCGCCTACCCAACACCCAACCAGGTCGAGTCAACAGGCCTGTTCCTCGCTGTCGCGCCGCCCATAACGTCGCTCACTTATCGGGCGCCTCGATGCGACCTGAACATATGCCATATGCGTCATGCGGATACGACGAACCATCCAACAGACTAATGGACCCGCCCGTCACGCGGGATCACCGTTCGAAGATATCCGGCCAGTGCTCATCTGCCGCCTCGATGTTGGCGGGAATGTTGGTCTCCCAACGCCACTGATACCACCGACTGAAATTCAGATAGAGCTTGTCGTCGACGATCTTCCACGCCTCGGGAATGGTCGAGGCGGCTTCACCGCGGGCCGCCGCCCAGGCGCACCAGCCACCGTACTGGGGTGCATAGGCCTCGGGGTCCGCCTGGAACCGGTCGCGATGATCGGCCGATGCGAACTGCCAGGTGGCATTGCGCCACTCCAGCTGATAGTCGGGCGAGCCCTGTACCGGCTCGCCCTGGGTGAAGTAGGCCACCGGGTCCGTGCCACCGATGGCCAGTCCATCGCGAGTGAAGATACGTCCCTCGGCGGCCGCCCCCATGGACCAGGCAAGGCCGAATACCAGGGCGACTGCCATCCACCAACCTGTACGCTTCATGGTTTGCCTCCTCTCGACCTTGCGGTCATGAGGTTACTGTCGAGAAACGGCTCCCAGCCTTACAGGCGCTATCGGCACACAGCGGATGCCGGTGTCGCCTAGCCAGGGTGTCATCGGTGACCACGGCCCGGGGTGCCAATGACGCGGGGCTGGTCGCGCCGAAGAACGACTACGACTCGGCGAATCACTTTCGCTTGAATCAGAGCATCAAGTAGCCCCACCAGCACCCGTGACCTCATCGAGGAAGCGCCGCAACAGGGCCGTAGTCTCGTTCGGGTGGCTGCGGGTGACCCAGTGGGAGCCGGGAAGGTGGTCGACCCGCAGGTCGGTGACATAGTCGCCGAGGTTGCCGTAGCTTCGCTCGGAAACGAAAGGGTCGCGCTCGGCGACGATCATCTGCACCGGGCAGGTCACGCTGGCCCTGGCTGGCAGCGGTGGCGGGTGGAAGACGTTCTGGCGGTAGAGCGCCATGGGGCCCAGGGTCATTGAGAGCACCTGCTCCCGGGATTCATCCAGCAGAGTGTCGCCGGGCGGAACGCCGGCCATCCTGAGCACCAGCCGCCATCCCGGTACGCCACCCAGCCGCCACAGGGCTTCCCCGAGGGGCCAGGCCAGCAGCGGCAGGGTGTAGCTGGAACGCAGCAGCTGCACAAGGGCCG
>NZ_JBDNGD010000416.1:0-2069 GCF_041689495.1 Halomonas sp. | reverse complement strand
CAGGAAACCATCAAGGTGCTGGCCCGTGGGCTCGCCCATGAGGTCAAGAATCCGCTGGGTGGTATCCGGGACGCGGCCCAGTTGCTGGAGCGTGATCTCGATGACCCGGGTCTCAAGGAATTCACCCACATCATCATCGAGGAGGTGGACCGCCTGCGTGACCTGGTGGATTCCATGCTGGGTCCCAATCGTCTGACCCGGCACGAGCCGCTCAACATCCACAAGGTGCTTGAACGAGTGCGTTCCCTGTTGATCGTCGAGCAGCCATCGGTACAGATCACCCGGGACTATGATCCCAGCCTGCCCGACTTCTCGGGCGACGAGGCGCAGATGATCCAGGCGGTGCTCAATGTGGCACGCAACGCCATGGAGGCGATGATCGAAGATGGCACGCCACAGCCTCGACTGGTATTGCGCACCCGGGCCCGCCGACAGTTCACCCTGGGCAACGAACGGCATCGACTGGTGTGTGAGGTGTCGATCATCGACAACGGCCCGGGCGTTCCCGAAGCGCTGTGCGAGACGCTGTTCTTCCCTATGGTCTCGGGGCGCTCCGATGGCAGCGGCCTCGGCTTGTCCATCACCCAGTCGATCCTGCACCAGCACCAGGGCATGATCGAGTGTTACTCCTTCCCCGGCCATACCGAATTCCGCCTGCTGATTCCGCTGGAGACTCGTCATGACTGATGTCGCCCGTGTCGTGATCGTCGACGATGATCGCGCCATTCGCTGGGTGCTGGAACGCGCCCTGGCCCATCCCGATCTGCCGGTCATCGTGATGACCGCCCATTCGGACCTGGACAGTGCCGTGGCCTCCTACCAGGGGGGCGCCTTCGAATACCTGCCCAAGCCCTTCGACGTAGACGATGCCCTGGCCCTGGTGCGACGCGCCGTGGCCCATGCACGGGAGCGCCAGCGTCCGGTCAGAGTGCCCGAGGGGCTGGATGCCGAGATCATCGGTGAGGCCCCGGCCATGCAGGAGGTGTTTCGCGCCATCGGCCGGCTTTCGCATTCGCATATCACCGTGCTTATCAACGGCGAGTCGGGAACCGGCAAGGAACGGGTCGCCCGGGCCCTTCACCAGCATAGCCCAAGGGAGGGCAAGCCATTCATTGCCCTGAACATGGCGGCGATTCCCCGCGATCTGATCGAATCCGAACTCTTCGGTCACGAGAAGGGTGCCTTTACCGGCGCCACGGCCCAGCGGCAGGGCCGCTTCGAGCAGGCCGATGGTGGCAGCCTCTTCCTCGACGAGATCGGCGACATGCCCGCCGAGACCCAGACCCGCCTGCTGCGGGTGCTGGCCGATGGCGAGTTCTATCGTGTGGGGGGGCATACCTCGGTGAAGGTGGATGTGCGGATCATCGCCGCTACCCACCAGCACCTGGAACAGTTGGTGGAGGATGGCCGTTTCCGTGAGGACCTCTTCCATCGCCTCAATGTCATCCGCGTCCACCTGCCGACCCTGGCCGAGCGGCGTGAAGATATCCCCCGGCTGGCTCGTCACTTCATGGCCGAGGCTGCCAAGGAGCTCTCCACCGACATCAAGGTGCTCACCCCGGAAGCCGAGGCCCACCTGACCCAACTGTCCTGGCCGGGCAATGTGCGCCAGCTCGAGAATACCTGCCGCTGGCTGACGGTCATGGCCTCGGGGCGGGAAGTGCTCATCGAAGACCTGCCGCCGGAGTTGCGCAGCAGCGACAGCGCCCAGGCCGTCAGCGGTGACTGGCGCACAGCTTTTCGCGACTGGGCCGACCGTGCCCTGGCGGCGGGACATACCCACCTGCTGGAGCAGGCGGTACCCGATTTCGAACGGATATTGATCGAGACGGCATTGCGCCACACCGGTGGCCGCAAGGGCGAGGCCGCCGAGCTGCTGGGCTGGGGGCGCAATACCCTCACCCGCAAGCTCAAGACCCTGCTCCCGGCGCTGGCAGAGGGGGAATAGCCTGAGCGCCAAGCGCCAAGCCCGCTAGGAAGACCATGAAAGCCGCGTGGGTGCGGATATGAAGCCCGGTAGTATCTAGTACGAAAGGCGCATTGTTGCGGCGGATCGGGGGTGGTGTAAT
>NZ_JBDNGD010000415.1:0-9313 GCF_041689495.1 Halomonas sp. | reverse complement strand
CCTTTTAAAACAATAGGTTAAAATAGGTCAAAAATTGATCAATCTAAGGTCTTCGGCCTGTTCATGGCGATTTCATGGCGTTCCCGCATGCTTGTGAACAGGTTTATCCACAGATTATGTGGAAAAGATATCCCACCTTTCGGCAGGGGAATCGAGTTTTTGGAAGTGGAGAAATGTCAATCGCGTCCAGCATGGAATGTCAGCCGTGGCTGGTGCTTGAGCGAGTCCCCTGGCCAGGATGTCAGGCAGCACCTGGGGCAGTCAGTGGAAGGTGGAGAGATAGGTAGTGAGCTAGGTAGTGAGCATGGCACGAGACATGGCACGAGAAGTGATCCGCGCTGAACGCTGGGCGGACGCGAGGAGGCCGAGACGAAAAGATAACGGCCACCCCATTGGGCGGCCTGTGGGGGGGGGGGGGTGCTAGCGTTTTTCCACCGCGCGCAGCCGACGCAGCAGTGAGGTGGTGTCCCAGCGGCCACCACCCAGTACCTGGACGTCGGCGTAGAACTGGTCCACGAGTGCCGTCACGGGCAGTCGGGCCTGAAGGCGACGCGCCTGGTCCAGGCATATCCCTAGGTCCTTGCGCATCCAGTTCACCGCGAAACCATGTTCGTACTCATCCGCGATCATGGTCTTGTGGCGATTCTCCATCTGCCAGGAGCCGGCTGCCCCCTTGGAGATGACATCGATCACCCGTTGCTGGTCGAGGCCCGCCTGCTCGGCGAAGTGCATTCCTTCCGCCAGCCCCTGGACGAGTCCGGCGATACAGATCTGGTTGACCATCTTGGTCAGTTGGCCGCTGCCGGCTGGGCCCATCAGGGTGACGGCCTTGCCGTAGTGGTCGAGCATCGGACGGGCCTTGTCGAAGTCCGCCTCGCTGCCCCCGCACATGATGGTCAGAGTGCCGTTTTCGGCCCCCTGCTGGCCGCCGGAGACCGGCGCATCGAGAAAGCCGATGCCCTTGTCGCGACAGACCGTATCGAGTTCCTCGGCGAGATCTGCCGAGGCGGTGGTGTGATCGACGAGCAGGCTGTCGGCGGCCATCCCCTCGAGGACGCCGCCGTCACCCGTGGTGACCTGGCGGACGTCATCGTCATTGCCCACGCAGACCAGTACCAGATCGGCACCCTGAGCCGCTTCTCGAGGTGTCGCGTGGTGGCTGCCGCCATGCTCGGCGGTCCAGGCCTCGGCCCTGGCGCTGGTGCGGTTGTAGACCCGGACCGAGAGGCCTGCCTTGGCGAGATGGCCGGCCATGGGATAACCCATGACACCCAGACCGATAAAGGCGACTGTCGAAATACTCTTGCTCATCTTGTCTGTTCCTCTTGTTGGGTGGAATTGGAGTTAATGATGCAGAAAGCCGCCCGTGGGCGGCTTCCTGCAGAGTGCGCGACTGTATAGGCACCTTACTTGGCGGGATAGTCGCGCTGGGTATGGCCAGTATAGAGCTGGCGGGGACGACCTATCTTGTAGTCGCCGGTGATCATCTCGTGCCAGTGGGAGATCCAGCCGATGGTGCGGGACACCGCGAAGATGACGGTGAACATGTTCTTGGGGATGCCCATGGCCTTGAGGATGATGCCGGAGTAGAAGTCGACGTTCGGATAGAGCTTGCGCTCGATGAAGTACTCGTCTTCCAGGGCGATCTGCTCGAGGCGCTTGGCAATCTTGAGCTGCGGGTCGTCGGCCCTGCCGAGCTCGCTCAAGACCTCGTCGCAGGTCTCCTTCATGACCTTGGCACGCGGGTCGAAGTTGCGGTAGACGCGGTGGCCGAAGCCCATCAGCTTGAAGGGGTCATCCTTGTCCTTGGCGCGGTCCACGAAGCGCTGGATGTTCTCTTCGGAGTCGTCGCCGATCTCATCGAGCATATTGAGAACGGCTTCGTTTGCGCCACCGTGTGCCGGTCCCCAGAGGGCGGCGATGCCGGCGCTGATGCAGGCGTAGGGATTGGCGCCGGTGGAGCCGGCCAGCCGCACCGTGGAGGTGGAGGCGTTCTGCTCGTGATCGGCATGGAGCATGAAGATGCGGTCCATGGCCTTGGAAAACACCGGGTTGTTCTTGTACTCCTCGCAGGGGTTGCTGAACATCATGTAGAGGAAATTCTCTGCATAGCTCAGGTCGTTGCGCGGATAGTTGAAGGGCTGGCCGATGTTGTACTTGTAGCACATCGCCGCCAGGGTCGGCATCTTGGCGATCAGGCGGACCGCACTGATCTCGCGGTCTTCGGCTACCGTGATGTTCATGTGGTCATGGTAGAAGGCGGCCAGACCACCGACGACACCACAAATGATCGACATCGGGTGAGCGTCGCGACGAAAGCCCTTGAAGAAGTTGTTGATCTGGTCATGGACCATGGTGTGGTTGGTGATGCGGCTCTCGAAGTCGCTGTACTGCTCGGTGCTGGGCAGTTCGCCGAACAGCAGCAGGTAGCATACCTCGACGAAGTTGGATTCCTTGGCCAGCTGGTCGATGGGATAGCCGCGGTACAGCAATACGCCCTTGCCTCCATCGATGTAGGTGATGGCGGATTCGCAGGCCGAGGTCACCATGAAGCCGGGGTCGTAGGTGAAGAGACCTTGCGCACCCAGTTTGCGGACATCGATGACATCTGGCCCCACACTGCCCGAATAGATCGGCAGATCGATCGGCGCGTCCAGTCCGTCTACCGTCAGTGTCGCTTTCCTGTCAGCCATGGTGGCCTCCTGTCGAGTACGTGGTGGGTCGAAATATCGTTGTTTCGCTGACGCTGCCGGCGAAAAGGTTTGCCCACTAGCAAGGTTTGCCCACTATAGAAGCGTCCCAGCGATTGTCAATTAGCCCATGGCGAGGGGTTAGTTGTACGAACAATATGTTCTTATTATGGTCTTGTATAGGTAATGGTGCCTTGCACCATGGTCTAGTCTGCCCCGTCCTCATTTGTCATGGGAGGGCCGCTGCCCTATAATCCTTCGCGCGACAGGCAGGAAAAGGCGGCGCTTGCCCATACTACGACGATGGCCGTCTTCTTCCCGAAACCACCGCCCGCTCGGGCCAGTTCGACATGATCCAGAGTGGGCCAAGAGAGTGTGTATAGAGCCGTGAATAGCAAACGACCCGTAAATCTGGATCTCACCACCATACAATTTCCCCTTCCCGCCCTGACGTCGATTGCTCATCGCATCACGGGGGTAATCCTCTTCATCGGCCTGATCTTCGCCTTCTGGGCCCTGGACACGTCACTGTCGTCGCCGCTGGGCTTCGAGGCCGTGCGTGACACCCTGGCCAACAACGTCCTTGCCAAGTTGATCACCTGGGGACTGTTGTCGGCATTGGCCTTCCACCTCGTCGCCGGCATCAAGCATCTGCTGATGGATCTGGACATCGGCGTGACCCTCGAGGGCGGCGTCAAGAAGGCGCAGGCCACCGTGGTGGTGAGTGTCGTTTTGATCATTCTGGCGGGAGTCTGGATATGGTAACCAACATCACGAATCTGGGTCGCAGTGGCCTCTCCGACTGGCTGATACAGCGTGTCTCGGCCGTTATTCTGGCGCTCTACACCCTTTTCATCGTTCTCTATCTGCTGTTCAATCCCGGTCTCGATTATGAGGCCTGGAACGGGCTCTTCTCGCAAACCTGGATGCGAATCTTCTCGTTGCTTGCCTTCGTGTCACTGGCCGCCCATGCCTGGATCGGCCTGTGGACCGTGACCACCGACTATCTCAAGCCGACCGGTATCCGTGTCGGTGTCCAGATTCTCGTCATTTTGTCCATCTTCGTGTTCCTGGTCTGGGGCATTCAAGTTCTGTGGGGAGCCTGATTCATGTCCAACATGCGTAGCCTGACGTTCGATGCCATCATCATCGGCGGTGGAGGGGCCGGCATGCGTGCTGCCCTGGAACTGGCCAAGTCCGGCAAGAAAACCGCCGTCCTTTCCAAGGTCTTTCCGACCCGTTCACATACCGTCTCTGCCCAGGGCGGTATCACCTGTGCCATCGCTTCGGCCGACCCCAACGATGACTGGCGCTGGCACATGTATGACACCGTCAAGGGCAGCGACTACATCGCCGACCAGGACGCGGCCGAGTACATGTGTTCCGAGGGCCCCAAGGCGGTGTTCGAGCTCGAGCACATGGGCCTGCCGTTTTCCCGCTTCGACAACGGCCGCATCTATCAGCGCCCCTTCGGTGGTCAGTCGAAGAATTTCGGCGAAGGGGGCCAGGCGTCTCGGACCTGTGCCGCCGCCGACCGTACCGGCCACGCCCTGCTGCACACCCTTTATCAGAACAACCTCAAGAATGACACCACCTTCCTCAATGAATGGTATGCCGTCGACCTGGTGAAGAACGCCAACGGTGAGGTGGTAGGCTGCATCGCCATGGACATCGAGTTTGGTGAAGTGGTGCAGGTCAAGGCCAAGGCCACGGTGCTGGCCACCGGCGGTGCCGGGCGCATCTATGCTTCCACTACCAATGCCCTGATCAACACCGGCGACGGTATCGGCATGGCGCTGCGTGCCGGCTTCCCGATGCAGGACATGGAGATGTGGCAGTTCCACCCGACCGGTATCTACGGTGCCGGCACCCTGGTGACCGAAGGCTGCCGCGGCGAGGGTGGCTACCTGGTCAATAAGGATGGCGAGCGCTTCATGGAGCGTTACGCCCCCAATGCCAAGGACCTGGCCGGCCGCGACGTGGTCGCGCGTTCCATAGTCATGGAGATCCTCGAGGGCCGCGGTTGTGGCGAGAAGGGCGACCATGTCCTGCTCAAGCTCGACCACCTGGGCGAGGAGGTGCTCGGCAAGCGTCTTCCCGGCATCGTCGAGCTGTCCAAGACATTCGCCCATGTGGATCCGGCCAAGGAACCAATCCCCGTGGTGCCGACCTGTCACTACATGATGGGAGGTATCCCCACCAATGTGCATGGCCAGGCGATCATGCAGGATGCCGACGGCAACGATCAGATCATCAACGGTCTGTTCGCCTGCGGTGAGGCGGCCTGTGTGTCCGTGCATGGTGCCAACCGCCTGGGCGGCAACTCGCTGCTCGACCTGGTGGTCTTCGGCCGTGCGGCCGGCATGTACATCGAGGGGGCGCTCAACGAGGGCATCGAGTACCTCGATGCCAGCGAGTCGGACGTCGAGACGGCCATGAAGCGCATCACCCGCTGGAACGAGTCCTCGGATGGGGAGACCGTCCCCGAGCTCAAGCGTGCGCTGCAGGACATCATGCAGACCTCGTTCGGTGTCTTCCGCGAGGAAGACAACATGCAGAAGGGTGTGACGCAGCTCGCGGAACTTCGTGAGCGTATCGCCGGGGCGTACCTGCCGGACAAGTCGAATACCTTCAACACGGCGCGTGTCGAAGCGCTGGAACTGGATAACCTGATGGAGGTGGCCGAGGCGACTGCCATTGCGGCCCTGGAGCGCAAGGAGAGTCGTGGCGCCCATTCCCGCTATGACTATCCGGACCGTGACGACGTGAACTGGATGAAGCACTCGATGTACTTCCCGCTGGAGAAACGGCTGGGTAAGCGGGACGTCAACTTCGCTCCTCGGACCGTCGATATGTTCGAGCCGAAAATCCGCACCTACTAAGGGGGAGTCACAATGTCCAATCTTCAGGTATCCCTGTACCGTTACAATCCGGAAACCGATTCCGCGCCCTACATGGAGGACCTCGATGTCGACACCCAGGGGCGTGACGTCATGGTGCTGGATGTGCTTCACATGATGAAGGAGCAGGATAACGGTCTGGCCTATCGTCGCAGCTGTCGCGAGGGTGTCTGCGGGTCCGACGGCATGAACATGAACGGCAAGAACGGCCTGGCCTGCATCACCCCGCTCTCCGAGGTGGTGAAAGATAATCGACTGGTGCTGCGTCCCTTGCCCGGCCTTCCGGTGATCCGTGACCTGGTGGTCGACATGGCGCTGTTCTACAAGCAATACGAGCGGATCGAGCCCTATCTGCAGAATGACCAGCCGGCACCGGCCATCGAGCGCCTGCAGTCGCCGGAGGAGCGAGACAAGCTGGATGGCCTCTACGAGTGCATTCTCTGTGCGTGCTGCTCCTCCGCCTGCCCCTCCTTCTGGTGGAATCCCGAGAAATTCGTCGGTCCCGCCGGCCTGCTGCAGTCCTACCGCTTCCTGGCCGATTCCCGCGATACGGCTACCCAGGAGCGTCTCGCCGAGCTCGAGGACCCGTTCTCAGTGTTCCGTTGCCGGGGTATCATGAACTGTGTCGCGGTTTGTCCCAAGGGGCTCAACCCGACCCGTGCCATCGGCAAGATCCGTGACATGCTTCTGGCAAATGCCACTTAAATCGTGACGCGGGGCTTGTTATCATATGCCACGCTTACCAATGGCGGCATGTGCTGCTCGAATAAGGCGGCAGATTACCAAGAGCCGGTGCCCTGGGTGCCGGCTCTTGACCATAGAATGATGGGTTGCCGGCCTTCGGCCGGCCCCGCCGGAGAAGACAAGGCCCGGCTGGCCGGGCACCAGCGATGTCCCTCTGGAACCATGGCGGCGGCATCGATCACACCCCATCAGTGCAGGGTGACCGAGATATGCAAGAAGGCATAATGGAGTTGATGTGGCGCTCCTCACACGTGAGTGGCGGCAATGCCCACTATGTGGAAGCGCTCTACGAGCAATATCTGGAAGATCCTCAGGCCGTTGCCGAGGAATGGCGACAGTATTTCGATGAGCTGTCGGATCCCGAAGGTGGTGCTGCCCAGGACGTCCCGCTTTCCCCCATTCGTGACCAGTTCTACCAGTTGGGTCAGCAGCGGCGAAGCGCTCATTCGGGTGCCGCCGTCGACAGTGGCGAGAACAAGAAGCAGGTCAAGGTTCTACAGCTGATCAACGCCTACCGCTTCCGCGGGCACCAGAAGGCCGAGATCGATCCTCTGGGTCTGCGCAGCCCGACCCCCGTCCCCGATCTCGACCTCTCCTTCCACCAGCTCTCCAAGGCCGACCTGGATACCGAGTTCCAGACCGGCTCCTTCTTCATGGGCGTGGACAAGGCGCCGCTGAAGGAGATCGTCAGCGCACTGGAGCAGACCTACTGTCGCTCCATCGGCTGCGAGGTCATGCATATCGTCGATACCGAGGAGAAGCGCTGGCTCCAGCAACGTTTTGAATCGGTTCGCTCGGCGCCGAAATTCAGCAACGACATTCGCAAGCACTTCCTGGAGCGGTTGACCGCCGCCGAGGGCCTCGAGACCTATCTGGCCTCCAAGTACCCGGGAACCAAGCGTTTCGGCATCGAGGGTGGCGAAGTCTTCATTCCCATGATGGATGAGCTGATCCAGCGCGCCGGCGCCTATGGGGCCAAGGAAGTGGTCATCGGGATGGCGCACCGCGGGCGTCTCAACCTGCTCGTCAACATCCTCGGCAAGAATCCCTCCGAGCTGATCGACGAATTCGACGGCAAGAAGGTCATCGAGCGCGGCTCGGGGGACGTCAAGTACCACCAGGGCTTCAGTTCCAACATCATGTCACCGGGTGGGGAGGTTCACCTGGCGATGTCGTTCAACCCCTCCCACCTGGAGATCGTTGCGCCGGTGGTCGAGGGCTCGGTACGCGCTCGCCAGGATCGTCGCGATGATCCGGATGGCACCAAGGTACTGCCGATCAGCGTCCACGGCGACGCGGCCTTCGCTGGCCAGGGCGTGGTCATGGAGACCTTCCAGATGTCCCAGACCCGTGCTTACAAGACCGGGGGCACGATACACATCGTCATCAACAACCAGATCGGCTTCACGACGTCGCATCCCCTGGATACTCGTTCCAGCGAGTACTGTACCGATATCGCCAAGATGGTCCAGACCCCCATCTTCCACGTCAATGGGGACGATCCCGATGCGGTCCTGCATGCGACCCAGGTCGCCCTCGATTATCGTCACGAGTTCAAGCGCGACGTGGTGATCGACCTGGTGTGCTATCGCCGACGCGGCCACAACGAGGCCGATGAGCCGTCCGGCACTCAGCCGATGATGTATCACAAGATCAAGGACCATCCCTCGTCGCGGGCGCTCTATGCGCAGCGGTTGGTCGACCAGGGCGTGGTCAGCGAAGACGAGGCCAATCGGCTCATCGAGACCTACCGCGATGATCTGGACGCCGGCAACCATGTGGCCAATGCGCTGGTCCTGGAGCCCAATACCGAGCTGTTCGTCGACTGGCGGCCCTATCTTGGCCATGAGTGGACGGGTGATGCCGATACGTCCTTCGACCTCAAGCGCCTGCAGCAGTTGGCAGGGCGTATGTGCGAAATCCCGGATGGTATCGAGGTCCAGCGGCAGGTGTCCAAGCTCTACGAGGATCGCCGCAAGATGCAGGCGGGGGCGCTGTCGGTCAACTGGGGCTTCGCCGAGACCCTGGCCTATGCCACCCTGCTCGATCAGGGGCATCCGATTCGCATTACCGGGCAGGACGTGGCCCGTGGCACCTTCTCCCACCGCCATGCGGTGGTTCACAACCAGAAGGATGGGAAGGCCTATGTGCCGCTGCAGCACATGTCGGACGGCCAGCCGTGCTTCACCATCCACGATTCCTTCCTGTCGGAAGAGGCCGTGCTGGCCTTCGAGTATGGTTATGCCACCACCATGCCCAAGGCCCTGATCATCTGGGAAGCCCAGTTCGGTGACTTCTTCAACGGCGCCCAGGTGGTGGTGGACCAGTTCATCTCTTCCGGTGAGACCAAGTGGGGACGCATTTGCGGGCTGACCATGTTGCTGCCCCATGGTTACGAGGGCCAGGGTCCCGATCATTCCTCCGCTCGCCTCGAGCGTTTCCTGCAGATGTGCGCCGAACAAAACATGCAGGTCTGTGTGCCGACCACACCTGCGCAGATCTTCCACATGCTGCGGCGTCAGGTGATTCGCCCGCTGCGCAAGCCGCTGGTAGTGATGACGCCCAAGAGCTTGCTGCGTCACAAGGAGGCGACCTCGACGCTTGAGGAACTCTCCGATGGCAAGTTCCAGATGGTTCTGCCCGATCAGGCTAAGAAAGATCCTGCCGGTATCGAACGCATCATTCTCTGCGCCGGCAAGGTCTACTATGATCTGGCGAACTGGCGGGAGGAGAACGCCCGTGACGATGTCGCCATCCTGCGGATCGAACAGCTCTATCCCTTCCCGAAGGACGAACTCGAGGACGCCATCAAGGATTATGTCAATGCCGATACGGTGGTGTGGTGCCAGGAAGAACCGCTCAATCAGGGTGCCTGGTATTCCAGCCAGCATCATATGCGCGCGGTGAGCGACCTGCTTCGAGAAGGCCTGGGCCAGGAACTGAAGTTCGCCGGACGCCCGGCGTCGGCGGCCCCCGCGG
>NZ_JBDNGD010000414.1:0-4385 GCF_041689495.1 Halomonas sp. | reverse complement strand
TGGCAATCGCTGACGGGGACCACTTCACTTTGGCTTACATGCACGAGATACAACGGCTGGTAATGTACCGGCGGACAGATACTATCTTCTGATATCTTGGGATTCCAAACGTTCGCAACGGAGGCGATGGCCATGACCGGACCGCTGACGGGTATCCGTATCCTCGATCTCACCGCGATGGTGTCGGGGCCGCTCGCGACCATGATGCTCGCCGACCAGGGCGCCGAGGTGATCAAGGTGGAGAACCCTCGCGGCGGCGACTTCACCCGCTCGGCGGCCAACCGCCAGGGCGGCTTCGCCGCGTCGTATCTCAACAACAATCGCAACAAGCGCTCGGTGGCCCTCGACCTCAAGAATGAGGACGGTCGTGCCGCGCTGCGGCGTCTGCTCGAAGACGCCGACGTGTTCGTGCAGAATTTTCGCCCCGGTGTCATCGAGCGCATGGGGTTCGGCGAGGCAGCGGTTCGTGACGTCGCGCCCTCCATCGTCTATGTCTCGATCAGCGGCTTCGGCGAGGCGGGCCCCTATGCCCAGAAGCCGGTCTACGATCCGCTGGTTCAGGGGCTCTCCGGGCTGGCCACGGTGCAGGCAGGCTCCGATGAGCGGCGCCCGCAGCTGGTGC
Organism: Halomonas sp.; assembly: GCF_041689495.1. Classification (GTDB taxonomy): domain Bacteria; phylum Pseudomonadota; class Gammaproteobacteria; order Pseudomonadales; family Halomonadaceae; genus Halomonas. The sequence goes on along the minus strand of NZ_JBDNGD010000414.1, from coordinate 3,763 downwards.
GTACCATCCTGCCGGACAAGTTGACCGGGGTGACCGCCGCCCAGGCGATCACCGCGGCACTCTTTGCCCGCGAGCGCACCCGGACGCCCCAGCATGTGCGGCTTTCCATGCTCGACTCGGTGATCGCTTTCCTGTGGGCCTCGGACATGGGCAGCCAGACCTTCGTGAGCGGTGAACTGCCCCAGCAGGCGGCGGCGAGCTTTCAGGACCTGATCTATGAAACCCGCGACGGCTATATCACCTTGGCGGTGCAGAACGATCGCGAGTGGTGGGCCCTGCTGCGCGCCCTGGAACGCCCCGAATGGGGCGACGATCCGCGCTTTGCGACCGCCGCCCTGCGCCAGGACAACATCGATGCGCGGCTCGAACTCACCCAGTCGGTGATCTGTGGCGCGGACAGCGCGCATTGGCTGGAACGCCTGGAAGCCGAAGGCGTGCCCTGCGCGCCGGTGCTGACCCGTGGCGAGTTGATCGATCACCCGCAAGTGCGGGCCAACGGCATTATTCAGGAGGTCGAGCACCCGCTTGCCGGACGATTGCGCCAGGCGCGCGCCCCGGCGCGCTTCGATGGCGCCGAGACCGTCGAATGGCGCGGGGCACCGGCACTGGGCCAGGATACGCTCGCCGTGCTGCGCCAATGCGGCTATGACGACGACACGCTCACTCGACTGGAACGCGCCGGCGCTATCGGCGTCGCGAGGGACACTGTTGAGGAGAAAAAGCCATGATCGATTTCTACTACTGGCCGACGCCCAACGGCTGGAAGGTTTCCATCATGCTCGAGGAGTGTGGCCTGGATTACCGCACCATCCCGCTCAACATTGGTAAGGGTGAGCAGTTTCGCCCGGAATTTCTGGCGATCAGTCCCAACAACCGTATGCCGGCCATCATCGATCACGACGTCGAGGATGCCGCTGATGCTGGTCCGCTGCCGATCTTCGAGTCCGGCGCCATATTGATGCATCTTGCCGAGAAGACCGGCCAATTTCTGCCCAGGAGCCTGCGCGGGCGCAAGGAGCTGCGCGAGTGGCTGTTCTGGCAGGTGGGCAACCTGGGGCCCATGGCCGGCCAGCTCAGCCACTTCGTCAACTACGCCCCCGGCGAGCATCCCTACTCGCTGGAGCGCTACGCCAACGAGTACCAGCGCTGCCTGGGGGTGCTGGAGCGGCGCCTGGAGGGGCGTGACTATCTGCTCGGCGATGACTACACCATTGCCGATATCGCCGCCTGGCCCTGGGTGCTGATCGCCAAGCCGCTGGGCCAGCCGCTCGACGATTTCCCTCGCGTCACGTGCTGGCGCCAGGCGATCAAGGAGCGCCCGGCGGTGCAGCGTGGCGTCGACTTGGGCAAGCAATACCGACGTCAGGCGCCACCCGACGAGGACGAGCGGCGCATCCTGTTTGGGCAGAAGGCCGGAAGATGAATGACGGTCTGCTTACGGCACAAGAAGGCCGCTGATCAGCTACTCGAGGCGCCGCCCACCATGCCGCTGCGCAGACCGCCCTGGCTGTCGCTGGAGCGGAGGTGCCGGGACACGGCGTCTTCCGGTGAGCCGGCCATTTCGCGGAACATGCCCATGGAGCCGAGCAGGGCGGAGGACTCGTAGGGCACGAAGACGCGCTCGCCGTCCTTGGCCATGGTCGGCAGGACCTTGATGTAGCTCTGCCCGAGCAGGTAGCCGACCACGGTGCGCTTGTTCTCCTCGCTGTCGCCGATGGCATTGAGAACCAGCTTGATCGACTCCTGTTCGCCCTGGGCGCGCAGGATGGCGGACTGCTTGTCGCCCTCGGCGTTGAGAATCGATGACTCCCGCTGGCCCTGGGCCATGGCGATGGCCGCGGACTTCTCGCCCTCGGCTTCGGTCACGGTGGCGCGTCGCTTGCGTTCGGCGGCCATCTGCAGGCGCATGGCGGTCTCGACCTCCTCGGGCATGGCGATATCCTGCACCTCGACCCGCGAGATCTTCACCCCCCATTTGGAAGCGGCTTCCTCCATGGCCCGCTGGATCTCGTTGTTGACCTCGGCGCGGGACTTGAAGAGCTTGTCGAGCTCCATCTTGCCGACCACCGAGCGCAGGGTGGTCTTGGCCAGCACCTCCACCGCCTGGCTCATGTTCTCCACCTCATAGACGGCGCGCTTGGGATCGATGATCTGGTAGTAGAGGGCGCCGTTGATGTTCACCGTGACGTTGTCGGTGGTCACCACGGGTTGGCCGGGGAAGTCCATCACCGTCTCGCGCCGGTCGATGCGGATCTCGTCGCTGGTGATGGCGTGGTACTCATCGCCCATCTTGCGGTAGCGGATCATGGTGATGGCACGGGGCTGCTCGACGAAGGGAATGATCAGGTTGATCCCGCTTTCCAGCAGCCGATTGAAGGAGCCCAGGCGCTCGATCACCATCACCTCCGACTGGCGGACGACCACCAGGCCCTTCGCGATGATCAGGATGCCGATGACGACGATGATCAGGCTGATGATCAGGCCCGGACTGACAGGTAATTCCATGTTCAATGCTCGCTGTGTTGATGGGTGGCGTCTGGGTTGCTGGATGTCATCCTGACGATGGCGGTGGTGCCATCGAAGGACATGAAGGTGACCCGGGTACCGGCCGGCAGGTCGATTTGCCCGCGGTCGGCGACCCGAATCCGGAAGAAGTCACCATTAACCTTGATGCTGGTGGCACCATCGAAATCGCGTTTCAGGGTGGTAAAGACGCGGCCCTTGTCGACCCCGGTGCCAGTGGTGCCGTAGGCCACGCCCCGTGGCGAGAACCAGGGGCGGATCACCCGGATGGCCAGCGGCACCATCAGGCCCGAGAAGATGCCCATGCCCAGCAATTGCCAGGACAGCCCGAGCCCGATCCAGGCGATGATCGCCGTCAGGGCCGCGGCGGAGGCGAGGGCCAGCAGTACCATGCCGCCGGAGGTCAGCTCCGCCAGGCCCAGCAGCAGGGCGAGGACCAGCCAGATGAAGGCAGGGTTCCAGTCCATGGGGATCTCCTCGAGGCCAGAAGAGGCCCCATGGTACTGCATCGGCGCGCGTCGCGGGCATTTGTCGGGCAGGGAAGAAGATGGCATCGTCATGTCCCAAGGGTGTCTCACCGAAGACGGCGCCATATCGGCTGTTTGTCCGATTCTGCTGCCAATATCGAGAAGGCGGTGGTGGGTATAGAATGGGGCCGACATCCGCCATGAAGGGAGCATCGAGGTGAGCGACGAGATTTCTTCGCAACGGGGGGCGCTCGACTGGCCTCTGGACAGTGTCGTCACGGGCTTGAGACAGGCGCGACACGACTGGCGTGAGCAACAGGGCCGTGAGCTGGAACTGGGCAGCCGCGAGTTGCCGGCACACCATGCGATCCACGCTATCGTCGATACCCTCTGCGGTGTCCTCTTTCCCATGCGCCTTGGCCCGTCCGAGCTGAAAAAGGAAAGCGAGAACTATTACGTGGGCTACCAGCTCGGCCAGACCCTCACACACCTTCACGAGCAGGTCAGACTGGAGCTTCTTTACCGAGGCACTCTCGCGTTGCCGGCCGAGGTCGATGCACACGCGAAGGTCCTGGTGAGTCAGTTTGCTTCCTCCCTGCCCGAGCTGCGTCGTCGGCTCGACCGGGACGTGCTGGCGGCGTACCGGGGCGATCCGGCCGCCACCTGTGTCGATGAGGTCCTCATCTGCTACCCCGGTGTGCTGGCGATGATCCACCACCGCATCGCCCACGAATTCTATCGGGCCGGCCTGTACCTGATCGCCCGCATCGTCG
>NZ_JBDNGD010000413.1:0-4056 GCF_041689495.1 Halomonas sp. | reverse complement strand
CGGTTTTCTTCACTTCGGCTTTCTCTGCATGGCATCGCTGCCAGTGTATGACGCCGGCGGGGAAGGCGCTGATCAACGGAACTCTGGTATTCTTCGAATGGATGGACCATGGCGGTGTCCCCGATTCGCTGGCAAAGAAGCAAGGTCATGACTCACCGAGTACCGCGTCGTTGGCGTCCCCGTTCGCTTCTGCAACTCGTCCTGCTCGCCTTTCTCATGGTGATGTTGCCCCTGGGTGTCCTGATGTTCCAGGCCGGACAGGCCCTCGCGGAACTCTCGCGGCTGGCCGATGTGAGTGCCCGTCAGTCCGTCGAGGAAACCCGTCGCGCCCGAGCGCTGATCTCCCTGGGCCTGGAAATGGAGCGAAGCGCGCGTCAATACGCGGTGGTCGAACAGCAAGGCCTGCTCGAGCTCTTCGATGAGCGTGTCCAGGAGTTTCGCCAGTTGCTGGCCGAGCATCGCGCCTTGTTACCGGAGAATCCGGATGTCCAGGCGGTGGGTCGGCAACTCGAGTCCCTGGCACGACTACCCGATCTGCCTATCGAGACGTTCCGCGAACGGCTTGTCGATTTCCTGCCCTTTGCCCAGCAAACCGAGGCCATGCGCCAAGCCACCAATCAGCACATCGATGGCCGCATCGATGCCATTCGTGAACGGGCCGAGAGCGTCCAGACCCGCTTATGGGTTCAGATGGCGGCGCTGGTCTCGGCCAGCCTGGTGCTGATGTTGCTGTTCACCTGGCTGATCATCCGACCGGTGCGTCAGCTTGAACGCCGTATCCTCGGCATCGGCGATGGCAGCGTCGACAAGGTCGTGCGCCCCATCCAGGGCCCGGCCGAGCTGGTCAAGCTGGATGAGCGGCTGGACTGGCTGGCCTCGCGACTCGAGGAACTCGAGGCCCAGAAGCAGCAGTTTCTGCGCCACATGTCCCATGAGCTCAAGACACCGCTGGCCAGTGTGCGGGAGGGGTCGTCGCTGCTGGCCGATGGCGTCGCCGGTGAACTCAGTCCCCACCAGCGTGAGATCCTCGATCTGATCGACGCCAGCGGTGGCGAGTTGCAGCGCTTGATCGAAGAGTTGCTCGACTACAACCTGCTCCAGCACAACCAGCCCATGGAACCGGAGTGGCTGGATATCGCCACCCTGGTCAAGGCGGTACTGGCCAAGCACCGGCTGGCGCTGCAGAATAAGGGCATGCGGGTCGACTGCTTCGATGGCCCCCTGAGATGGCATGTCGATCGAACCGCCACGATGCGGATCCTCGACAATCTGATCTCCAATGCCATCGCCTATGGAGAAGATGCGGGGGAACTGGAGATCCGGGCCCGGCGGCATCCCGACCGCCTGGTGATCGAGGTGGCCAACAGTGGTGACCCCATCGCCGTGGAAGACAGACCGCGACTCTTCGAGGCATTCTACCAGGGACGCGTTCGTCGCAAGAGCCCGCTCAAGGGCTCGGGTATCGGGCTATCGGTGGCTGCGGATTGTGCACGGTTGCAAAACGGCAGCCTGGAACTGGTGGATGATCCTCATTTCCCGGTGTGTTTTCGTCTCACCCTGCCACATCTCTCCGATACTGTGACGACGGCCCACGATAATCCGGTGCTCGGCCAAGCAACCCGCGAGCACCCAAGGAAGACAGCCTCATGATGCTTCGTCCTCTGCTGGCCTGCCTGACCGCGACCTGGCTGGCCGGTTGCGAGCTCCTGCCAGAGTCCTCCTTCGGCATTCAGGCGCCGACGCCACCGCCGGCGAGTATCGGCGGTTGCCATGCCGAGGTTCCCGACTTCGCCGAGCGGGACTGCCTGCTCCACGACTGGATCGCCTTCGGCCTCGCCGCCCAGCGCGGGGATCGAAACTGGCGCGAGGCAATGCTGACTCGCCTCGAGGGCAGCGACCCCCAACGCCGCCTGGCCCGGGCCGTGGCGCTCACCTGGGGGCGTCAGCGTCAGTGGGATCAGGCCTCGGAACTGTTCAAGGCAGACCTGCATGCCGCCCCCATCGAACTGCAGCCCATGTTGCGCTACTGGCTCAACGAGGTAGAGCGGCGACGGGCCCTGGCGGGGCGTGTGGCCAGCACCCAGGCCGAGCGGGATGCCCTGGCAGCGGAAAACGCGGCGCTGGTCGAGAAGCTGGAGGCGCTGACCGCCATCGAACAGAACATCAACCTGCGACAGCAGACCGACGGAACAGGAAGGTGATCACGTGAAGCGACCGTTACGACAACCTCCCACCGATATCTGGAACAGCCGGCCTGCCTCTCCAAGGATGGCCACCCCACATATCCTGCTGGTCGACGACGACGCGAGCCTGCTGAAATTGCTGGGGATGCGGTTGGAGAGCCGCGGCTATCGCGTCACCACGGCAGAGAGTGGGCGCCAGGCCCTCAAGGCGCTCGAAACGGATCGTCCCGACCTGGTGCTGACCGACCTGCGCATGGACGAGATGGACGGCCTGGCGCTCTTCCGGGAGATCCAGCGACGGATCCCCGGTCTGGCGGTGATCCTGCTCACCGCCCATGGCTCCATCCCCGAAGCCGTCAGCGCGACGCGAGAAGGGGTCTTCAGCTTTCTCACCAAGCCGGTGGATCGCGACGAGCTCTTTGCCGCCATCGATGAGGCCCTCGTCCAGACACCGGGCACCCTCTCGGAAGGTGACGAGGCCTGGCGCTCGGCGATCATCACCCGTAACCCCGGCATGGAGCGCATCCTGGAACAGGCGAAGATGGTGGCGGGATCGGACGTCAGCGTGCTGATCACGGGCCCCTCGGGTTCCGGCAAGGAACTGCTGGCGAGTGCCATCCATCAGGCAAGCACCCGCGCTGACCAGCCTTTCGTGGCGATCAATTGCGGGGCCCTGCCCGAGCAGTTGCTGGAGAGTGAGCTCTTCGGCCATGCCAAGGGCGCCTTCACCGGCGCGGTGAGCGACCATCAGGGGCTCTTCCAGGCCGCCGACGGCGGCACTCTCTTCCTTGACGAGATCGGCGACATGCCCCTGGCACTGCAGGTCAAGCTGCTGCGCGCCCTGCAGGAACGCCAGGTCCGTCCGCTCGGCTCGACCCAGTCGGTGCCCATCGATGTGCGGCTGATCTCCGCCACTCACCGGGATCTCGATCAGGCGATGCAGGAGGGCGAGTTCCGCGAGGATTTCTACTACCGGCTCAACGTGGTGAACCTTCGGTTGCCGGCCCTCAAGGAGCGTCCAGAGGATGTCCCCTTGCTGGCCAAGCACCTGGTGGTTCAGGCCGCCAAGCGCCACAAGCCCTTCGTCAAGGGCTTCTCGCCGGAGGCGCTCAATCTGCTGGCCTCGTCAGCCTGGCCGGGGAATGTCCGCCAACTGGTCAATGTGGTGGAGCAGTGTGTGGCCCTGACCAGCTCGGCGATGATTCCCGAGGCGCTGGTGTCCCAGGCCCTGGCCACCGAGGATCATGCCCTGCCGACCTTCAGTGACGCTCGTGCCGCCTTCGAGCGCAGCTACCTGATCAAGGTGCTCAAGATCACCGAGGGCAATGTCACCCAGGCCGCCCGCATTGCCGGGCGCAATCGCACCGACTTCTACAAGCTGTTGGCCCGCCACGACCTCGAACCAGGCCCCTTCAAGCCGGCCGCGCGCCAGGTCGAGCAGTACTGACGCCAGCCCCGGTACCGGAGCCACAACGCAAGACCCCCTGCCGAAGCAGGGGGTCTTTTGCGTCGGGTGCCCGGCGCGATCAGTCCTTCAGACGGGTCTTGCGCAGGTAGGGGAAGATGGTCTCGAACTCGCCAAATTTCGCCTTGGCGTCCTCGTCGGAGACCGACGGCGGGATGATCACATCCTGGCCGGTGGTCCAGTCGGCCGGCGTGGCCACGCCCTTGCGGGTGGTGGTCTGCAGGGCGTCCAGGGCACGCAGCACCTCGCCGAAGTTGCGGCCCACCGTCATCGGGTAGGTCATGGAGAGCTTGAGCTGCTTGTCCGGCCCGATGATGAACACCGAGCGCACGGTGGCGCTGTCGGCCGGGGTGCGCCCGTCCGGCAGGTAGGCCTCGGCCGGCAGCATGTCGAACAGCTTGGCGACCT
>NZ_JBDNGD010000412.1:0-2913 GCF_041689495.1 Halomonas sp. | reverse complement strand
CATTGGCGGCAAAGAGTCCCTTGGGTTTGAAGGCGAGAATCACCGCCATGAGGATGTAGATCAGCATGGCGGCCAGGGCCGTTCCGACCCCGGCGGCGTCCGACGGACTCATGAAGAGGCCGAACAGGGCGGGCAGGAAGCCCCGGCCCAGGGTATCCACCACGCCGACCAGGATGGCGCCGAGCAGTGCTCCCTTGATCGAGCCGATACCGCCGATGACGATCACCACGAAGGCCAGTATCAGCACCGGCTCCCCCATGCCCACTTGCACCGACTGCAGGGCGCCGACCAGGGCGCCGGCGAGGCCGGCCAGGCCGGCGCCCAGGGCGAACACCAGGGTATAGAGCCGGGTGATGTTGACCCCCAGGGCGCCGATCATCTCACGGTCACTCTCGCCGGCACGGATACGCATTCCCAGCCGGGTGTGGGAGATCAGCAGGTAGAGGCCGGTGGCGACGACCACGCCGACGGCGATGATCACCAGGCGATAGATCGGATAGCGCGACCCGCCCGGGAGGGCCACCGAGCCCGACAGGAGTTCCGGCGGGCTAAGCCAGAGGGGCGAGGAGCCGAACAGCCAGCGCGTCCCCTCGGAAAAGATCAGGATCAGCGCAAAGGTGGCCAGCACCTGATCCAGGTGCTGGCGATGATAGAGGCGACGGATCACCAGCAGCTCGACCAGGGCGCCCACCGCCGCTGCCGCCAGTATCCCGGCCACCAGGCCGAGCAGGAAGGACCCGGTGGCGCCGGTCACCGTGGCGGTGACGAAGGCGCCGACCATGTAGAAGGCACCGTGCGCCAGGTTGATCAGCCCCATCACCCCGAACACCAGCGTCAGGCCGCTGGCCATCAGGAAGAGCATGGTGCCGAGTTGCAGGCCGTTGATCAGTTGTTCGACAAGCAGGGTAGCGCTCAAGACGGGGGATCCGTGGCCTGGGGCGAGAAACACCGGGCCGCGGACGGCCCGGACGTGCTGTCACATTCGTTGGTGGTATCGGGCTATCACATCTGGCACTGCTCGGCGTAGACATCCTGGATGTCCTCGATGGCGAGTCCGACCAGGCGATTGGTCGGCTCACCGTCGTCACCCTCGACCACCTCGCGGACATGGATGTCCTGAATCGGGTGCTGGTTCGAACCGAAGCGGAACTTGCCGCGCACCGAAGCGAAATCGGCCTCGCGCAGGGCCTCGCGGAAGGCCGCCTTGTCGTCGGGATGGGCCTTTTCCAGGGCACTGAGGATCAGGCGGGCGGTATCGTATCCCTGGGCCGCATAAAGGGTCGGGTTGCGATCATGGGCCTCGCGGAAGCCGTCGACGAAGGCCCGGTTGGCGTCGTTCTCCATGTCATAGGCCCACTGCGAGGTATTCATGGTGCCGATGGCGGCATTGCCCACTGCCTTGATGATGATCTCGTCGAAGGAGAAGGCCGGGCCGAACATGGGCAGGTCGACCCCCGAATTCTCCCACTGCTTCATGAAGGAGATCCCCATGCCGCCGGGCAGGAAGAAGAACAGGCTGTCGGCATCGCTGGCGCGGATCTGGGCGATTTCCGCGGCATAGTCGGTCTGGCCCAGCTGAGTGTAGATCTCGTCGGCGACCTCGCCCTCATAGAGGTGCTTGAAGCCGGCCAGGGCATCGGTGCCGGCGGGATAGTTCGGGGCCATCAGCAGGGGATTCTCGAATCCCTGTTCACGCATGTAGGCGCCCATGGCACCGTGGAGATTGTCGTTCTGGTAGGCCACGTTGAAGTAGTTCTCGTGGCACATGCGCCCGGCAAGATCCGACGGACCGGCGTTGGGCGAGAGGTAGAAGGTGCCCTGGCGTACCACCGAGGGCACCACGGCCATGGCCAGGTTGGACCAGATGATGCCGGTCATGATGTCGACCTCATCGCGTTGCATGAACTCGTTGGACAGCGACTTGGCGAGGTCGGGGCGGCGGGCGTCATCCTGGATGAGCACCTCGATATCGCCGCGGCCCGATTGCTCGATGGCGAGCATGAAACCATCGCGGACGTCCACACCGAGGTGGGAGCCGCCACCGGAGAGGGTGGTGATCATGCCGATCTTCACCTCTTCGGCATGGGCCAGGCCCAGGCTGGAGCTGATCAAGAGGCCGAGGCCGAGACGGGCGAGCGTTTTCATTGGATTCCCTTTTTTGTGTATCACGAGCCAATATCCTGGCGGTATCGACGCTTCCGGGCAAGAGGATTGACAGCGAGGGCGGCAGGGGTGAGTCTGTTGTTTCCCGGTCGGATGATCGTTGTCATCGGCTCCGCGTAGCAAGGAGGCGCCCATGCTGGAAGATTGCAAGACGGCTCAGGATCGCTGGGGCGGGGTCCATGCACTCATCGACCGCTGGCTCGACGAACGCCGCGCATTGCTGGTGAGCTTCATCGAGCTCAAGGAGGCCTGCAACGTCGAACTCGAGGCGGTGTACAAGGCGCGTATCGATACCTTCAGTCAGTTGCTGATGGATTATATCAGCGCCGGCCATTTCGAGGTCTACCCCCAGCTGCGTGACGAGGCCGAAGCCTTCGGTGACGACGAGGCCCATGCCATTGCCGATCGGCTCCTGGCGCGTCTCGAGATGTCCACCGAACTGGTCCTCGATTTCGATAATGATTACCAGAGCCCGGTGCGTTGCCGGCAGAACCTGGCCCGCCTTCCCGCCTGGCTCGATCGGCTTGTCAGAGGGCTTTCCGAGCGCTTCGCCCTGGAAGATCAACTGATCGCTCGCCTGCACGCCGTCCATGCACCGCAAGCCGCCCAGGCCCAGGCCGAATCCCGCCTCTGAGAGCGCCAGCGCACCGTGCGCTAGCCCTGACTCCCACAACACGCCCGATGCGCCTTGCGGCTTATCGGGCCTACTGGATTGTACTCCTGAGCGCTAGGCGCTAGGCGCTAGGCGCT
>NZ_JBDNGD010000411.1:0-8532 GCF_041689495.1 Halomonas sp. | reverse complement strand
TTCGCCGTCTCGGCGGACGACTTCCTCGCCGACGAGACCCTGCAGCGCGAAGAGGTCTTCGGTGCCTGCTCGCTGGTCGTCGAATGCACCAGCCCCGACGACATGCGTCGCATCGCCGGACACCTTGAAGGCCAGCTCACCGCCACCCTGCAACTGGACGAGGGTGACCGGGACGCGGCCAAGGCCCTGCTGCCGATTCTCGAGCGCAAGGCGGGAAGGATCCTCGCCAACGGCTGGCCCACCGGGGTCGAGGTATGCCACGCCATGGTCCACGGTGGCCCCTACCCGGCAACGTCGGACAGCCGCACCACTTCGGTGGGCAGCGCAGCGATCCATCGCTTCCTGCGTCCGGTGTGCTACCAGGCCCTGCCCGAGGGCCTGCTGCCCGAAGCGCTCAAGCACGGCAACCCGCTGGGCGTGAGCCGGCTGGTGGACGGCAAGCGCGAAGGGTAAAGATACGCCTGATTGTCGGGAGGGAGGCGTCCCCTGTAAGGGGCGTCTCCCGATTTTCTCTACGCTGAAATGCCTTCTGCCTTTTCCCTAGATGACTGCCCATGACCGATCCCCGATCCCTTGACCTGGCTGAAGGCCGATTGGCGGCTCTGAGCTGGGGCGATGCATCGGCACCTGCCTGGCTGGCACTGCATGGCTGGCTCGACAATGCCGCCAGCTTTGCCCGTCTGGCCCCATTGCTGGTGGAACGCCTGGGGATCCGTGTGGTGGCCATCGATTTTTCCGGTCATGGCTTGAGCGTCCCTCTGCCGGGGGAAGGCGACTATGCCCTCTGGGATTACTGTCATGATCTGCTCGATGCCTGCGATTCCCTCGGCATCGAGAAGGCGACACTGCTGGCGCACTCCATGGGTGCCGGTGTCGCCTGCCTGACGGCGGCCGCCCTGCCCGAACGGGTGTCCCGGCTGATGTTGATTGATGGCTTGGGCGCCTTGACAACCGATTCGGGCGATGTCCCGAAACAGCTGCGCAAGGGGTTGCTGGCCCATCGACGCCCTGTGTCGCCGCCACCGCGCTATCCTGATGTCAGGACGGCCGTGGCAGCAAGGGTGGCCGGTGGAGCGACCCGAATCGACACCGAGACGGCCCAGCCACTGGTAGAGCGTAATCTGATTGCCTTGCCGGATGGCCGTGTGCAGCTGCGTACGGATGGTCGGCTGCTTCGCCCCTCACCGTTACGGCTTTCTCCCGAGCAGTTGCTCGCTATTCTGGCGACCATCCGCTGTCCCCTGCTCCTGATGGAAGGGGCGGCCGGTATCCTGGGTGATCGTGAGGTGGCCCAGCGGTTGCGTTCCGTGGTATCAGGACTCGAGCGGCGTGTGTTGAAGGGCGGACATCATCTTCACCTGGAGCCGGGCAGCGTGGCTGTCGTGGCCGATACCATCCTGGCCTGGTATCGGTCATGAGCCCCTTTTCCATTTCGCAGGAGACAGCAGATGAGTGATCAGCAGACTGCCAGCAAGGGGGAGGGCAAGCGGGTGGCTCTGGTGCTGGGCAGTGGCGGCGCACGGGGCTATGCGCATATCGGCGTCATCGACGAACTACAGGCGCGTGGCTACGAGATCGTGGCGATCTCCGGCTGTTCGATGGGAGCCCTGGTCGGGGGGATTTATGCCGCCGGGAAACTCGATGGCTATCGGGACTGGGTATGCCGTCTCGACTATTTCGACGTGCTACGATTAGTCGATGTGACCTGGAACCCCATGGGGGCGATGCGTGCCAGCAAGGTGATGAGCAAACTCGAATCCCTGATCGGTGATACCCGAATCGAGGATCTCTCCATTCCCGTGACGACGGTGGCCACCGATCTGGTGCGTCAGCAGGAGGTATGGTTTCAGAGCGGCTCCCTCCTGGAAGCGATTCGTGCCTCCATTGCCGTTCCCGGCGTGATCACGCCGGTGCATCGCGGCGAGCAGGTGCTGGTGGATGGAGGGCTTCTCAATCCCTTACCGATCATTCCCACTGTCCCCGTCGGTGCCGATTTCATCCTGGCGGTCAATGCGACCGCTCACAGTTCTCGTCCCGTCAGCCTGGAGGAACTGATGCCTCCCCAGCAACAGGCCGAGGAACCTGCCCGTGACCAGGCAAGCCAAGCGGGGAGTATGGATTTTGCCAGCTGGTTGGAAGGCGTGCGTAGCGCCACTCTGCGACTCTTCGATGGGCTGGATTCCGACGAGGACCTCGGCGACAGTGACACCGATGAATTGCGGGCACGCGAGCGGCGCGAGTGGGGGAGGCTCGACATGGTATTGGCCTCCTTCGACATTACTCAGGCGGCCTTGGCTCGCTACAAGGTCGCTGGTTACCCACCGGATGTCATGATCGAAGTGCCCAAGACGATTTGTGGCGCCTACGAATTTCATCGCGCCGAGGCATTGATCGCCCTCGGCCGACACCTGGCGGTACAGGCGCTGGATCGTTTCGAGGGTCAGCGCCATGCCCCTGAGATGGGTGACAGGATCCGGGTTGCGCCAACGGCGATCGATGACCCTGGACCGAAGGCATAGATTAGCGCTAGGAGCCTCCAATTAGAATCAGGTTCCGACGCCTCGCCGGCGCAGGAGGACATAGACGGCCCCGGTACCGCCATCGATCTCGGTGGCCGAGCAGAAGGCCACTACACTGGGCCATTCCCGCAACCAGGCGTTCACATGGCTCTTGATGACCGGATAGTCGCTGGTTGCCCCCCATGCCTTGCCGTGTACGATCAGGACACAGCGGCGTTGCGCGGTCACTGCGTCTCGAAGGAAGGCCTCCAGCTCAGCTCTGGCCTCTTCCAGGGTGTAGCCATGGAGGTCCAGACCTTCCTCCCAGCCAAAACGTCCGCGCTTGAGTTTCTGTCGTGTGCGCCAGGGCAGATCGGGAAGCGCAAAATCCAGGGCTTCAGAGGGGCGAACCGCCTCTACCCGTCCGTCGGAGGTGCGCCCCGTCGAGGCCTCCTGGCCCGCCGAGGTGGCCGCGGCCCTTCGTTCGGCCGCAGAGGCGTCTCTAGGGCGGGCACGACCCGGATTGGCACGGTTGGTCGAGAGAGGCCGCACACCGGCCTCTCGCAGGGCCTGGCGGAAGGCGTCGATATCCTCGTCATCCGGATGGTGGCGATGTCGATTCATGAACTACTCGGTCGGGCGTCGGGAACGCCAGTATAGCGGTTGGAACGTGGCTGTGAACCGCCTTGCCGGGTACAATCTCAGGGTTTCTCCGCGACCTGCCCCGGTCAATCGTCCCCATGTCCACAGGAGCCCACGTGAGCGCTTTCCATCACGGTACCTCCGCCTCCACCCTGCAGCTTACCGACGAGGTGCTCCGCGACGGCCTGTTGACCCTGCGCGATTGCCTGCGCTGGGCCGCCAGCGAATTCCACCTGGCGGGACTCTTCTACGGCCATGGCACCGATTCCGCCTGGGATGAGGCGGTGGCACTGACCTTGGGTGCCCTTCACCTTCCCTGGAATGTCGACCCTGCCGTGCTCGACGCCCGGCTGTTGCCCATGGAGCGCCTGCGTATCGTGGGCCTGGTGAGAGCCCGCATCACCAGTCGTCGTCCCTTGCCCTACCTGCTGGGGGAGGCCTTCTTTGCAGGCTTCCCCTTCACGGTGGATGAACGGGTATTGATACCGCGCTCCCCCATTGCCGAATTGATCGAGCACGATTTCGCCGCCTGGTTCCCGGAACAGCCTCCTTCACGAGTGCTCGACCTCTGTGCGGGCTCCGGCTGTATCGGTATCGCTACAGCCCTGCATCTGCCTACCTGCGAGGTGGATCTGGCCGACATCAGTCCGGAGGCGCTGGAAGTGGCGCGGATCAATATTACCCGGCACGATGTGGGGGCGCGGGTGAGGGCAGTGGAGTCGGATCTCTTCGATGGCCTGGCGGGTCGGCGCTATGAATTGATCGTCTGCAATCCGCCCTATGTCGATACCCGTGACCTCACGACCATGCCCGCGGAGTTCCGACATGAGCCCTCCCTGGCCCTGGGGGCCGGAAGCGATGGCCTGGATATCGTGCGTCGTGTCCTGCGGGAGGCCAGGGGGCACCTGCTCGAGGAGGGTGTGTTGATTCTCGAGGTCGGTAACTCCGACCGTCATCTTGAAGCGGCCTTTCCCGATGTGCCCTTCCTGTGGCTGGAATTCGAACGTGGCGGCCAGGGGGTCTGCGTGCTCACGGCTGCCGAACTCGACGCCCATGCGGCGACATTTGCCTGATTCTCGATCGCGACTTCAGAGGGACGCCCATGTCCGGCAATACCTTCGGCAAGCTGTTTACCGTTACCACCTTCGGCGAGAGCCATGGTCCTGCGCTCGGCGCCATCGTCGATGGGTGCCCCCCTGGGTTGCCGCTCTGCGAAGCGGATCTCCAGCATGACCTGGATCGGCGTCGCCCCGGGACCTCGCGGCACACGACCCAGCGTCGCGAACCCGACCAGGTGAGGATTCTCTCCGGCGTTTTCGAGGGCGTGACGACCGGAACCTCCATCGGCCTGTTGATCGAGAATACCGATCAGCGTTCAGGCGATTATTCCAGGATCAAGGATATCTTTCGTCCGGCCCATGCCGACTACAGCTACCATCACAAGTACGGTATTCGTGATTACCGTGGTGGCGGTCGCTCCAGCGCCCGTGAGACTGCGCTTCGCGTGGCGGCAGGCGCCATCGCCAGGAAGTATCTGGCGACCCGGGGCATCCTGATACGTGGCTACATGAGCCAGCTGGGCCCTATCGTCATCGACTTCAGGTCCTGGGCGGGAGTGGATGACAATCCCTTCTTCTGTCCTGACCCCGACAAGGTGCCGGAACTGGAGGCCTTCATGGACCAGTTGCGTCGAGACCAGGATTCGGTGGGCGCGAGGATCACCGTCATGGCCGAGGGGGTCCCGCCCGGGCTCGGCGAGCCGGTTTTCGATCGCCTCGACGCCGAACTGGCCCATGGCCTGATGAGCATCAATGCCGTCAAGGGCGTCGAGATCGGCGAGGGCTTTGCCTCGGTGGCCCAGCGGGGCAGCGAGCACCGCGATGAGATGACCCCCGAGGGCTTCCTGTCCAATCATGCCGGTGGGGTGCTGGGGGGGATTTCCAGTGGCCAGACGATCATCGCGCACCTTGCCCTCAAGCCCACTTCGAGCATCACCACACCGGGACGTTCCATCGATGTCCACGGTCAGGCGGTGGAGGTGGTGATCAAGGGTCGGCATGACCCTTGCGTGGGCATCCGGGCCACGCCCATCGCCGAGGCGATGATGGCGTTGACCCTCATGGATCACCTGCTCCGCCATCGTGGCCAGAACGCCGATGTCCGCGTGGATACACCACGACTCTACTGAATGGCGTCAGGCTTCATGGCTGCTACACTGTGAATAACCATCCAAAATAACCATCCAAAAGAGCACGGACATGAAGATCAACGTCGAATTTGACCTGACACCCGATGAATTCCGGCGGTCACTGGGATTGCCGGATGTGGAAGTCTTCCAGCAGGACCTCTTGAGCCGCATTCACAAGCAGATGGAATCCGGCGTGGAAGGCTATGACCCCATGAGTCTGATGCAGCCCTTCCTGCAACAGCAACCGGGCGTGCCTCAGGGGCTTTCTCAAGAGCTGACGCAGGGCCTTTCCCAGGGACTCTCCAGCTTTGGCACCTACCAGCAGATGATGCTTGACATGCTCAACCAGGCGACGTCCAAGGGCCAGGGCAAGGAAGGTACGGAGAGCAAGGAGAGCAAGGAGAGCAAGGAGAGCCAGGCGTCGACCGGTGGCCGTGAAAGGAAGAATTCCGAGGCCACCAAACCGACCGGCGCTGACACTTCTACCGCCCAATCAGGCACAGGCAAGCCGGCCTCAAGCCAGTCGACGACCAAGTCCACCGGCAGTGCCCGCTCGCGGGGCAAGCGTGAAGACGCATGACCCGAGGGCCTTGGTTGACATTGCAATGCACCTTCTGAACGACTAGACTTTGTGCAGTGCAACAATGCGTGCGTTATCGATTCCCATGCCGCACGCCAGGTAAAGACCGAAAAGAAGTACCTGCATGCAAGACAAGATGATGGAAAACTTCAACGAGCAGACACGTCAGTTCCTCGAACCGATGCGCAAGCTCAATTCCATGATGCTCGACAACATGGAGAAGATGACCCAACAGCAGCTCGAGGCCATGAAGCGCTACAGCCAGATGGGTACCGAGCGAATGCGCACGGAATTCAAGAACCAGCTCGAGGCGCTCTTTGCCGAAGCCGGACAACAGATGACCGACCAGGCTCAGAAAGCCGGTGGTTCGGCCGCCAAGTCTGGGCCTGCCAAGGCCACCAGCAAGTCTTCGACCGGCAACAAGAGCTGAACGATCCAGCCGGCATGGCGGTTATCGCCACGCCCCGGGATACATGCCAATGCCTGCCTGGTGGGCATGGGCATGTGTCTCTCTTGATTTCACGAAACAGTTTTTCACTACAGTTTTTCACTACAGTAGCTAACAGTCTGTCAGGAGGCTTCAATGCAGCAAGGGATGCAAGCACCAACTCAGGCCGAGCTGGAGGCATGGAATGACCAGCTCAAGGAAATCGGTGAGGAATATCGGCCGCTGATGGAGGACCTTCTAAAGCGCATGGTACCGAGTGCTGCCGGGGACTCCGTTCAGGAAGACATGCGCGAGAGCTTTCGTGCCGGTGCCGAGGCCCTGATGCGCAACCCGCCGCTGATCTGGCAGGCGCAGTCACGGTTGCTTCAGGATCAGTTCCAGCTCTGGCAGCAGGGGTTGCGATCCCTCTCCGGGCAACAGGTGGAGCCGCTGGTGATGCCAGCCAAGGGAGATCGACGCTTCAACGATGAGGCCTGGACCCAGGACCCTCATTACATGGCGATCATGCAGCAATACCTGCTCTTCTCGCGGATGGTCGAGGATCTGATCGATAACCTGGATGGCCTCGATGATAAGCGCAAGCGCAACCTGGCCTTCTATGCCCGCCAGCTGGTCAATGCCATGGCGCCGACCAATTTCGTCTCCACCAATCCTGAAGTCATGAGAAAGACCCTCGAGACGCGTGGTCAGAACCTGGTCGATGGCCTGGCACGGCTGCGTGAGGATCTCGCCAATTCTGCGGAAGGGCTCAATGTCAGCATGACAGACCGCTCGGCCTTCGAGGTGGGGGAGAATATCGCCGTCACCCCGGGGTCAGTGGTCTACGAGAACGAGTTGATCCAGCTGATCCAGTATTCACCCTCCACCGAGAAGGTTTTCAAGACACCGCTGCTGGTGGTGCCACCCTGGATCAACAAGTACTACATCCTGGACCTGCGCCAGGATAATTCACTGGTAAAATGGCTGGTCGAGCAGGGACACACCGTCTTCTTGATCTCCTGGCGCAACCCGAGCCCCGAGCAGCGTGACCTGACCTGGGCCGATTACATGCAGATGGGCCCCATCGATGCCATGGGTGCCATCGAACAGGCGACCGGCGAGAAGTCGGTAAACCTGCTCAGTTACTGTATCGGCGGCACCCTGACGGCCTCGACGGTCGCCTATCTGACCAGTACCAGTCGTGGACGCAAGGCGACGTCGGTGACCTACATGGCCACCCTGCAGGACTTCCGTGACCCGGGCGAGATCGGTGTCTTCCTGACCGAGCCCGTGGTCGAGGGTATCGAAGAGAAGCTCGAGCAGGATGGCTATCTGGATGGACGGGTGATGGCATTCTCCTTCAACCTGCTTCGCGAGAATGACCTCTTCTGGTCCTTCTACATCAACAATTACCTTAAGGGCGACAAGCCGGCTCCCTTCGATCTGCTCTACTGGAATACCGACGGAACCAACGTGCCTGCCGGCACCCACGGCTGGTATATACGCAACATGTACATGGAAAACCGTCTGGTGGAACCCGGTGGCATCGAGTTGGATGGAGTCAAGCTCGATCTGCGCAAGATCTCTACGCCGAGCTACTTCATCTCCACGCGTGATGACCATATCGCCAAATGGAACAGCAGCTACTATGGTGCCTTGCTGCCGAAGGGCGAGGTTACCTTCGTGCTGGGGGGCTCCGGCCACATTGCGGGTATCGTCAATCCCCCGCACAAGAACAAGTATGGTTACTGGACCAATGATGAGCTGCCGGAAACCGCAGAGCAGTGGCTGGCGGACGCGGAGCAGCAAGAAGGGTCCTGGTGGCCGCACTGGCAGGCATGGATGACCGGGCATAGCTATGCTGATACCGAGAAGATGGTTCCCGCCCGCACCCCAGGCGAAGGGGAGCTCGATATCCTCGAGCCGGCACCGGGCCGCTACGTCAGGATGACCATCCCGGAGGTGCTGGGAGAGCACCAAGCACCCAGCGCCTAGCCCCCCTTCGGGCAGCGCCCAGCTACAAGCGCCTCGCGCCGAGCCGCTCGGTAACGGGCGGCAGGTGTCGGGGGATGAAGGCCAAAACCCCATCGGATGATCAATCCGATGGGGTTTTCTTGATTTTGGCTGCAAGGCCGTCAGCATCCTGCTAGGCGCTAGGCGCTAGGCGCTAGGCGCTAGGCGCTAGGCGCTAGGCGCT
>NZ_JBDNGD010000410.1:0-1158 GCF_041689495.1 Halomonas sp. | reverse complement strand
GCGTCGGTCTGCAGGATCATGGCGCCCTCCTTCTCCAGCAGCTCGCGGAAGCGCCAGCGTCCGGCCTCGATCTCGCCGGTGGCCACCGGCACCGGAGTGCGCTCCGCCAGGCGCCGGTGGTTGTCGATGTCGTCCGGGCTGAAGGGCTCCTCGATCCAGAACGGGTTGTAGGGCTCGGCCATGCGCATGAAGGCCAGCGCCGAGGGCAGGTCCCGCCAGGCGTTGTTGGCATCCAGCATCACCTGGATATTGGGGCCCACGGCCTCCCGCACCGCCGCCAGCCGAGCTTCTTCGCCGACCAGGTCCTCGCGGCCGACTTTCATCTTCACCGAGGTGAAGCCCTGGGCGACGTAGCCGGCCATCTCCTCGCCCAGCATCGCGGGCGTCTTGCCATCAAGATAGTAGCCTCCGCTGGCATAGGCCGGCACGCTGCCGGTGTCGCTGGCGCCCAGGTACTTGTAGAGCGGCAAGCCCGCCGCCCGGGCGTTGCGATCCCAGAGCGCGGTATCGAGAATGCTGATGGCGCGCATCACCGAACCGCAGCGGCCATGCAGCAATGACTCCTGGTACATCGCCTGCCACAGGGCTTCGGTGGCATGGGCATCCGCGCCCACCAGCACCGGCCGCAGCAGGTCGCGCACGGCATGCGCCACCAGCGAGCCGGCATTGTTGCCACCGTAGCAGAAGCCGATGCCGACATGGCCGTCGTCGCCGGTCACCTCGACCAGCACATAGTCGCGCTTGAACACCTGACGGTTGGAAAAGCTGGTGGGGTTGTCCAGCGGCACGTTGACCGTCCTGGTGCGCACGTCGGTAATCGTTGTCATGATGGAGTCCTCGTGAAGATGGTAGGGAGTCACTCGGCCTGCGCTTTGTCGCGCAGCGCGCCACGCAGCCAGCCGAAGAACGGCGTGGCCTGCAGCACCGAGAAGGCGGCGATGGACAGCAGTACCACGGCGATGGGGCTCGTCAGGAAGATACTCAGGTTGCCCTGCCCGATCAGCATCGACTGCTGGTAACTGGTCTCCATGACCGGCCCCAGGATCAGCCCGATCACCATCGGTGCCGGTGAGACACCGGCCTTTTTCATCCAGTAGCCAAATAGCCCGAAGCCGAGCATCAGCCCTACCTCGAACAGGCTGTTGTTGATAGCGAAGG
>NZ_JBDNGD010000409.1:0-1292 GCF_041689495.1 Halomonas sp. | reverse complement strand
GGGGGGCCAGTCCGGCGTCTCGCCCGGCACGGATCACCTCGGCATCGGTATTGGGCGTCACCAGCAGGGAGGCTTCCAGGCTCGCCAGACGCTCCACGTCCTTCACCGAGAGCACGGTGCCGGCACCGACCAGGACATCCGTCGGACAGTGCGCCTGCAGTCGTGCAATGCTCTCCCAGGGATCCGGCGAGTTGAGCGGCACCTCGATCATGCGCAAACCGCAGGCGATCAGCGCATCGGCCACCGCCAGCACCTCATCAGGCCGGATGCCACGCAGGATGGCCACCAGGGGACACGCTGCCAGGGCGGCCTGCAAGGCACGGGGATTATCGTTCATCCATTCCTCCTCATGACATCCTCCACCGGCTTGCCGGATGACACCGTCCGTCGAAAAGCGATCCTCACCATTCTGCTACCGAGCCATCTTCATGGGTCCAGAGCGGGTTGCGCCAGCGATGGCCGACCTTCGCGCGCTCCTCGACGAAGGCTTCGTCGATCTCCACGCCCAGTCCCGGCCCCTCGGGAATCCGGCAATAGCCATCCTCGATGGCCAGCGCCGACTTGTCGACCAGGTAATCGAGGACGTCATTGTCCTGGTTGTAGTGAATCCCCATGCTCTGTTCCTGGATGAAGGCGTTGTGATTGACCGCATCCACCTGGAGCGAGGCGGCCAGGGCCAGAGGACCCAGCGGACAGTGCGGCGCCAGGGCGACATCATGGCAAGACGCCAGGCTGGCAATGCGCATGGCCTCGCTGATACCGCCACAGTGCGAGATATCCGGCTGGACGATATCGACCATGCCATCGGCGAGCAGATCGCGGAACTGGTAGCGGGTGAAGAGCCGCTCGCCGGTGGCGATGGGATAACCGAGCCCCCCGGCAATCTGCTTGAGGCAGGGCAGGTGCTCCGGCAGTACGGGCTCCTCCACGAACATCGGGTGGTAGGCCTCGAGCTCGCGGAGCAGCGCCTTGGCCATGGGGCGATGGACCCGACCATGGGAATCGACGATGGCCATTTCCGCCGTGCAGTTCATCTTGAAAGCCGTGAACCCCTGGGCAACCAGGGCCTGGGCACCAATGCCCACCTCGCTGGGACGGTCTCCTCCGGTCCAGGCATACATGCGCATCCGCTCCCGGCAGGCTCCGCCCAGCAGCTGATGCACGGGAACCCCCAGATCGCGTCCCTTGAGGTCCCAGAGGGCCTGATCGATCCCGGCGATGGCACTCATGAGGATCGGACCACCACGGTAGAAGCCGCCACGATACATGCGGTTCCAGAGGTGCTCGATACG
>NZ_JBDNGD010000408.1:0-3427 GCF_041689495.1 Halomonas sp. | reverse complement strand
CTAGCCGTGCGCGTTCACGGATGTCCGCCGCCGGCTGATCCAGCACGCCGACCTCGCTGGCCAGGATCAGGCGGCCGTCGTGAGTGATGTCGTAACGGCAAGGGCGGAAGCCGTTGCGATCGAGCACCGCCACCACGCGCTCGCCATCGCTGCCGACGACCAGCGCCGGACCGTCCCAGGGCTCGATCAGGCTGGCATGATAGTCGTACCAGTCGCGGCGTGCCGGATCCATGGCGTGGTCGTTTTGCCAGGCTTCCGGAATGAGCATGCGCAATGCGTGCTCCAGGCTACGGCCACCGGCCATCAAAAGCTCGATCGCGGCGTCTAGTAGTTCGGTGTCATTGACTCCGGTGGCAACCAGCGGGCGCAGCTGGCGTAGCGCGGCGCCGATTTGCGGATGGTCGAGATCAGCCTCTCGGTCGCGTAGGCGGTTGAAGTTGGCGCGGTAGGTATTGATCTCGCCGTTATGCACGATCACGCGGTGTGGATGCGCTCGCGCCCAACTGCCCAGCGTGTTGGTGGAAAAGCGCGAGTGCGCCAGCGCGAGCGCAGTGACAACGGCTGGGTCGGACAAATCCGGATAGTAGCGCCGTAGTTGCGGGTTGGTCAGAAGACCCTTGTAGACAATTCGCCGTCGGTCCAGCGAGCAGACATGGAAATCCTGCGCGCCGGGCAGCTCCGCCACAGCCTTGTCCAGTGCCAGCCGCAGCACGTAACAACGCCGATCTAGCGCCGAACCGGTCAGCCCTTCGGCGTGAGAAAAGAATAGTTGCTGTACCCGCGGTTCGGTGTCGAGCGCGCCGTGCCCGAGTCCCTCGTTGCAGGTGGGCACGTCGCGCCAGACCAGGGCGGTGAAGCCCCATTGCGCCACGGTCGCGTCAATGTGTTCCCGCAAGGCTTGCCGCTGGTTGGGATCGGATGGCAGGAACAGCTGCGCAACCGCATAGGCGTCAGCAACCGGTAGGTCGCCAAGCTCCCGGCGAAAGAATGCGTCCGGCTTCTGCAGCATGACGCCGGCGCCGTCGCCGGTATTCTCTTCTGCGCCGCGAGCGCCACGATGATCCAGCCGTTCCAGCACCTGCAGTGCGTCGAGCAGTATCTGGTGGCTAGCGCGGCCCTGTAGATCGACTACCGCGCCGACGCCGCAGTTGGCGCGGGCTCGTAACTCGGGCTGGAATGGGGGTGCGTCTGTCATCGGCATGCCTGCTTATTCCGCATTCTTCGTGTATTTGCCCAATCGTTGTTAGTACTGCACTCATGGCTGGGTAAGTTCAATGTCCCCGTCAGATCGAGGCAATGCAACAGCAGGTGGAAGTAGATCAAACCACTATATTCTCGCCAACGCTGCAATGTCGCCGCCACGTCGCTGTAGTCCAACGTGCCCTCTAATTGCAGCCACTGCGCCAGGTACTTGCGCGCACCACGTCGTCGCCAGGGAACACATGCCAACGGCTGAGCCCGCGCAACAATACGTACTCGGCGCTCCAGCGGCCGATGCCAGGCACTTGCGTTAGCCGCTTGATCGCTTCGGCATCCGTCAGCCGGGCCAACACGAAGCGCGCCCGTTGAGCCTCGCTGGGCTGGTCCGGCAGCTCGGCGCGGGTCAGCACGAACAGCAGCCGCTGCGGCTCGGACTGACGACGGGCCTCCTTGTCGGGGTCGAGCGAAGGATGGCAGTCATGTACTCGCTCCAGCAGGTGCGTCACCTATCGAAACGCCATGACTCCCTGCTCGGCGACGTTGGCAAACTCAGGCGCCACGCGCCAGAAGCATCGCCTTGATGTGACCGATGGCGCGCATGGGATTGAGTCCCTTGGGGCAGACCCAGGTGCAGTTGGCAATCTGGCGGCAGCGGAACACGCTGAAGGGGTCGTCGAGGTCGGCCAGGCGCTCCTCGGTGGCGGTGTCGCGGCTGTCGACCAGGAAACGGTAGGCCTGAATCAGACCGGCCGGGCCGATATACTTGTCCGGGTTCCACCACCAGGAGGGACAGGCCGAGCTGCAACAGGCGCAGAGGATGCACTCATAGAGGCCGTCGAGCTTCTCGCGGTCTTGCGGACTTTGCCGTCGTTCAGTCGCGCTGGGGGAATCATCATTGATCAGCCAGGGCCGAATCTTCTCGAACTGACGGAAGAAAAGACTCTGATCCACCACCAGATCACGGATCACCGGCATGCCGGGTAGCGGACGCAGGGTCAGGGTATTCGAAGCGCCCAGTACCTCCTCCACCGGCGTGATGCAGGCCAGGCCATTCCTGCCGTTGATGTTCATGCCGTCGGAACCGCACACCCCTTCCCGGCAGGAGCGCCGATAGGCCAGGGTGGCGTCCTGCTCCTTCAGCTGCTCCAGCACATCGAGCACCATGGCCCTGCGGAAGCGTTCCTCGACCTCCAGGGTCTCCATCCGCGGCAGGTCGTCCTGCTCGGGGTGGTAGCGATAGAGCCGTACCTTGATCATCGACGCTCTCCTTAATGCGGCATAGGCGCGCCTTGAGGCGCATCACTAACGTGTCCTTCCAGCGGGCTTGCGAGTGCAGACTCTCAGCGGCACCTCCGAATAGCCGCCGGCGGGATAGCGGGCGCGCACCGCGGGGCGCCCCGGCAGCAGGCCGAACTCCACGGTGGCGTCGAGCAGCGCCTCCATGACGTACTGGAGTTCCATGCGCGCCAACGGTGCCCCGGGGCAGACATGGATGCCCGCGCCGTAGAGTAGATTGTCCTTCGGGTCGCGATCCGGGCGAACCTCGTCCGGGTCACCGAACACCATCTCGTCCCGGTTGGCCGAGCCCCACAGGAGCGTCAGGCGCTCGCCGGCCTCGAGGCGGCGACCGCCTGTTTCCACCGGACAGGTGGTGATTCGCCGGTTGGATATCAGCGGCGCATCCAGGCGCAGGATCTCGTCGATGGCCGCGGGCAGCAGGGTGGGTTCGTCGCGCAGGGTCGCCTGCCAGTCGGGATGTTCGGCCAGATAGCCCACCAGGATGCCGATGCTGGCGGAGATGGTGCCCAGCTCGCCGACCGTCCAGTTGCGCAGGATGCTGACGATCTCATCGTCGCGCAGGGCTCGGTCCTCCACCGTCTCGTTCATGATCTGTGTGGTGACATCGTCCGGTGCCTCGTCGCCGGCTTCCCGGCGGGCGGCCAGCAGGTCGTGGATCACGCCATCGAACTCCAGCGCCAGCTCGCCCAGCGCTTGACGATCACCGGCAAGGGTGGCGGCATGCTGGCGGCGGGTCCAGTCGCGCAGCGGCTCGTGCAGGCTGGCCGGCCAGCCCATGAAGGCGCACTGAATCTCCAGGGCGAAGGCCTGGCCCAGCGAGGCCATGACCTCTACCTCGCCGTTCTCCGGCAGGCGCGCCACCACGGCCTTGGCAATGGACCGACAGGTCGGTGCGAATTCGGCCATGGGCTCAGGGCCGAAGTAGGGG
>NZ_JBDNGD010000407.1:0-1289 GCF_041689495.1 Halomonas sp. | reverse complement strand
GCGGTGGTGATCGCCGTGGCGGCGCGGCTGTGGCCGCGCGACTGATATCGAGCAATACCGACTTGAGCATCTCGCGCCCTACACCACTTTCCCTACAAACCTTGACGCTGGAGGCTCCCCGGCAGATCCTTGCCCCCCGATTCAGAGCATCACGGCACCGCCTCATGTAACCGCCAGCGTCCTGCCACGCTCAGCCGAGCCAGGTATTGCCCTCGGCATCAATGGGGAAAAACGGGTTGTGGGCCACCTCCCAGAGGTGGCCGTCGGGATCGACGAAATAGCCCGAATACCCGCCCCACTCCGCCTTGCTGGCAGGCTTAACGATCCTTCCTCCGGCGTGCTGCGCCTCGCTCAAAACCGTATCCACCTCAGTCTCGGTCGACACATTTTGGGCAAGGGTAATACCGGCAAAGCCGCTGCCCTCCACAGGCACCCCAACATCCTGCGCCAGGGCAGTACGAGCATAGAGCGACAGGATCAGCCCGTTGAGTTGGAAGAAGACCACCTCGGTCTGTGCCAACCCCACCTTCCAGCCCAACACCTCCTCATAGAAGCGACGCGACCGCGCCAGATCGCTCACGCCCAAGGTAATCAGACTCATACGCTGTTCCATCGCGGCCTCCTTCAGGCCTGTGTCCTTAGTAGAAGGCCCTTACGGCGCAGAATACTCAAGGGCCTCAGCCAGTCCGTCCATCGAACCGCGCCAGCGCCTTTTCCAACTGCATGTGATCGGCTTCCCGCTTACTCTCGGAACGCCGAGCCAGGTTATGCAGCTTGCGCCGCACCCCTGGCAGATCCCGAGCATGGGGCAAACCGAGCAGCCCGAAATCCGGCAGTTCGGCTTCCACGGAACGCAGGAACGCCTCGGAGGACTCGTCCAGCCAGCCGGCGACCCAATCCAGCAAGCGCGACCGGCTCTGCAGCAGTTGCTCCACGCTCACCGGTTCCGACGTCATTCCGCG
Source organism: Halomonas sp. (assembly GCF_041689495.1). GTDB lineage: Bacteria > Pseudomonadota > Gammaproteobacteria > Pseudomonadales > Halomonadaceae > Halomonas. The sequence continues at coordinate 327 of NZ_JBDNGD010000407.1, read as the reverse complement.
GAAGTGCGCGTTGAATGTCGCCTCGAAGTCTGCAGGCTCCCGTGGTGCCAATATTTCCCAGGCTGGCTTGGGGCTGCAGGTCAGGTAGACGAGGAAGGTTCGCCAGAGCATTCCATCCGCCCTCTCGTCCTCCAGTAGCTGGCCGACGTCGAAGAGGTCACGGGGATGTTGGCGCGACAACGCCGCGGCCAGCTTGCCCGCATAAAGGTCGGCGAAGTCGAGCACTTGTACGGATGCGAAGCCGAACGCCTCCTCTACCTTGGGCCTGACCACCATCTGCCGCACCGGATGTACGGTGCCACGCATCACCGGCGTGGTCTCGATCTG
>NZ_JBDNGD010000406.1:0-1854 GCF_041689495.1 Halomonas sp. | reverse complement strand
ATCAGAGAATATCCGATTACAAAATATTGCACAACTTATTTGTTAACGCTGCCTTAGCGGAAGTCAGTAACTAAAAAGGCGGCCCGAAGGCCGCCAAAGAATTTCCACTGTTGGCGAGCGCTGTCGTTAGCTCTCGCGCTTGCCATCGACCAGGCGGCTCACGCCCAGCGGGTTGGCGTCCTGGAGTGCCTCAGGCAGCAGGCCCGCGGGCAGCGCCTGGTAGCACACCGGGCGCAGGAAGCGGTGGATCGCCGCGCTGCCCACCGAGGTGGTGCGGCTGTCCGAGGTCGCCGGGTAGGGCCCGCCGTGGACCATGGCATGGCAGACTTCCACCCCGGTCGGCCAACCGTTGGCGAGTATCCGCCCCGCCTTGCGCTCCAGCGTCGGCAGCAGCTGCCGGGCGGCGTCGAGATCGCCGTCGTCCATCTGCAGGGTGATGGTGAGCTGGCCTTCGAGCTGGGCGGCGACGCGGCGTACCTCCTGCGCGTCGGCACAGGCGATCACCAGCGAGGTCGAGCCGAAGACCTCCTCCTGCAGGGCGGGATCATTAAGGAAGGCTTCGGCCTTCGTGACGAACAGCCCGGCCTGGGCGGGGTGGGCGGTCTCGCCGGCCTGGCCGCGGGCGGCCTCGCTGACCCTGGCGTGGCCGGCGAGCCGGCCGACACCCTGCTCGTAGGCCGCGTGGATGCCCGGGGTGAGCATGGTCTGGGCGGCGCTGCCCGTGACCGCCTCACCGGCGGCCGCGACGAAGGCGTCGAGCTCAGGGCCCTGGACCGCGATCACCAGCCCGGGGTTGGTGCAGAACTGCCCGGCGCCCATGCTGAGCGAGGCGGCGAAGCCTTCGGCGATCGCCTGGCCGCGTGCCTTGAGCGCCTCGGGGAGCAGGAACACCGGGTTGATCGAGCTCATCTCGGCGTAGACCGGGATCGGCTGCGGGCGCGCCTGGGCGGTGGCCATCAGCGCCGTGCCGCCGCTGCGCGAACCGGTGAAGCCCACCGCCTGGATGCGCGGGTCGGCGACCAGCGCCTGGCCGATCTCGCGGCCCGCGCCGAACAGCAGCGAGAAGGTGCCCTCGGGCAGGCCGCACTGGCTCACCGCGGCCTGCACGGCACGGCCGACCAGCTCGGAGGTGCCGGGGTGGGCGGAATGGCCCTTGACCACCACCGGGCAACCGGCGGCTAGCGCTGATGCGGTATCGCCACCGGCCACGCTGAAGGCCAGCGGGAAGTTGCTGGCGCCGAACACCGCCACCGGGCCCAGGGCGATATGGCGCTGGCGCAGGTCGACGCGCGGCATCGGCTCACGCTCGGGCAGCGCCGGATCGACGCGCACGTCGAGCCACTCGCTGGCGCGCACCACATTGGCGAATAGCCGCAGCTGGCCGCAGGTACGGCCGCGCTCGCCTTCCAGGCGTGCGCGGGGCAGGCCGGTCTCGGCCATGGCCCGCTCGATCAGGTCATCCCCGATCGCCTCGATCTCGGCGGCGACGGTCTCGAGGAAGGTCGCGCGCGCCTCGAGCGAGGTCTCGCGATAGGTATCGAAGGCCACCTCGGCCAGGGCACAGGCCTGGTCGACCTCGGTCTGGCTACCACCGGCGTAGGCCGGGGCCAGGGTCTCGCCGGTGGCCGGGTTGACGGCGTGGATCTCGGCCTGCTGGCCGCTGATGGCTTGCTGGCCAATAAGTAGTTTACCTTCCAGGGTCATACAACCTCCTGCTAGCCCATCTTTAACAGCCTACCACTGATATTCAGCCAAAATGCTCTATAACATGTTGATTTATATAGACGGGTATCTCAAAAACGTTTTGTAGTGCCATAATCGTATTTTATATATTGTATTTTGTGTCAGCATGGT
>NZ_JBDNGD010000405.1:0-6658 GCF_041689495.1 Halomonas sp. | reverse complement strand
CATGCCACCTCGACAGTGGCCCTCCTGCCGTCCTGGAGTGTGGTACCCATCACCGGAGCCTGGATGGGGCTGGCTTGGCTGTTCCGCTGGGGGGCACCGCGCCATCCCAGGCCGGCACTACGTGCCTGGCCCTGGTTGATGCTACCCATCGCGCTCTGGGGGCTCTATGTCTATCTGGCGGACAGTTTCGGAGACGTCGACCTGGGCGCCGTCTTCTTTCACCTGCAGGCCGGCATGACCGATCATGGCGGCAACGAGCGTATGCTGGCGGCTGAGCTTTACACCCTGTCGATGGTCGCCCTGCTCGTCTCCTTCACCTGGCTGATCAGGACCGATCAACGGTGGCGATTCACGGATCCTTTGCTGGCGGTAGTGTTACTGGTCGGCAATCCGCTTTTCTACGGTATGGTTCAGCGAGGTGCCGCCATTGTCACCGAAGACGGTGCCTGGCTGGATCGCCGCTACGTCGAACCAACGCTGCTCGAGACACCCGACGATCCGCCCAATCTATTGCTGTTGTACCTCGAGAGTATCGAGCGGACCTACGCCGATGAAACGCGTTTCGGTGATGCCTATGCCCACTTGGAGGCTCTCGGAGAACGGGGCCGAGTGTTCGAATCCGTCTATCAAGTCGACAATACCGGCTGGACCATGGCCGGCATGATAGCCAGTCAATGCGGTACACCGCTGATGCCAGCCGGTCTGCTCCATGATCGGCAGATGGAGCTACTGAGCCAGGTGGTGCCCGGTGTGGACTGTCTGGGTGACTTGTTAGATGAACAGGGATATCGCCTCACCTTCATGGGAGGGGCCAGTACCGACTTCGCCGGCAAGGGAATCTTCTATGAGGACCACGGATTCGACCGTGTGCTGGGGCGAGAGGAACTGAGCACGAGACTGGAAGACCCCGATTACATCAACAATTGGGGACTCTATGACGACTCGCTGTATGACTTTACTCTGGAAGAGATTCGGCGCCTTGATCAGGAGTCGGAAGGTCCCTGGGGAGTGGTCAACCTGTCGCTTACCGGTCACGCTCCCAACGGCTACCCGGCCCGGCGCTGCCTCGAGCGGCAGGGAGACTACGATGGGATCGATATCCTCTATTCGGTGGAATGCTCCACCTGGCTGGTTCGTGATCTGGTCGAACGCCTGGAAGAAGAAGGGCTACTGGACAATACCCTGGTAGTGATTGCCAGTGATCATCTCACCATGCGGGTATCGGCTTGGGAATCACTGATCAGCGGCGTGCGAGAGAACACCTTCATGATGCTCGGCTCCGACATTCCCCTAGGCCGAATCCGGCGGGAATCCAGCATGGTCGACGTCTTTCCTACCATCCTGGAATCCATGGGCTTCAAGCTCGAGGACCATCGTGCCGGCCTGGGGGTGTCCCTGCTTTCACCGGACCCGACCCTGCTGGAAAAACACTCCCTGGAAAGTGTCAATACGCGACTGAGGGAGGAAACGGCGCTTCAGGAACGCCTCTGGAAAGGCCTGATACCAGAACAAGCTCAGAAAGATGCCTTGACCACGGAACAGGTCGTCGAGACGCCAGAGGATGCCCTCAACCAGGAGCCTGCCGCCGTACAATGACCCACCGACGATCAATCTCGACCGATGACGGCCCTGGACGATGCCAGCACGGCAGACAGGACGCGCTCCGGGAGTAAATGATTCAGGCAGTTGGTATGCCCCAGCGGGCAGGTGCGGGCGAAACAGGGCGAACAGTCCAGACCAAGGTAGTGAATCTCGACATTGTCGGTCAGTGGTGGTGTGTAACGCGGCGAGGAGGAGCCATAGATCGCCTGGATGCGCGTGCCGACTGCCGCCGCCACATGCATCAAGCCGGAGTCGTTGGTGACCACCTGATCACAGTCCGCCAGCAGGTCCACGGCATCCGCCAGCCGGGTGTGACCGCAGAGGTTATGCACATGGGCCTGCTCCGTACTGATTGTCGCTCCTGCCGCCGCATCCTTGGGTCCTCCGAGTACACGCACCTCGAAGCCCTCGTCGACGAGCCTTCCGGCAAGTTCCCGAAAATAGGCCAGGGGCCACTGCTTGGCCGGGCCATATTCGGCACCGGGCATCATGCCGATGGCGGGCCGCGACGAGAGGCCCAGGGCCAGGCGCCTCTCGACGAGATTCTCGGGATCAACCGAGAGCCTGGGTGGGTGAATACTGAGGTCACCCTCGGCTTCCCCGGCGGAGAGCCCCAGGGCAACGAAGCGCTTGACGGTCTGATCCAGTATCGACTTGTCGAGTCGTCGCCGGTCATTGAGCAGGCCGTAGCGCTGCTCGCCGATGAACCCCGTGCGATGAGGAATACGGGCGAGAAAGGGAACCAGTGCCGCCTTCCATGCCCTGGGAAGCACGATGGCACGGTCGAAGCGACCCCGAAGCCGTCTTGCCAAGGCCCGGCGTGTCTTCCAGCCGAATTCACCATGACCGGTCGCAAGACTCACGGCCTCATCGACATCGGCCATGCGCTCGAGGATGGGCTGCGACCAGTCAGGCGCCACCATGGCGATATAGCAGTCGGGATCCCGTTCCTTGAGGGTGATCAGCAGACTCTGGGCCATCACCATGTCACCCACCCAGGAAGGCCCCACCACCAGGATCCGCTCACCCGCACCCGAGCGGGTGACGTCAACCATTCAACCACTCCAGGTACTCGCGTACGCCCTCGGCCACGGTACGAAATGTCCGATCATAACCCGCAGACCTCAACCGCGTGATATCGGCACAAGTATAGCTCTGGTAGCGACCCTTGAGTTCCTCGGGAAAGTCGATGAATTCGATCTCGCCACGGCCGTGGTAATTGATCACCGCCTCGCCAATGGCCTTGAAGGGTTCTGCCCGGCCTGAACCCAGGTTGAAGATGCCCGACCGCTCGGGATGGTCGAGGAACCAGAGATTGACATCGACCACATCCCCGACATAGACGAAATCGCGACTCTGCATTCCCGCGTCGAAGCCCTCCCAGGCACCGAACAGTTTGAGGTTTTCGCCTCGGCTGATCTGGGCATGGTGATGGAAGGCCACGCTGGCCATCTTGCCCTTGTGCTGCTCCCGGGGGCCATAGACATTGAAGTAGCGAAAGCCGACTACCTGGCTGTTGAAGTCGTTCCAGAGAGCACGAACATACTGGTCGAACAACAGCTTGGAGTAGCCATACACATTCAGTGGCTTCTCGTGCTCGGGGTCCTCGCGAAACACCTCACTGCCCCCGTAGGTGGCCGCAGAGGATGCATACAGAAAGGGGATCCGCTGCTGTTGACAGAACTCGAGCAGCAGCTTCGAGTATTCGAAGTTGTTGTCGAGCATGAAACGGCCATCCCACTCCGTGGTATCGGAGCAGGCACCCTCGTGGAAGATCGCCTCGATGGAGGGAAGACCCGAGATATCGCCACACAGCGATGCCCTAATCCGGGCACGGAAGTCATCCTTGTCCAGGTAGTCGCCGAGGCTGCAGTCGACCAGATTGACGAACTTAATTCCGTCGGAAAGGCCATCGACCACCAGGACGTCATCATGGCCGCGCGCATTGAGTGCCTTGACCAGATTCGAGCCGATGAAGCCGGCCCCGCCTGTCACTACGATCATGGGGATTCCTCGTTGTCGCGCACCAGACTGCGCCTATAACCGATCACCCTGTGATTGTATACTTGACGCCTCGTGAATTCATGGCCAACGGTGCTTGTTCAATGACACAGTCAACGCCTGACGTGACAACCTTCCAGGGTCTCATTCTCGCCCTGCAACAGTACTGGGCCGAACAGGGCTGCGTGATTCTCCAGCCCCTCGACATGGAAGTCGGCGCCGGAACCTTCCATCCAGCCACCTTCCTGCGCTCGATCGGGCCCGAGACCTGGAATGCCGCCTATGTCCAGCCTTCCCGTCGACCGACCGACGGCCGCTACGGCGAGAACCCCAATCGCCTGCAGCACTATTACCAGTTCCAGGTGGTGATGAAGCCCTCCCCTCTCGAGCTTCAGGAGCTCTACCTGGGTTCCTTGAAGCACCTGGGACTCGACCTGCTGGTCCATGACATCCGTTTCGTTGAGGATAACTGGGAATCTCCGACCCTGGGGGCCTGGGGACTGGGCTGGGAAATCTGGCTCAACGGCATGGAGGTGACCCAGTTCACCTACTTCCAGCAGGCCGGAGGCCTGGAGTGCTACCCGGTCACCGGGGAGCTCACCTATGGCCTGGAACGCATCGCCATGTACCTCCAGAACGTGGATAGCGTCTATGACCTGGTCTGGGCGATTGCCCCGGATGGCTCGCGTGTCAGCTACGGGGATGTCTACCTTCAGAACGAGAAGGAACAGTCGGCCTACAACTTCGAGATGGCAGACGTTCCAGCCCTGTTCGCCGCCTTCGACCATCAGGAACGAGAGTGTACCAAGCTCCTGGAGGTAGACCTCCCGCTGCCCGCCTACGAGCAGGTACTCAAGGCCTCGCACACCTTCAACCTGCTCGATGCCCGCCATGCCATCTCGGTTACCGAGCGGCAGCGCTTCATCCTGCGGGTGCGCACCCTGGCTCGCCATGTGGCCCATGCCTACTATGAATCCCGCAAGGCCGCCGGCTTCCCTCTGGCCCCGGAGAGTCTGCGTCAGGAACGCTTTGCCGAACCGAGCATTGCTGCTGAACAGGGAGGTGTGTGATGGCTGCCAATACACTAGTGGTTGAACTAGGTGTCGAGGAATTGCCGCCGGCGGCGATCGACACCCTCTCCGATGCCTTTGCCGAGGGGATCCGGCGGGGTCTGACAGCGGCCGATATTACCCATGGCCAGATTCATGCCTATGCCACACCTCGCCGCCTGGCCGTGCAGATCGCCGAGCTGGAAGGCCGGCAACCCGATCGGGATATCGAGCGCCGCGGTCCGGCCCTTGCCGCCGCCTTCAAGGAGGGACAGCCTACCCGCGCCGCAGAAGGCTTCGCTCGCTCATGCGGCGTCACTGTCGACGAACTCATCCATCTGGAAACCGACAAGGGTACCTGGCTGGGTTTCCGTGAACAGCAGCCGGGCGAGAGTACCACCGCCCTGCTGCCCGAAATCGTACGCCAGGCCATCGCCGCCTTGCCGGTTCCCAAGAACATGCGCTGGGGCAGCTCCCGGGTCGAGTTCTCGCGACCGGCACACTGGCTGGTGATGCTTTACGGCAGCGACGTGGTCCCGGCGGAAGCACTGGGGCTCAACGCAGGACGCACCTCCCGAGGCCATCGCTTCCACGCCCCGGCCGGCCTTGACCTGGCCCATGCCGATGATTACCTCAAGACCCTGGAAGACGCCTGGGTGCTTGCAGACCGTGCCAGACGCCGCGAACGTATAAGAGAACAGGTGCTGGCCGAGGCCGAAGTTCAGGATGCCCCGGCGGTGATCGATGAGGACCTGCTGACCGAGGTCAGCGGTCTTGTCGAATGGCCCGTCGCCCTCACCGGAAGCTTCGACGAACGCTTTCTGGACGTACCGGCCGAGTGCCTGATCTCCTCCATGAAGGCCAACCAGAAGTACTTCCACCTGCTAGACGGACAGGGCCGCCTGAAGCCGCTGTTCATTACCATCGCCAATATCGACAGCCAGGATCCTCAGCAGGTGATCGAAGGCAACGAAAGGGTGATTCGCCCTCGACTGGCCGATGCCGCCTTTTTCTACGACACCGACCGCAAGCGCTCTCTTGCCTCGCGTATCGATGAGTTATCAGGCGTCGTCTTCCAGAAACAGCTTGGCACTCTGGCAGACAAGGCCCACCGCAGCGCTGCCGTAGCGGCCTTCATCGCCGGCCGTATCGGAGGGGAGGTGTCACAGGCGCGTCGAGCCGCCGAGCTGGCGAAGTGTGACCTGGTCACCGAAATGGTTCAGGAGTTCCCCGAACTTCAGGGCATCATGGGGCACTACTACGCCGTACACGGTGGGGAATCCGAAGAAGTGGCCGCCGCTCTGGAAGAGCAGTATCTGCCCAGGTTCGCCGCGGATGCCATTCCCCAGACCCGCACCGGCCTGGCCCTGGCCCTGGCCGATCGCCTCGACACCCTGACGGGCATTTTCGGTATCGGCTCCCGCCCCACCGGCACCAAGGATCCCTTCGCCCTGCGCCGCACCACCATCGGCGTCCTCAATATCCTCATCGAGGGCGAACTGGATCTGGATCTACGTGAATTGCTCGAGCTTTCCGCCGCCCAACATCAGGAACTCCCCTATGCTCAAGGGCTGGTGGAGGACGTGATGAACTATATGCTTGACCGCTTTCGCGCCTGGGGTCAGGACGAAGGCATCGAGGCTGAGGTGTATCTTGCCGTGCGCGCTCGCCCGGTCACTCGACCTCTCGATTTCGCCCGGCGCCTTCGTGCGGTGCACGCCTTTTCCCGGCGAGACGAGGCAACCGCCCTGGCCGCTGCCAACAAGCGTGTCTCCAACATCCTCGCCAAGCAGGCACATGATGGCAGTACCCGAGTCGATCCCGACCTACTCCAAGAACCAGCGGAGAGAGCACTCCATGAGGCCCTCTTCGAACGCCGTGAAGCCGTCATGCCACTCTTCGCCGAGGGACGCTACAGCGAAGCACTGGACTTCCTGGCCAGCCTGCGCGGACCGGTGGATGCCTTCTTCGATCAGGTGATGGTCATGGCCGAGGATCCAGCCATT
>NZ_JBDNGD010000404.1:0-2954 GCF_041689495.1 Halomonas sp. | reverse complement strand
GTCGCGAGAAATACGGATTTCGAGACAAGTTTATCGATCTGATGAGGCGAATAGCGCGCTATTTAACGAATCAAATCGAATGAAATTGGCCGGAAGCCCGGGTTTCGCAGTAGATCAGCGTTAAGTCCGACAGCCTGCTAGGCATCTTCCTGGCCGTTCTCTTCTTCTCCGCCGTCGATTGCGGCGTCGTCGGGTGCAAGCTCGGGCTCGACGTCTTCGGGTTCGTCGACGCGCACCGTCTTGACCAGTTTCTCGTCCTTGCCCAGGCGAATCAGCATCACGCCCTGGGTGTTGCGCGAGGTCCTGGAGACTTCCTCGACTCGGGTGCGCACCAGGGTTCCGCGGTCGGTGATCAGCATCATCTCGTCAGTCTCGTAGACCTGCATGGCGGCCACCAGGGCGCCATTGCGCACGCTGGTCTGCATGGCGATGACGCCCTGACCGGCGCGTCCGCGCAGCGGGAACTCCTCCAGGCGGGTGCGCTTGCCGTAGCCGTTCTCGCTGGCGGTGAGGATGGTGATCTGGCCGCCGTTGCCCTGGGCGGCAGTCGCCTCGGCCCCCTTCTCCGCCTCGACCTCGAGATCGGCCCCGGCATCGATGTGCTGGGTCCCGGGAATGATCAGGTTGATCACCTCGGCGCCCTTGAGCAGCCGGATACCGCGAACGCCGCGGGCGGTACGGCCCATGGCTCGGACATTACCTTCCTCGAAGCGGATCGCCTTGCCGTTGGAGGACAGCAGCATGGCATGGTCGCTGCCGGAGGTGATGGCGGCCCCCACCAGACGGTCACCCTCGTCCAGGTCGATGGCGATCAGGCCGACACTGCGCGGCCGCGAGAACTGCTCCAGGCTGGTGCGCTTGACCGTGCCCTTGGCGGTGGCGAAGAAGATGTAGCTGTCCGGGTCGTAGTGACGCACCGGCAGGATGGCGTTGATGGCCTCGCCCTCGTCCAGCGGCAGCATGTTGACCAGTGGCTTGCCGCGAGAGCCGCGGCTGGCGTTGGGCATCTCGTAGACCTTGAGCCAGTAGACCTTGCCCTTGTTGGAGAACAGCAGCACGGTGTCGTGGGTCGAGGCCACCAGCAGGTGCTCGATGATGTCCTCGTCCTTCATGGCGGTAGCGGACTTGCCGCGACCGCCGCGGCGCTGGGCCTGGTAGTCGGACAGCGGCTGGGTCTTGGCATAGCCGGAGCGGGACACCGTGACCACCATGTCCTCCTCGGCGATCAGGTCCTCCATGGAGAGGTCGAGATGGCTGGCCTGGATCTCGGTCTTGCGCGGGTTGCCAAACTGGTCGCGTACCGAGATCAACTCCTCGCGAATCACCTCGAGCAGACGCTCGGCGGAGGCCAGGATCTCGGTGAGCACGGCGATCTTCTCGAGGATCGAGAGATACTCGTCCAGCAGCTTCTCGGTCTCGAGACCGGTCAGGCGGTGCAGGCGCAACTCGAGGATGGCCTGAGCCTGGGCCGGAGACAGCCGGTAATGGCCGCCGGCGTCGTCCAGGCCGAAGCCGGGCTCGAGGTCGTCCGGCTTGCAGGAGGTAGCCCCGGCGCGCTCCAGCATGCCGGTGACCTGCCCCGGCTGCCAGGTCGTGGCCAGCAGCTTCTCCTTGGCCTCGGCGGCGGACGGCGAGGCCTTGATCAGCTCGATCACCTCGTCGATGTTGGAGATGGCGACGGCCAGCCCCTCGAGAAGATGGCCGCGCTCGCGATTCTTGCGCAGCTCGAAGAGGGTACGCCGGGTGACCACCTCGCGACGGTGGCGAATGAAGGCCTCGAGCACCTGCTTGATGTTGAGGATTCTGGGTTGCCCCTCCTCGATCGCCACCATGTTGATGCCGAAGACATTCTGCAGCTGGGTCTGGGCGAAGAGGTTGTTGACCACCACCTCGCCGGACTCACCTCGCTTGACCTCGATCACCACGCGCAGGCCGTCCTTGTCGGACTCGTCGCGCAGCTCGGCGATGCCGTCAATCTTCTTGTCCTTCACCAGCTCGGCGATCTTCTCGATCAGGCGCGCCTTGTTCACCTGGTAGGGCAGCTCGCTGACGATGATGTGGTCGCGGCCGGTCTTGTCGTCGTGCTCGATGGTGTGGCAGGCACGCACATAGATGCGTCCGCGGCCGGTACGGTAGGCCTCGAGGATGCCGGCACGGCCGTTGATGATGGCACCGGTGGGGAAATCCGGCCCGGTGATGTACTCCATGAGGTCATCGACGGTCAGGGTGTAATCGTCGATCAGTGCCAGGCAGCCGTTGATCACCTCGATCATGTTGTGGGGCGGGATGTTCGTCGCCATACCCACGGCAATGCCCGAGGAGCCGTTGATCAGCAGGTTGGGCACCTTCGTGGGCATGACATCGGGGATGCGTTCGGTGCCGTCGTAGTTGTCGACCCAGTCGACGGTGTCCTTCTCGAGGTCGGCGAGCAGCTCATGGGCGAGCCGGGCCATGCGGATCTCGGTGTAACGCATGGCGGCGGCATTGTCGCCGTCGATGGAACCGAAGTTGCCCTGGCCGTCGACCAGCACGTGACGCATCGAGAAATCCTGGGCCATGCGCACGATGGTGTCGTAGACGGCGCTGTCACCATGAGGGTGATACTTACCGATGACATCCCCCACCACGCGGGCGGATTTCTTGTAGGGCTTGTTCCAGTCGTTGCTGAGCTCGTGCATGGCGAACAGCACGCGCCGGTGGACGGGCTTGAGGCCGTCGCGCACGTCGGGCAGGGCACGACCGATGATCACGCTCATGGCGTAATCGAGGTACGACTGCTTGAGTTCGTCCTCGATGTTGACTGGCAGAACCTCTCTGGCGATGTCACCCATGGGTCTTGGAATCCTTTACACGGCAACGGGTTGGCACGCTTCCTTGCTGTCGCAGGGTGGCACCATAACAGCGCAGGATTATAACACCCCGAGGGCCACAAGGGCAGCGCCGCTCAGCTCAAG
>NZ_JBDNGD010000403.1:0-1947 GCF_041689495.1 Halomonas sp. | reverse complement strand
TAAATAGGCAATGCGTTTTCCCCGCCATCACCACCCAGCGTGCCCCACGGGGCCGTCTATCTGGATATCTCCGTGGAGGGCGATACCCCGGCGGTGCTTGTCGGTGCCAGTACCCCGGCCAGCGAGTCCGTCGAGATCCATGACATGCGCATGGACGACGGCATCATGACGATGCGGCGCGTCGAGCGGATCGAGGTGCCGGCCGGTACCACCCTCAGCCTGCGCCCGGGCGGTGGTTACCACCTGATGTTGCTGCAACTGGTGGCACCCTACAACGAGAGTGACAGCTTCCCCTTGACCCTGGACTTCGCCGAGCGAGCTGACGTCCAGGTGGAGGTAAGCGTCCAGCGGGCAGAGTAGGGCAGTGTGACGCCGAGGCACATCCCGGCGAACAGTAGCGAGACCAACGCCCGTCATGGCCGGGGGATGTCGGACGTTTCGGTGTCCTCGGTGACCAACTGGCCTCGGGGAAAGATGCAGCGGAACCGGGCCCCCTCCCCGGGGCGCGAATGGATCTCCAGTCTAGCCTCGTGGCGCAGCAGTACGTGCTTGACGATGGCCAGACCCAGGCCGGTGCCACCGGTGGCGGTGCTTCGCCCCTTGTCGACCCGATAGAAGCGCTCCGTCAGACGCGGGATATGCACCGGGTCGATGCCCTCGCCGTCATCCTCTACCTCCAGGCAGGCGCCTTGGGGATGGGGTCGCCAGCGCAGGGTGATGTGACTGCCTGCCTGGGTATAGCGAACCGCATTGAAGGCCAGGTTGGAGAGCGCGCTGCGGATTTCCTGCTCGCTGCCGGACAGGGCCCGGTGGTCGAGGATATCCACCCGGATGGTCTGGCGTCCCCCGGATAGCGTTTCGGCGTCCAGGCGAACGCTCTTCAGGAGGCTATCCATGGCCAGCGGGATGTGGTCCTCGCCAGCCTGGTCGATTTCCAGACGTGACAGCAGCAGAAGGTCATCGACCAGGTTTTGCATGCGGGTGGTCTGTTCCTGCATCTGGCCGAGGCCGCGGGACAGCCGAGGCGGCAACTGGTCAGAATGATCCGTGTAGGTTTCCAGGTAACCGGCGAGCACGGTCAAGGGCGTTCGCAGCTCGTGGGAGACGTTGGCCACGAAATCACGGCGCATCTGCTCCAGACGATGCAGGCGGGTGATGTCGCGTGCCATCAGCAAGCGCTCATCGTCCCCGTAGAGAGTGATCTGGAACTGCAGCACCCGCCGCTCGTCGATGGGCGAGGGCAGCGTGAGGGGGGCGCCGTAGTCCCGCGCCTTGAAGTAGCTTATGAAACGCGGATCACGGATCAGGTTGGTGACGTGCTGTCCGCGGTCATTGGCCACCTTGAGTCCCAGCATCTGACCGGCGGCACTGTTCCACCATTCCAGGTTGCCGTGGCGGTCGAGCATCACCACGCTGTCACGCATGGCCTCCGAGGATTCCTGGATCCGTTGCAGGATACTGCGTAACCGGCCCTGGATCAGACTCTGCCCCTTCTGGTAGCGGTAGAGGCGATCGAAAAGCTCCCCCCAGAGGCCGCTGGAGTCGGGAGGGGTGGTCTGGGGTCGCTGCGTCAGCCAGCGGTGCAGGGAACGCAACTGGCGCAGGTGATGGGCGAGACAGAGTCCCAGGCCAACGGCCAGGCCCAGGGCTGGTAACGAGAGGAAGGCCCCGGCCAGCGCGCCGCCACCGGCCAGCAGGACCAGTCGCCAGATTTCGCGTCTCCAGAGATGCACGTCAGTCCTGGGTGGAGAATCGGTAGCCGGTACCGCGCACGGTCTGGATCAGGTGCTGGTGCGCCTCACCCAGGGCCTTGCGCAGGCGGCGAATATGGACATCCACGGTACGCTCCTCGACATAGACATTGCCGCCCCACACCTGGTCGAGCAGCTGTCCGCGAGTATAGGCGCGTTCCGGGTGAGTCATGAAGAACTGCAGCAGCCGGTACTC
>NZ_JBDNGD010000402.1:0-2606 GCF_041689495.1 Halomonas sp. | reverse complement strand
TTTGCGGTGGATCAGGGAGCCAACCCCATGACCTTCCTGGGACTGGCCGGTGTCGGCGACCTGATCGTCACCTGCTCCTCGGCCCTGTCGCGTAACTATCGGGTGGGCTATGCCCTGGGCGAGGGTCGGAACCTGGACGAGGCCGTCGAGGCCCTGGGCCAGGTGGCCGAGGGGGTCAATACCGTTCGTCTGGTGTTTGACAAGGCCCACGAGGACGGCGTCTACATGCCGCTGGTCGAAGGCCTCTACCAGGTCCTGTTCAAGGGAGTACCGGCCCGAGAGATGGCCAAGATGCTGATGCTGGGTGAACAGAGCAGTGATGTGGAGTTCATCCTGCCCCGGGAGGATGTACAGCGGGCCCACCGGAAGTCGGACAGCCCACATGACTGAACAATTGCTGATCATGCGCCATGGACAGGCAGGCAACGGTAGCCCCGATGCGTCACGGACCCTGACCGCACGCGGTCGAGACGAGGGGTTATGCATGGCCACCTGGCTGGCTGGACGTGACGATCTTGACCTCTCGCGGCTGCGTCTACTGGCAAGTCCCTATCGGCGAGCTCAGCAGACGGCAGAATTGATCGCGGAGGCCTTGGAGGCTGAGCTCGAGACCCTGCCGATCATCACCCCGGACGACTCGCCGGTCGCGGCGGTCGACTGGCTGCTGGAACTGGACGGTGGCGAGCCCCTGCTGCTGGTCAGCCATATGCCCCTGGTTGCTGCCTTGACCGGGTTGCTGGTAGAGGGTCGAAGCGATCGCGGACCGGGGTTTCCCACCGCCGCCATCGCCGAACTGGAGGCGGATGTTTTTGCCAACGGATGTGCGCGAATCATCCGCTTTACCTCACCGGCAGATCTCGCCTGAACTCGGTATCAGATCAATCCAATGACGCGCAGGCCGAATACCCCCAGGGTGATGGTCAAGCTGGCCATCAGGGTCGTCAGGGCGATGATGTTGGCGGACAGTCTGGCATCGCCTCCCATCGCCTTGACCATCACGAAGCTCGCGGCGGCCGTGGGGCTGGCAAAGAACAAAAAGAGTATGCCGAGCTCGCGGTCAACAAAACCGGTCCACCAGGCCCCCAGGGTCGCCAGTGCCGGCAGGATGACCATCTTCATGACGCTGGCACCCACGGCGCTGCCGTGCGATTCACGCAATGCGCTGACTGACAGTGTGGCGCCGATGCAGATCAGTGCCAAGGGCAGGGTCAAGGAGGCGAAATATTCCCCGGAGGTCATCAACCAGCCCGGTAGGGCGATATCCAGCATCATGAAGGGAAGGGCAGCCATGACGGCAAGAATCAAGGGATTACGCGCAATATGCTTGGCGATGCTCAGCCAGGCCATTTTCCTGCCAGGCCGGTAAGCCGACAGGATGATCACCGAGAGGGCATTGTAGCTGAGAATGACCACGCCCAGCAGCAAGCCACCGGCCGACAGGCCATAATCGCCATACATGCTTGCCGCGAGTGCCAGTCCGACGATGCCGCAGTTACCCCGGAAAGCACCCTGTACGTAGACGCCACGATCTGCGTAGGGCACACGCCAGATGGCCCATCCCCAACTAACCAGGAAGGTCGCCAGGGTGGCCAGGGTAAAATACATCATCAAGCCGGGATTGAAGGCCGTTGCGATATCTGCCTGGATCAGGCTGAGGAAGATCAGTGTCGGCATGGTGCCCTTGAACACCAGCGCCGAGGCGGTGGCAACGAAACCCTGGTCAATCCAGCCGATGCGCTTCAGCACCAGGCCGATGAACACCATGGCGAACACCGGGAGGGTGATCTCCAGGGTGCCGAGGAAGACGTCCCATGGGTTCATGAGACGGCGTTGGCTGGTGTAGAGGCTTCATTCAGCACGATTCGATTCTCTCATGGCATGCTTGTCCGAGGGTAAGCGGGACGATGGCCCAACAGGGTAATGACATTCTGGCAGGAAGGGTATCCATGGACGTGGATGCATTCAACTTTGGTCTAGATTCTTAGCGTGGTGGGTGCGTAGGAGGCATTGTCCCTTTATCGTTAGTTGTATGATGTATTACCAATAGACAGGAGGCTTCTACGCTTCTTGACATGGTGCTGGAGTCATAAGGTGTTCACGATTGTCTGCCCTGAATAGGTACATGATGTTTCCTGAAATCAACGCTATGCGAATCGTCCCCATCGTCGGCTACGACGGCTTTCTTCTCAATCTCAGCGGTGGTCATGCCCCCTGGTTCGTCCGCTGTGTTGTGGTTCTCGAGGATAGCGAAGGAAACAAGGGCGTAGGAGAGATTCCTTCCAGTGAAGGGATCCTCGAGGGGTTGGAGCAGTGTCGTGCCTTGGTCGAAGGCTCCAGGATCAATGACATCAAGCAGACGTTAAATAGGGCTCGGCAACGGCTTGCACGAAATGGAAGAGAAGAGCGTGGTCGCCAGACCTTCGACTTGCGAGTTGCGGTGCACGTGATTACCGCCATCGAATCGGCACTCTACGATCTCTTCGGACAGGCACTGGAGATGCCAGTTGCAGATCTGCTGGGCCAGTTCGGCCGGCAGCGGGATGAGGTCGAGGTCTTGGGCTATCTCTTCCTGCTGGGCGACCCCGCCAAGACGGATCTGCCGTATC
>NZ_JBDNGD010000401.1:0-1549 GCF_041689495.1 Halomonas sp. | reverse complement strand
GCCATCTCTCCACGCCACTCCTTGACCCTGCGCTGCAGTGACCGCAGCTGACCGTCGGAATACGTCCCAGGATGCTCCCGTTGCAACCGCTCTAACAGGCCCTTCGCTGATTGATCGGGGGCATTGTCCAACCAGCCCACGATCCTTGGCCACACGCTTTCGAACGGGTCTTTGCGGGTGCGCCAATGTCGACTTGCCTTCGGAGTGGTGCGGTGTGTGGGGCGAACCTCGCCCTCATGCCATGCGGTCGATAGACTAGCGAGAAAGGAGGTGAGGTCATCATCGTGATGCGCAATAGCCGGTGGCTTACCACCTGCCGCGATAATCGCTAGCCGTTGCTGCATGGTGCGAATCTGATCCAGGAGCTGGAGGGGGTCGAGGGTTTCTGCAATGCGCTGTAGACGTGCCTTGATAGCGTCGGAGATGGCAGCTGACGCCAGGAGTCGCGAACAGGGTGTCTGCGGTGCATGATAGCGCTTCACGACTCGGGCCCCAGTACGAACTTTCTCTTTGAGCTTGAACGACGGCTGAAAGAAATTGATGAACAGGCGGGCTGCTGCATAAAGCTGTGACAGAGCCTCGAAGGCGGCCATACCCTCGAGCCGACGGTAACCCACCAGTCGCCTGACGACCGATCCGTTCTTCTGCTCAATCCAAGCCTGATCGTTCTTGTGGTAGGGCCTCGATCGGGTCAGCTCGATCCCACGGGTCGCACAGTAGCGCAGCAGCCCGTCGTTGAGAAACTCGGAACCATTATCGACATCGAGCCCACGGAGCAAGAAAGGCAGGCTGCCACGCAGCGCCTCAACGGACTCGACGACCAGCGTTCCGTCGCGAGCCAAGAGTGGCGCACAGTCGGTCCAGCCACTCGCCACATCGGTAAGCGAGAGGGTGTGAAGGTAGCTTCCGGTCAGTCTTTCGCCGGAATGCACGACGAGATCCATCTCCAGATAGCCCGGCAAGGGATCAGACCAGTCGGCAAAGGTACGGATCGCCACGTTGCGCTGCACTGCCGTGGGCTTTTTCCGGCCTTGGCGACGCGAGCTCCCGACGCGGGTCTCACGGAGTCGGCGATCGATGGTGGCGGCACTCATGGACATGAGCTTGTCATGAACCCCGGGATCAAGCTGTAGATGGCCGTGGCGCTCAAGGGCTGGAAGCAGGATCGGAAGCAATGCCTTGAGGCGCTTGCCGCAGACCCTGTCAGAGGCCTCCCACATCACGATCAGCGCCTGATGTACGGCATCATCGTAGACTCGCGGCCGCGTGGTTTTCCGTGGCTGAGTATCGAGCTCTGCTGAACCATTCAGGATCCGGATGGCTGATTTCCGATGGCACCCACTGGTCAGAGTAAACTCATCGAGGATTCGACCTTTCTCTGCACGAGAGCCTTGCGCATAGCGCTCCCGCAGAACGCCAATCAGCTCTTGCCTACCGGGGGTCGTCATTGTCTTCGCCATCACCACCACCTCAGCTACTGCCCTTGGTAACTCAGTATATGAGGCAACACCCTATGTTGGGTAACCATTTCGGCGAGGCAATGCGCCGG
>NZ_JBDNGD010000400.1:0-2212 GCF_041689495.1 Halomonas sp. | reverse complement strand
GGATAGACGATCCCGTAGTGGTCCTGCTCCCAGAGTTCGCCGCCCAGCGTCTGTGCCTCGGGGTAGCTGTCGGGGTCGAGACAGGGTGACGTATTCGGCTCGTGCCGCGAGTCCACCAGTGGCGCATCGAGGTCGGAAAGGTACATGCGCTTCTGGACTTTGGTGGGTGGTTGCGAGGCGTCACGAACCCGAGGATTGGTCAGCATCTCGACCTCCATCAGTTCCGCCCGGTCCTGCGGATCCGCGGTCAGGGTCTCGAAAAGATCGATGGGTAAGAAGGTCAAGGCGACCATCCGCAAGACTAGCGGCCCCGCCTCTGTCGAGACGGGGCCGCTAGTGTGGTGCTTCTGGGGACTGGAATCAGCTCAGCGAGATGGTGCTGTTGATGCCGCTTGAGACATTCTCCGGCTCGTACCAGCGCGCGGTGACGGTTTTGGTCTGGGTCCAGAAGGCGATGGCCTGCTTGCCGTTGGGGCCCAGGTCGCCGAGCTTGGAGCCGCGTGAGCCGGTGAAGCTGAAGTAGGCCACCGGCACCGGGATCGGCACGTTGATGCCCACCTGGCCGACGTCGATGTCGCTCTCAAAGCGGCGCGCCACCCAGCCGGAGTTGGTGAAGATCGAGGTGCCGTTGCCGTTGGGGTTGGCGTTCACGAAGGCGATGGCCTCGTCCAGGGTGTCGACGCTGACCACGCAGAGCACCGGGCCGAAGACCTCCTCGCGGTAGATGGTCATCTCCGGCGTCACGTCGGCGAAGACGGTGGGGCCGACGAAGTTGCCCTCCGGGTAGCCTTCGACCTGGCAACCGCGGCCGTCGAGCAGCAGCCTGGCGCCTTCCTGCTCGCCAACGGCGATCAGCCCCTCGACGCGATCCTTCGCCTGCGGGGAAACCAGCGGGCCGAGGTCGGCGTCGCGCTGGGTGCCGGGGCCCACCGTCATGTGGCGGGCGCCCTCGACGAGGTCGTCCAGCCACTCGCGGGCCTCGCCCACCAGCACCACCACCGAGTTGGCCATGCAGCGCTGGCCGGCGGCACCGAAGGCCGAGCCGAGCAGGTTGTTGATGGCCTGGCTGCGGTTGGCATCCGGCATCACTACGCAGTGGTTCTTGGCACCCATCATCGCCTGCATGCGCTTGCCGGCCGCGGCGGCACGGTTGTAGAGCAGCGAGCCCACGTGGCTGGAGCCGATGAAGGAGAGCGCCTTGATGTCGGGGTGGTCGGCGATCTGGTTGGCGACGTCCGGGCCGCCGTGCACGACGTTGAGCACGCCGGCCGGCACGCCCGCCTCCTGGGCCAGCTCGACCAGGCGCATGGTGGAGCTCGGGTCCTGCTCGGATGGCTTCAAGACGAAGGTGTTTCCGGTGGCGATGGCCAGCGGGAACATGAAGCAGGGCAGCATGATCGGGAAGTTGAAGGCGGTGATGCCGGCGCCCACTCCGAGCGGCTGGTTGAGGGTATAGACGTCAACTTCACTTGCCGCATTCTCGGCGAGCTCACCCAGTTGCAGCGAGGTGATCGAGCAGGCGTGCTCGATCACTTCAAGGCCACGACCCACTTCGCCCTCGGCGTCGGGCAGGGTCTTGCCATGTTCCTCGGTGATCAGCGCGGCAAGCTCCGGGGTATGCTCCCGCACCAGTGCCTGGAACTTGAGCATGATGCGTTGGCGCCTGCCCAGCGGCACCTTGCGCCAGGTCTTGAAGGCCTCATTGGCGCTGGCCACGGCGCGCTCGACTTCCTCGGCGGTGCAGAACGGCACCCGGGCGACCACCTCCTGGGTGGCCGGGTTGACCACGTCGCGCCATTCCTGGCTCTGTGACGGGACGGTCTGACCGTCGATGACCATGGGAATCTCACGGACTGACATGCTGGCGTGCTCCTCTCGTCTCTTATCTTGTCGGGCAGATCTTGTCGGCCTGGCGGCGGCCAGGCAGGCGCCTCAGGTCCCGCAGAAGGTGCGCAGCACCCGCGTGGTCGGCTCTGCCGGTAGGGCAAAGGCCTCGCGGCCGGGCTGCTCGGTGAAGGGTTCGGCCAGCACCTGGTTGAGCGCCTCGAAGGGGGCGAAGTCGTCGTCCTCGGCCGTGGCGGTCAGCGCCTCCTCGACCTTGTGGTTGCGGGGAATATAGAGCGGATTGGTGGCATGCATCCGCGCAGCGATGGAGGCCGTCTCGACCCCCTCCCGGGCCAGGCGCTCCCGCCAGCGGGGCAGCCAGGCCCGG
>NZ_JBDNGD010000399.1:0-4242 GCF_041689495.1 Halomonas sp. | reverse complement strand
GGGGTTCTTCCACGAGTGGGAGAAAAACCTACGGCAGTGGCTGGTTGATGAAGTCCGGCACTGGCATCATGGAGACGTGACTAAGCAAAGCATTTGGATGAAGAACATCGTTGATCTCTTCGAGTTGCTGGAAAGCTTTGGCTGGTCTCTTAGGGATTCCGCTTTCTTCCCAGATTTGGACGCATGCCGCCTTGTTGTGAACGTTCACAAACACGGCGACGGGCCTTCTCTCACAGAGTTGGCGAATAGCTACCCACAGTTTCTGGAGCATCCCCTTGCGGCGATGCGTGGGGAAATCGGAGAAATGTGGTTTTCTCCGAGCTATGAGAATTTGAAAGTCACCGACGAGAACCTTGAAGCGTTTTCCGCTGCGATTCTCCAATTCTGGAGGGACGTTCCCGAAAATATATTTGACAGCCAGATCACCGATCCGCCGAGCTGGCTTATTAAAGCAATTGAAAAAGACCGAACAACAGGCGAGGCACAAAAATGAGCAGTGATAAATCCGTACCGTCTGTTTCCGTCACCTATGCCCGCAACGGCAGTTCGACCAAGTCGAACGAGCTTGGTATGCGACCGATGCAGGAACGCGCCTTTGAGCGGCGGGGCGAGCAGTATCTCCTAATCAAGTCGCCGCCCGCGTCGGGCAAGAGCCGTGCGCTCATGTTCATCGCGCTCGACAAGCTGCACAATCAGGGACTTCGGCAGGCCATCATCACCGTGCCGGAAAAATCCATCGGGTCGAGCTTTGCCGATGAGCCGCTCAGTGACTTTGGATTTTGGGCAGACTGGCATGTCGTACCGAAATGGAACCTCTGCAACGCGCCTGGCGCCGACGGCAGCAAGGCCGACTCTGTGGGCGCGTTCCTGAAAAGCGATGACAGCGTGCTTGTGTGTCCGCACGCGACCTTCCGCAATGCTGTCGAGAAATTCGGCGTCGAGGCCTTCGATGACCGCCTGATCGCCGTGGATGAATTCCATCATGTTTCGGCCAACCCCGACAACAAGCTGGGCGCACAACTCACCGAGCTGATCGCGCGGGACAAGGTACATGTCGTCGCCATGACCGGATCATATTTCCGGGGCGATACCGAACCCGTGCTGATGCCCCATGATGAGGCGAAATTCGACACCGTCTCCTACACCTACTATGAGCAGCTGAATGGCTACAAGTATCTGAAGACGCTTGATATCGGCTATTACTTCTATTCCGGCGCCTATGCCGACGACATCCTGAAAGTGCTAGACCCCGCCGAGAAGACGATCATCCACATCCCATCCGTCAATTCGCGCGAGAGCACGAAGGACAAGATCAGAGAAGTTGAGCACATCATTGAGGAACTTGGCGCGTGGCAGGGGACGGACCCCGCCACAGGCTTCCAGCTTGTGGAGCGGTCGGACGGTCGTGTTCTGCGGATCGCCGATCTGGTCGATGACGATCCGGTCAAACGTGAAAAGGTTTCGTCGGCGCTCAAGGTCCCCGCGCAGAAGAATAATCGTGACCATGTGGATATCATCATCGCCCTGGGCATGGCCAAGGAGGGCTTTGACTGGATTTGGTGCGAGCACGCGCTGACGGTTGGCTACCGATCGAGCCTGACCGAGATCGTCCAGATTATCGGTCGAGCCACCCGTGACGCCGAGGGCAAGGCCCGCGCCCGCTTTACTAACCTGATCGCAGAGCCGGATGCCGCAGAGGAGGCCGTCACCGAGGCCGTGAACGACACGCTGAAGGCCATCGCCGCCAGCCTGCTCATGGAGCAGGTGCTCGCGCCGCGTTTCAACTTCACGCCCAAGAAACCGGATAGCGGACCAGCCCCCGGCTTTGACTACGGTGAAGGCGGATACAAGGAAGGCGAGTGCAATGTCGGCTTCAACGAGGAGTCCGGCCAATTCCAGATCGAGATCAAGGGGCTTGTCGAGCCGAAGAGCAAGGAAGCCGAGCGCATCTGTCAGGAAGACCTGAACGAGGTGATCGCTGCGTTCGCACAGGACAAAACTACCGTCGAGCGCGGGCTGTTCGACGAGGAGCTTGTTTCTGAAGAGCTGACCCAGGTGCGCATGGGCAAGATCATCAAGGACAAGTACCCCGAGCTTGACGAAGGGGATCAGGAAGCCGTGCGCCAGCATGCGATCGCGGCGCTGAACCTCACCCAGAAGGCCAAGGAAGCGGCGGTCGAAGGCGAAGATTCCGAGAAGAGTGGAAACACCGCTTTGATCTACGGTGTCCGGAAATTCGTGATGGACGTGCGCGACCTCGACATCGACTTGATCGACCGGATCAACCCGTTCAGCGAGGCCTATGCCATCCTCGCCAAGACGATGAGCGAGGAAAGCCTGAAGCAGGTTCAAGCCGTCATCTCGGCCAAGAAAGTAAAGCTCACGCCCGAAGAAGCGCGTGACCTGGCGCGGCGCGCCGTGAAATTCAAGCAGGAGCGCGGACGGCTGCCCTCGATCACATCGCCTGACGCATGGGAAAAGAAAATGGCCGAAGGCGTTGCCTTCCTTGCCCGCATGAAAGCGGAGGCTGCCAATGGTTAAGGAGTTCACCGAGGACGACAACGCTCTTCTGACCGAGCTTGGCGTTGAAGTTGAGGAGAAGACAGCGCAGAGCCGCACACCCCGCGAAGAGCGTATTATTGCGGGATTTGAAGAAATCCAGCGCTTTGTCGAAGAACATGGTCGAGCGCCGCAGCATGGCGAAGACCGTGACATCTTCGAACGTCTGTATGCCGTTCGCCTTGACCGTATCCGCGAACAGCCGGATTGTCGGGACCTGGTCGAGCCGATCGATCATCAGGGACTTCTGGCCGGGTCAGTACCATCGTCGTTTTTGCCGAACGACGAGTTGGATGACGATGCCCTCCTTGCAGAGCTTGGCATCGAGGCCGAGGCCCCGCCGATCACAGAGCTAAAACACGTTCGGACGAGTGCCGATAAAAAGGCTGCCGAGGAAATCGCTAATCGCGAAAAATGCGAAGATTTTGGGACGTTCAAACCTCTTTTCGAGCAAGTGCAGAACGATCTGGATAGCGGCCTGCGGAAAACTCGGCCATTCGAGATGAAGGCCGATATACAGCAAGGGCGGTTCTTCATCGTCGGCGGACAGAAAGCTTATGTCGCGGAGATGGGCGAAACGACCATCACAGCACAGGGGCGGACGGATGCGAGGCTGCGCGTGATCTTCGATAATGGCACGGAGAGCAACATGCTCATGCGCTCGCTTCAACGCGCCCTGAATAAGGACGAAGCAGGCAGACGCATTACTGATCCCGACCCTGGTCCCTTGTTTGCGCATCATACTATCGACGGCGACGAGGCTAGTGGCACGATCTATGTCTTGCGCAGCAAATCCGATAACCCGGTTGTCGCAGAAAACCGCGATCTTATACACAAGATCGGGGTCACTAACATGAGCGTCGCGCAGCGTATCGCTGGCGCGCGGCTCCAGCCGACATTCATGATGGCGGATGTTGAGGTCGTAGCGACCTACGAGTTGTTCAATATCAACCGCACCAAGCTCGAAAACTTAATCCACCGAATTTTTGAACCCGCACGGCTCGACATCGAGATGATGGACCGCTTCGGCAATCCCGTTGTCCCGCGTGAGTGGTTCCTCGTTCCGCTGTCCATTGTGGATGAAGCCGTAGAGCGGATCAAAGATGGCACGATAAAGGGCTATGTCTACGATCCCAAGCAAGCGCGCCTTGTGGAAAGGCAGGCCAGATGAGCGACGCATCAGATAACGAGTTCAAGTTAGTTACGGAGGATATTCCCACACCTTCCAAGGAGGAATCGGTGTCTTCCGGAAAAGTTGTCCATGGCAAGCTGATTCCGCAGCAGCAGCTTCTCACGCACCGCCTCGGGCTTGTTCTGGTGCTCCTGGGACCTGTAGATCGCTCTGTGAGGCCCTGTGAGAGTCGTTAATGTCGAGGTAGGTTCGGACAGGGTCGAGGCGCTCTGTGTCTCCTGAGCACAACTCCGGCCGATGCCGGCGGTATCTGGATGGTTGTCTGCCGGGTCGTTGGGTGTCGGCATGGTTCCGGTTGGGTGCGAGGCACAGTGCCCAGCGCATCGTGGGTGCTGGTTGGTGAGGCCAGAACCACATACCCCCTGGTAACTTAGTAAGGACTCCATTTTCTGGAGACATAAACTCGCCAAAAGCGTCGATAAGGGTCCATTTTCTGGCCCCTTTTTCTCAAGAAAATTGTCATTTGCCACAGAAGGCTCCATTTTCTGGAG
>NZ_JBDNGD010000398.1:0-2233 GCF_041689495.1 Halomonas sp. | reverse complement strand
TTCACTCCAAGGTTTGACTGAGCTTGATACCGGTTATCAGGTGCTGCCTTTACATATTCCGTGCATGGCTTCAGGTGGACGAGTGACCGGGGCATGGCGCCCTCCATGAATGGGATAGTCCTTGCAGTCTACCCATTGGCGTCTTCACCGCGCCATCACTTGAAAGCGTGCTGGTATAGGCTCAGGTAGCGGTTCTTGGAAGGCAGAAGGTGTTCGCGGCATAGCCGGGCGAGGCGTTCTCGGTCCTGATCGCGTATTGCGTCGATCATCGTCTGGTGTTCCCGGCGGGCCTGCGCAAGGGAATCCTTGTCGGCAATGGCGATGAAGCGGATGCCGTGGGCCTTCTGGGCGAACTCGTTGATCGTTTCGTACAGGAAGGGGTTGTCGGCGGCACGAAACAGGGTGCGATGGAAGGCGATGTTGAGGTGGAAGACCTGGCGAAGGTCGTGGGCATCGACAGCCTCGCTGTAGCGTCGGTGGATGTCCTCCAACTCCGCCAGCCACTCGGGCGGGGCTGGAAGAGGGAGGGCCTCGACCGCGGCGAGCTCGAGGATCTCGCGCATGGCATAGAGATGCTCGACTTCCTCGGGGGGATAGCTCTTGACGAAGGCGCCACGGTTCTTGATGCGTTCGACCAGGCCGATGCTCTCGAGTTGGAAGAGCGCCTGCCTGACCACGTGTCGCTTGCAGTCGAAGCGCTCCATCATCGCTTCCTCGACCAGTCTCTCCTTGGGATGCAGGCGGCCGAGCACGATGTCCTCCTCCACGGCTGCCACGATGTCGTCGACGCTGACCACCGCGGCAGGGTCCGTGGTCTCGGAGTTACGCGACTCGAGGGTTGCTGCAGTTCGACTCATGTTCGCATCCCCACCGGGCATCGACAGAATGGAGAGCTCGCCGATACCTGGACCGGCGACGCTCACCCAGTATATCAAGAGCGCCTTCAGGCTTCATGGCCTCCAGGAACCTTGCAGGTGGATACCGGGCGGCAGGCGCGGAAGTCGCAGCCTTCCTCGGCCTGTAGGATCTGCTCCATGAACAGCCGTCGGTAGCCCAGCAGGGGCTCGCTGGACGTCTTCGCCTGAAACGCTTGGCGCCGGGCCTGGAGCTCGGCGTCGTCCACCTCCAGGCTGAGATGGTTGTCGCGCACGTCCAGGGAAATGATGTCGCCGTCGCGGACCAGCCCGAGCGGACCGCCCTCGGCGGATTCGGGCGAGACATGCAGCACGATGGTGCCCGCGGCGGTGCCGCTCATGCGCCCGTCGGAGATCCGCACCATGTCCTTGACGCCCTGGGCGGCGAGCTTCTTCGGTATCGGGATGTAGCCTGCCTCGGGCATGCCGGGCGCCCCCTTGGGCCCGATATTCTGCAGTACCAGAACATCGTCGGCCTGTACGTCGAGGTCCGGAGCATCGATGCGTTCGGCCAAGTCTTCCAGTCCGGTGAAAACCACGGCACGCCCGCGATGCGTCATCAGCTCGGGGGAGGCGGCCGACTGCTTGATGATGGCACCGGCGGGGGCCAGGTTGCCACGCAGCACGGCGATACCGCCCTGAGCGTAGAGTGGCTTGGCCCTCGGCCGCACCACCTTCTGGTCGATTAGGTGAACCGCGGCGTCGATGTTTTCGCCCAATGTGCGGCCGTTGATCGTCATGGCGTCCAGGTGCAGCAGTGGGGCCAACTCACGCAGCAGGGTGGGCAGGCCGCCGGCACTGTGAAGATCTTCCATGTAGCCCTCGCCGGAGGGCTTGAGGTCGACGAGCACAGGGGTTTCCTGGCTCATGCGGTCGAAGGCCTCGAGGTCGATGTCGATGCCGAGGCGGCCGGCGATGGCGGTGAGGTGGATCAGACCGTTGGTGGAGCCGCCCAGGGCGAGCAGCACGCGTAGTGCGTTCTCGAAGGCCTGGGGGGTGAGTATCTGCGTCGGGGTGACGCCGGTCTTGGCGAGTTGCACGGCCTGGGCGCCGGATTGCTCGGCGATGCGCTGGCGGTCAGCATACACGGCCGGGGCGGTGGCGCTGTTGGGCAGCATGATGCCCAGGGTCTCGGCCAGACAGGCCATGGTGCTCGCCGTGCCCATCACCGAGCAGGTGCCGACGGTGGGCACCAGCTTGTCGTTTACCTCGTTGATCTCTTCGTTGTCGATGTCATTGCCGCGATAGGCGGCCCAGTAGCGGCGGCAATCGGTGCAGGCGCCGACCCGAGTGCCGCGGTGGGAGCCCGCCAGCATGGG